>NZ_KV827749.1:296880-398778 GCF_001836185.1 Corynebacterium sp. HMSC036D03
TGAGGGTCGCGAGTTCGAGTCTCGTCATCCGCTCAAATAAGAACGCTCCTGTTCGGGATTCCTGACAGGAGCGTTTTCGTCGTGCACTTTGAAAGTTTCAAGAGCACTTATGACTCTTTAGCCCCTTTGGCATTACCTTGATGCGGATGAGCTGTATTCCAGTGGCGAAGAATGCAGCTCCTGCAGAGCTTATTGCTGCGCCGCTTGGAGTGCTCATGCATACTGGCACCATGAAACTGTTTCTTGCGTCCTACCTTCATCCGCAGCTGCGCGAATTCTTACACGGCAAAATCTTGTACATCGATGACGCTGCTGTGGGGATGGAAGAAGTGCCGTTTGCACAGAAGGAGCGGGAAGAAGTGGCTTCTATTGCATCCGACTTTGTTTCACTGACCGTTGCGAATACCACGCTTGAAGAGTTTGAGACTCAAGTAAAGAAGGCGGATTGTGTCTACGTCGCAAGCGGTAATGCTTACCGCGTACTGTATGAGTTAAAGAAGTCTGGTGCCTTCGAACTGCTTTCTGAAGCGGTTCGCGGCGGTTTGCCATATGCTGGCAGCTCGGCGGGTGCGGTCCTTGCCGGGCCATCGGTCGAACCGATTTCCGTTATGGATGATCCAGGTGCTGTTCCCGAATTGCATGATCGTACGGCTCTATCACTTACTCCCTATGTTGTAGTTCCTCACGCACAGGGAACTACTGGCCCATACACAATTTCGGTTATTAGTGAAACGGTTAAAAAGTACGGAAAAGACTGGAACCTGGTGCTTTTGCGTGATGGGCAGGCGCTGCTGATTAATGATGATTGCGTTGAATTGATCTAGAAGGTCCTATCTCGTACAGGCAGCCATACCCACCGGGCGTGGCGTCGATTGGCGGGTGCGTCAATTTCCACCTGGAGGCGTTAACCATTTACCGAAAATAGTGTGCATTAACACATTTCCTATGACACTGGGAACTAAGTCGAATGGGGCAGCGACTACTAAGGCAACCGCTGCTCGTTCAGTTTGTTGGTATCCTGATTTGCTTTAAGCAAGGCTTAGGTTATTGGCCATTGTTTCGGGTGCGGTTATAGCATGTATTTACCCATTCGCAAGCCATGCAATTCGAGGAGAAAACTATGCACTTTCGTCGCTCCACCAGTCTGTTTGCGCTCGGTGCTGCCGCGTCCATGCTCGCCATGTCCGCGCCTGCAGCCTTGGCACACGACTCTGTGATCGGCGGCAATGTGGTCAGTGATTCTCCGCTGCAGGAGTTTCCGGAGGAGATCACTCTGGAGTTTTCCGCAGTACCTAGGGACGACTTCAACACCTTCGCCGTCACCGACACTAAGACGGGCGAGGTGCTTTTCGACGCCGAGCCCGAAATCAAACAGCGTGAGCTCACCATCGAGGTTCCGGACGATGTAAAGCCGGGACCTGGCGAGTACCAGGTGGGCTTCCAGATCACCTCCTCGGACGGGCATGCAACCCGTGGTTCCGTTCCGTTTAGCGTTGCCGGCTCTGCCGACGGCGCAGCGGGCGATGCCGCAGACGGCGATGACGCGAATGACGCTGCTGCTAAACAAGATGAAACCAACTCCGAGGGCCTGCCGCCCGCCGCACTGTGGGCGCTGGGCATCGTCGGTGTTCTGGCTATCGTCGCCGTGGTCATCATGGCCGGTGCAAAGATGCGCCGGGCAAATGACCTGGACTCTTAAAAACCACCCCTTTTAAGACGCAGGCAAGGCACAAATAAAACGAGTGCCTTCGCGCCTTAAAGCTTGGACAAGAAAGACATCTAATGATGAAGATGCGTAATATCGTTGTTTCTGCCGTTGCCGTCAGCGCACTCTGGCTGGCTGGCTGCTCCAACAGCGAGCAGGATTCCGGTGCCGAAAAGGAAGCTGCAACCAGCGCGGCTCCGGCAAGCGCAAGCGCCTCCGATAAGCAGGCAGGCGATGTCACCATCGAGGACGGCGTGGTTCGCGCCATGGCTGAGGATGCGGAGATGACTGCCATCTTCGGCACCATCCATAACGATTCCGACAAGGACATCACCGTCACTGGCTTTAGCTCCTCCATCGACGCCGAGATGAACCAGGTGCACGAGGTTGTTGACGGTGTAATGCAGGAAAAGAAGGGCGGCCTGAAGATTCCGGCCGGTGGCACCGCAGAACTCAAGCCAGGCGGCGAGCACTTCATGCTGATGGGTGTGAAGGAACCAGTCATGGCGGGCGAGACGGTCAAGGTCACCCTCTTGTTTGAGGACGGTTCCAAGGTCGAGGCCGGTGAGGTGCCGGTGCGCGAAATCGGCGCCGGCGATGAGAACTACGGCGACATGTCTGGCATGGATCATGGCTCTATGGACCACGGCGACATGTCGGGCATGGATCACGGTTCGATGGATCATGGCTCTATGGACCACGGTTCGATGGAGCACGGCGAGCACTCGCACCACTAAAGGCTAAAGCCGACGCGCGGGTGGATTACTCACGCGCCAGCATTGGAATGAGTAGTAGGGAAAAGAACATGGATGAGTCCTTAAAATCTGCATCTTCCTCCGCGCGTGAGACCACGGAGTTTTTGAGCCGACGCGGCCTGCTGGTTGGCGGCGCCGTCGCGGCCAGCGCGGTGGCGGTGGCCAGCTGCGCTTCACCTTCTCGCGACGATTCTGACTCTGGGTCTGGTGCGGCAGCTGCTGCTGGGCAGCCAGCGCAGGATGAAGCAGCCGAGATCATGGGCGATAATATCGTCGCATTCGATGGCGAGCACCAGGCCGGAATCGAGACCCCGCCGCAGGCACACGTGGCGCTCGTGGGCTTTGACTTAAAAGATTCCACCACCAAGCGAGGCGCCAAGGCACTGATGCGGTTGTGGACTGAGGACGCACGCCGACTGTGCACCGCAGAAAACCCCTTGGGCAGCCTGGAGCCGGAGCTAGCGCAAACCCCGGCTAGCCTTACCGTGACCTGCGGTTGGGGAGAAGGCTTCTTTGCCCGGACGGGCGTCGCCAAGCCGGAGTGGCTCCGGGATGTGCGCGCGTACAAGCGCGATAAGTTGCGCCCGGAATGGGGCCAAAGCGATGTGGTGCTGCAGATTTGCAGCGATGATCCGCTAACGGCGGCGCACGTGATGCGGCACATGACCCGTGCGGGTGCGAGCTACGTGGACACCAAGTGGGTACAGCAGGGCTTTGGTCATGCCAACGGCGCCGCGAAGAAGGGGGAGACCGCGCGCAATCTCTTCGGGCAAAAGGATGGCACTGTCAATCCGCACACTCCAGAGGAATTCCGGGAGCAGGTCTGGATCGATAAAGGAAAATTCGCCGGCGGCAGCGCCATGGTCGTGCGCCGAATCCACATGAATCTGGACGCGTGGGAAGAGCTTGACCGCGCTTCCAGGGAAAACTCCACTGGCCGCAAGCTGGACTCCGGTGCGCCGATGCACGGCACCGAGGAATTCGATGCCGTGGACCTCAACGCGCGCGATAAGTTCGGATTGAAGGCAATTGACCCGGCATCCCACGTGGCGCGCGCCCATCCGCCGAAGGACCATCCGGAGCAGAAGATTCTGCGCCGGCCGTTCAACTACAACCTCCCACCGAGCGCGGAAAACCCAGGTGAGCTGTCTAATGCAGGGCAGATTTTCATCTGTTATCAAAAGGATCCGAGTAAGCAATTTGAGCCCATTCAAGCCCGCCTTGATGAGCAAGATTTGCTCAATACGTGGATTACCCACATCGGCTCAGCCATGTACTTTGTACCGGCCGGTACCACCTCTAACTCCTACTGGGGCGAGTCGCTTCTTGAGGGTTAAGCGGGGTAGAATCTTTCGCTGTAACTCTACGATTAGCTTTGGTCGGCCAGGTATGTCGATCGAAGCGTGAGCGCATAAGGAGCGCAAGTCTAAATGGCGGAAATGATTCCAGCTGTACCGGTGAACTACGAGCCTTTTAAGGTGCCAGCAGGCACTGCCGTAGGCGCAGCAATGCGGGAGCTCGAGCTTCCAAACAAGGGCCCAGAGGCAGTCGTCGTCGTACGCGGCGCCGATGGAGCTCTCTACGATCTCTCGCATACGCCGACTGCCGACGCCGAATTCACCCCAGTTGCAGCAAGCGAGGAGGACGGCCGCGCTGTCATCCGTCACTCCACTGCACACGTGATGGCACAGGCAGTTCAGGCTGAGTTCCCGGGTACCAAGCTGGGTATCGGTCCGGCCATTGAAAACGGCTTCTACTTCGACTTCCAGACCGCCGAGCCTTTCACGCCGGAGGATCTGAAGAAGATCGAAAAGCGCATGAAGAAGATCATCAAGACTGGTCAGCGCTTTGAACGCCGCGTGTATTCCTCCAACGAGGAAGCAGAGGCGGCACTTACTGAAGAGCCATTCAAGCTGGAGCTCATCCAGGACAAGGGCAACGTTGACCCAGACTCCGATGAGGCAGCAGAGGTTGGAGCAGGCGATCTGACGCACTACGACAACATCAACCCGCGCACCGGCGAGGTGGAGTGGTTCGATCTCTGCCGTGGTCCGCACCTGCCAACCACCAAGTACATTCCGGCGTTTACCTTGACCCGTTCCTCGGCTGCTTATTGGCGCGGTGACCAGTCCAAGGCTGGTCTGCAGCGCATCTACGGCACCGCTTTCGAGTCCAAGGAGGCGCTTGAGGCCTACCAGCACATGATTGCGGAGGCAGAAAAGCGTGACCACCGCCGTCTGGGCCAGGAGCTTGACCTTTTCTCCTTCCCGGATGAGATTGGCTCCGGCTTCCCGGTCTTCCACCCGAACGGCGCCATCGTGCGTATGGAGATGGAAGAGCACTCCCGCCGCCGTCACATTGAGGATGGATACTCCTTCGTCTCCACCCCGCACCTGACCAAGGGTGACTTGTTCAAGAAGTCTGGCCACCTGGACTTCTACGCGGACGGCATGTTCCCGGCCATGGCTTTGGACGGCGAGTATGACGAGGACGGTAACTGCACCAAGCAGCCGCAGGATTACTACGCGAAGCCGATGAACTGCCCGATGCACAACCTCATCTTCGCTTCCCGTGGCCGTTCTTACCGCGAGCTGCCGCTGCGCCTGTTCGAGTTCGGTACTGTCTACCGCTACGAGAAGTCCGGCGTTATCCACGGCCTGACCCGCGCTCGCGGCTTTACCCAGGATGACTCCCACATCTACTGCGCCCCGGAGCAGCTGGAAGAAGAGCTGACCAAGGTTTTGGACTTCATCATTTCCTTGTTGAAGGACTACGGCCTGGATGACTTCTACCTCGAGCTTTCCACCAAGGATCCGAACAAGTATGTCGGTACTGACGAGATCTGGGAGCGTTCGACTTCCATCCTGCAGTCGGTGGCTGAAAAGTCCGGCCTGGACCTGGTTCCGGATCCTGCAGGTGCTGCCTTCTACGGGCCGAAGATCTCCGTGCAGGCGCGCGATGCCATCGGCCGTACCTGGCAGATGTCTACCGTGCAGCTGGACTTCAACCTGCCGGAGCGCTTCGAGCTCGAGTACACCGCGTCCGACGGTACCAAGCAGCGCCCGATCATGATTCACCGCGCGCTGTTCGGCTCCATCGAGCGCTTCTTCGGCGTGCTGCTGGAGCACTACGCCGGCGCATTCCCGGCATGGCTGGCTCCGCACCAGGTAGTTGGCATCCCGGTTGCAGACGAGTTTTCCCCGCACTTGGAGGAGATCGCTGCGAAGCTGCGCAAGCGCGGCATCCGTGCCGATGTAGATACCTCTGACGACCGCATGCAGAAGAAGATCCGCAATCACACCACCGGCAAGGTGCCTTTCATGCTGCTCGCCGGCGAGCGCGACGTCGACGCAAATGCTGTCTCTTTCCGCTTCTTGGACGGTTCGCAGGTCAACGGCGTGCCGGTGGATGAGGCTATCGAGCTCATCGCCGCATGGGTTGCTGAGCGCATCAACGAGCAGCCGAACGAAGAGTTGATCAGTGCACGACGCTAACGAGCAATTCGTCGATTCCGGGGCAGGGGAACCAGACCGCCTTGAGCGGCTGTGGGCTCCCTACCGGATGGCGTATATCTCGAAGCGTTCGAAGGACCCCTTCGTTGAGGCTCCCAAGGGCAGCGATGAGGATGGGCTAATCATTGCCCGCGGCGAGTATGTCTACGCTTTGCTGAACCTTTTTCCCTATAACTCGGGACATCTAATGGTGGTGCCTTATCGCAAGGAATCCCAGCTGGAGAACTTGACTCTAGAGGAATCCCACGAGCTTATGGCTTTTGCCCAAAAGGCGGTACGTGTTTTAAAGCGCGTGTCCAAGCCGGAAGCAATCAACGTGGGCTTCAACTTGGGCAAGGCGTCTGGCGGTTCCGTGGGAGATCACTTACATTTGCATGTGGTTCCCCGGTGGGCCGGTGACAGCAACTTTATGACTGTCTTGGAGGGCACTAAAGTGTTGCCTCAGTTATTACAAGAGACTCGCGCCCTTTTGGCCCAAGGCTGGCGGGAGATCGATGAGGAGGATTCGCATGCTTAGCGTTCACGGGCGAAAGCCAGCGGCAGTCGTCGTGGAACCCGTGGCAAAGCTGTTTCTGAAGATGGGGCTGACCCCCAACGTGGTCACCATCGTCGGCACTCTTGTCACCATTGCTATCGCAGTCGTCTGCATTCCTCTCGATCACCTGTTCGCGGCAGCAGTGCTCTCTGGTCTCTTTGCAGCCTTTGACATGCTCGACGGCACGATGGCCCGCATGACCACGGGCGGGTCCAAGTTCGGCGCGACTCTCGATGCCTCCTGTGATCGCATCACCGACGGCGCCCTGTTTTCTGCCATCTTGTACTGGCTGGTCTACGTCGATAACGCTCGCCCCATCCACGTGGTGGCCTGCCTCATCGTGCTGGTTTCTTCGCAGGTCATTTCCTATATCAAGGCCCGTGGCGAGGCTTCTGGCTTCAAGATGGTTGGCGGCCTGATCGAGCGCCCAGAGCGCCTCATCATCGGCCTGGCCGGTATTGGCTTGGAGGGCTTGGGCGTTCCCGACGCCATCGAGATCGCCCTGTGGATCCTTGTATTCGGTTCCATCTTTACCGTCATTCAGCGCATGGTCCAGGCTGCCCGCCAGGACACGAAGGCCCGTTTCACCCCAGACCTTTAAGGATTAATGCCTATGGCCCTTCTTCCTGGATTAGACCGTGAGCAGCTGTCTGCCGCCGGCTACTTAGCCGGGTGGCGGCTGGTGCGTTTGTTGCCGGAGAAGTGGGCCAAGCGTCTTTTTGACTGGGGCGCAGACCGCGCCAGCGATGATGGCCGCGGCATGGAGCAACTGCGCCGAAACTTAGCGCGCGTGGTGGGCCCAGAAAACGTCACGCGCGAGTTGGTGCGCAATTCCATGCGTTCCTATATGCGCTACTGGCGGGAGGCATTCTGCCTGCCGTCGATCCATCAGGACCCGGATCTGCACGCCAAGCTGCTTTCCGGTTTGCAGGGCTTAGAGAACTTCGACGAGTCCATGGCCCGCGGCAAAGGCGTCATCTTGGCGCTTCCGCACACTGGCAACTGGGACATGGCCGGGGTGTTTCTGGTGGGCCACTATGGCCAATTCACAACGGTTGCAGAAAGGCTTAAGCCGGAGGTGCTTTTCGACGCCTTCGTGGACTTCCGCGAGTCCCTAGGCTTTGAGGTCATCGCCCTGACAGGAGAGAAGACCTCACCGTTTGGCCGGCTCAAGGAAGTCTTGGAAGCAGGTGGCGTGGTCTGCTTGGTGGCCGAGCGCGACCTCACTCGCACTGGCGTCACGGTCGACTTCATGGGCGAGGAAGCCAACATGGCTGCCGGCCCGGCCCGCTTGGCCATGGAAACCGGGGCGGCATTGCACGTGGTCCACTCCTGGTTCGAGGATGAAGGCTGGGGCCTTTCCGTCAGTCCGCAGGTGGAAGTCACCAATGTGCAGGAGACTACCCAACGCCTGGCCGATGGCTTCGCCGCGAACATCAAGGCTCACCCGGCGGACTGGCATATGCTGCAGCCGCAGTGGAACGCAGACGTTAAACGCCGCGCGGCCAAGGACAAGCGTACGTCCCAAGAAAAGCTCGAAGATAACGGTAAAAAGTAGGGAAGTAGGCAGTAGTGCGTATCGGAATCGTATGCCCGTATTCCTTTGATGAGCCAGGCGGCGTGCAGGCCCACATCTTGGATTTGGCCACCGTCTTTATCGAGCAAGGCCATCACGTGGAGGTCCTTGGCCCAGCAGCGCCGGAGACACAGCTGCCGAGCTTTGTTATGAAAGGCGGGCGCGCCATTCCGATTACCTACAACGGCTCCGTGGCCCGCTTGTCCGTAGGCCCGCAGGTAAAGCGCAACGCCAAGAAGTTTATCGAACGCGGCAACTTCGACGTGCTGCACATCCATGAGCCGAACTCGCCGAGCTACTCCATGGTTGCGTTGGCACAAGCCAAAGGTCCCATCGTGGCGACCTATCACGCCTCGGCTTCTAGCTCGCTCGTGTTGAAGCTGGCCAAGCCTTTCCTCACACCAATTCTGGAGAAGGTGCGCGGCGGCATTGCCGTCTCAGAGATGGCCCGCCGCTGGCAGGTGGAACAACTCGGCGGCGACCCAGTACTTATTCCGAATGGCGTGGATACCTCCGTGTATGCGGCTGCCCGCAAGCGCGTCGCTGCGCAACCAGACCAAGAAGGGCAGCCAGGGCAATCCGGGCAGAAGGTGCCCGAGATTGTGTTCTTGGGGCGTCTCGACGAGCCACGCAAGGGCCTGGATATTTTGCTGGAGGCCCTCACGATGGTGGACACGGACGTCAAGGTCACCGTCATGGGCGGCGGCCGCCCGCGTGAGGTTGAGGGAGTGGATTTCGTTGGCCGCGTGAGTGATGTGGAAAAGGCGGAGATCCTCGGCCGCGCTGATATCTATGTCGCTCCTAACACCGGCGGCGAAAGCTTCGGCATCGTCCTGGTAGAGGCGATGGCTGCAGGTTGCGCGGTGGTAGCTTCCGATCTTGAAGCCTTTGCCGCCGTTTGCGATGCCAATTCTGAGACCCCAGCCGGTGCGTTGTTCCGCAACGAGGATGCCCGCGACCTCGCGCGGGTGCTCAGCCTTGTCCTGCAAGACAAAGATAAGCGCAATGCTTTAATTGAAGCCGGTACCGAGCGCGCTCGCAACTACGATTGGGACCACGTGGCCGCTGCCGTGATGCAGGTTTATGAGACTGTGCAGGACGGAACTAAGGTCCGCACCAAGTAGAAGCGGGCGTTGCCGCCCTTTACCCACATCAGATTTAAGAGCAGGAAAAGACTATGGCAGTAGAACTGGTTATCGCGACCGTCGCGCTCGTGCTCATCTTGATGTGGGCCTATTTCACCGCGCAGCGGTTGAACTCCCTGCACATCCGCACGGATGCGGCTTTGGCGCAGTTGGAGGCCACCCTTGATCGCCGCGCCGCCGTCGTGGCAGCACTAGCGCCGGAGCTGGAGGAGGTTGCCTCCCGCGCGGAGTCGAGCGAGCTTACCCAGGGCCATTTTGAGACGCGTTCGGCCCACGAGCGGGAGCTGTCTATCGCGGTCAACGAGCGCTTTGCCGAGCGTCCCGCATTGCTTGCCGACGCCGAGGGGCGCATCCACCTTGCTCATCGCTTCTACAACGAAGCCGTCAGCGATACCCGCTCGCTACGCCTACGCCCCCTTGTGCGCATGTTCCGCCTGGGCGGCACGGCACCGCTGCCGGAGTTCTTCGAGCTCAGCCAGCTGCGGATCACTGAGTAGTTCCTGCTACTGGGTTGTTTGCTTGGCTGCTTGCTTGGTAGAGCTAGTGTTTTCGCGCTTGAGCTCCAAGCGCAGCCAAGACAAAGCAAGGCCTGTCATCACGAGGATGAGCACGTTGCGCGCCAGCAACAAGAAGGCAGGGAAGAGGCCGTCGCGGCCCGCGTAAAGCACCGCGTCATAGTTGAACGGGTAGACCAGTGTGCCCAGTGCAGCCGCAGCAAGCGTGCACAGTGCGAGGTTGCGCAGCACTTTGCCTACTTTTTCGTCGATAAGTTGATGTGCAACCGATGAGGCACGCGGCCAGGCATGCTTGAGCGCTATCGCCAAGATCGGGCCGAGCCAGATGATGTACTGGGTGGAAAAGACCTTGTTGCTGATAAAAAGCAGGCAGATCATCGTGATGAAAAAGGCCAGCGTGCTGCGCGCACCCCAGTTGCCGTTGCGGAAGCGCATGAGTGCGAAGCCGATAGCGAAAAACAGCATCGCCAAGGTCAAAACGTTGCTAAGAACTAACAGCGCGCTAACCCAAGGGCCGGTGATTTCAAAACTCTTGGAGGCAGCGTAGCCGATGGACCAAGTGTCCGGGAAAAGATGCGAGGCAAATACCGGAAGTGTTGCAGGTATCGATTCCACCTGCAGTCCCCGTACCCCTTGGTAGCGCAGCGGGGAAATGAGGCGCTCGACGTCATTGAAAGCGATGACGAGCATGCAGATGCCCACGATGGAAGCGACGAACGCGCTAAGGCGCTGCCAAGTCGCACGGGCATTGAAGCGGCCAACCAGGCCTGCGGCGAGCACGCCGGGCCACAGCTTCATCGTGGTGGCAAGGCCAAGCAACGCCGCCGCAAGCCGCGAGTTGCGGCCAAGAAGCATTCCTGCGGCAGCAACTGCCAGAGCCGGAAAAATATCGAGGCGCCAGACAAAGACCTGACCCACTGCGGTTCCAAAGATAACCCAAAACCATGCGGCGACGAAGGCCTGCGGCTTGCGGCGCCAGCCGTGAAGCAAGACCATGAGGAAAGCGGCGTCGACAAGCAGGCACAGCCCTGTAAAAATACCGGTAAAGCTGGTCTGATTCGGGCCGCTCAACCAGCCGACGAGAATTGAAGGCCACGTGCCAGGGTGCGGGTACTCGGTCATATCCGAGGAGTTTGTCCCAAAACGCTCGGAGAAGTAATAGGAAATATCTCCTAGCGGGACGTTGTTCCATTGCAGCAGTCCGATGAGGATAAGCCGGAAACAAATCCAGCCAGTCCAAACTGCTGGAACGGAACGAAAAATTTTCACCTAAGTAATGCTATTAGATGTTCGACTCGATAGTGGATTCGACATCGACGGGTGGCCCGAGCATCAGCAGAACGCCAAAGACCAGCGCAATGATTACGACGAACACGCTCAGAGTGCGCACTGGGAAGCGCACTACCTGGGCCAAAAGCTGCTCGGCAAGGCCGTGCGGCTGCTCAGAATCGCTAAAGCGCCAATGCGGCAGGAACTTATCGTGCTTGTCCGCCCATAGCGCAAACGGGAGTGCGGCAAAAGGTATGACCGAAACGATAAGCCCCAACATGCCCAGGCCAAAGGACCACTTGTTATTGATCCACACCATGACGCCCACGACGATGAAGCAGAGGAAACCAAAACCGTGGATACCGCCCGCGATAGGAGTTAGAGCCTCCGTCACGCCGGAGTACTTCAGGACCATAGAGAAAATAAGAAATGCCCACGTGAACATCTCCAGGTAGGCAACGACGCGGTGCAGGCGAGCAGGGCGTAAAAAAGACATGCGGCATATCCTACGCGCTAGCCCGGCGCACAGGTAAAGTTGACAGGGTTGCATGTGAAGAGCGCACGTTAAGGTTGCGCGTTGAGCAAAGAGGGGAGTCCCGCGTAGGTAATGGCTAAGGTGTGCGAGGTTATTGATCTAGCGCCGCTGAACGAAAAGGCTCAGGGTGATGTCTTTTCCGTGCCCATGGTTCCGTCCCAGATTGCGCGCACCTTTGGCGGGCAGGTGGTGGCCCAGGCGCTCGCTGCAGCCCAGCACACCGTTGAAGGAAAGCTCGTGCATTCCTTGCATGGCTACTTCGTGGGCCCAGGTGATGCCGCCGCGCCTGCGCGTGCCGAGGTAGAGCGCGTGCGGGACGGCCGTTCCTTTGCTACCCGTCAGGTGCGCATCTTTCAAGACGATCGCCTGATTTTCATGCTCAACGCGGGTTTCCACATCGCCGATGACTTTGGTCCTGAGCACCAGGACGCCATGCCGGAGGTTATGGGCCCGGAGGAGGCGGCCGCCGCCGGCGGTGGTGCTCCTTATTCCACCCGCATCATCCTGCGCGAGTGGGAAGACTGGGATATCCGTTTGGTCCCGCAGGAAAGCCGTGACCCTGAACTTGCCGAAGCCACAGGCGCTGGGTTCCGCTACGTGTGGTTCCGCAATACCTCGCAAGAATTTGCGGCGTCAGAAAGCAGCCAGGATGCCCACCGTGCGGCACTTGCCTATATGTCTGACATGACCTTAATCCGTGCTTCTCTGCTGCCACACCAAGGCGAGCAAGTACAGCTTGCCAGCCTGGATCACTCGATCTGGTTCCTGCGTCCAGTGCGTGTTAATGAGTGGTTGCTGTATGTGCAGGAATCACCATCCGCGCAGAATGCGACCGGTCTGGCCACCGGAAAGATCTTTAACCAAGGCGGGGATTTGGTTGCCGTGGTGGTCCAGGAAGGGCTTACCCGAACCGTGCGCGAGGGCATGCAGGTAGGCTCGCACAACGGCAATTGGCAAAACGTCTAGAAAAATATTCACTCAAACGCCGGAAAACGGTGGGGGCTGTTTTCAACTGCTCTACGCCCGTCCGTATAATTGCAGGCAGTTTCATAGAGCCACAATGAAAGGGATGAAATGTCCGGACACTCCAAATGGGCTACTACCAAGCACAAGAAGGCTGCTAACGATGCCAAGCGTGGCAAGGAATTTGCCAAGCTGATTAAGAACATCGAGGTCGCGGCCCGCACCGGTGGTGGCGATCCGGCTGCTAACCCGACTCTCGATGACATGATCAAGAAGGCCAAGAAGGCCTCCGTGCCGAACGATAACATCGAGCGCGCCCGTAAGCGCGGCTCCGGCGAAGAGGCCGGCGGTGCCGACTGGGAGACCATCATGTACGAGGGCTACGGCCCGAACGGTGTGGCAATGCTCATCGAGTGCCTTACCGATAACCGCAACCGTGCAGCCACCGATGTTCGCACCGCAATGTCCAAGAACGGCGGCAACCTCGGCGAGTCCGGTTCCGTTGCCTACATGTTCTCCCGCACCGGCATTGTTTTGGTCAACAAGGGCGAGCTGAGCGAGGATGACGTCCTGATGGCAGTTCTGGAAGCAGGCGCTGAAGAGGTCAACGACCTGGGCGAGAAGTTCGAGGTTGTCTGCCAGCCGGGCGATATCCCGGCAGTTAAGGAAGCCCTGGTTGAGGCTGGCATCGAGGTCGACGACAATGACACCGACTTCCGCGCATCCGTTGAGGTTCCGCTGGGTGCCGCTGACGCTCGCAAGATCTTCCGCCTCATCGACGCACTGGAAGAATCTGATGACGTGCAGAACGTCTACACCAACATGGATCTTTCTGAAGAGGTTCTGGCTGAGCTCGAGCAGGACTAGCATTTAGTCAGGCTCTGCTACTTCGCACCGCGCTTTATTCTCCGCCCTGCTTAGGCGATAAGGAGAAAAGGCGCGGTTGCTCGTTTTGGCCCCGCTCCATTTTTAGAACATGTGTGTGTATGATGTGGTTGGATCTTTTTCTTGAACTTCGCTCGGATTCCAAATTCAACTACCCACAGAAAGGCTTGCCGTGAACCTTGAAGGCTTGCGCGTCATGGGCATTGACCCAGGTCTTACCCGCTGTGGCCTTTCGGTGGTCCAGGCTGGGCGCGGCCGCGCGGTGATTCCCGTGGCAGTCGGTGTGGCACGTACGCCGAGCGATAAAGAGCTAACCGAGCGTCTGCTGCGTCTTTCGGTGGCAGTTAAAGAGTGGATGGATGATTACCGTCCCGATGTGGTCGCTATCGAGCGCGTCTTCGAACGCGGCGAGGTCTCCACCGTCATGCAGACCGCCCATGTGGTTGGCGTAGTGGTGCTTGCTGCTGCTGAGCGCAACATCCCAGTGCACATGTACACCCCGTCTGAGGTAAAGAAAGCCATCTCCGGCAATGGCCGCGCCGATAAGAAGCAGATGACGGTAATGATTACCCGTATCCTTGGCTTGAGTGAAGCACCCAAGCCTGCCGACGCCGCCGATGCCCTAGCGCTTGCCGTTTGTCACTGTTGGCGTGCACCCGCTTTGGCCCGCGTGGGGGAGAGCACCGGCTCTTGGCCTAAGACCAGCGGCGTGAAGGGCCGGGCCAATAAGCCGCGGACATCGTCTGGTACTTAGCCGCGGCGCTGGCCAGCATGACGCTATCTAGACTCGCACTGCTTTACTTACTGTTTCTTCGCTTTAGATTTCATCCCGTCAAATAAAGGAGCCCCACCCACATGATTGCCTCGCTACGCGGAACCGTGTTGACCATCGGCCTCGACCACGCTGTCATCGAATGCGCGGGCGTGGGGTATAAGTTTCTCGCCACCCCAGTAACTCTCGGAAGCCTGCGCCGCGGGGAGGAAGCCACCGTGCTTACCTCCATGGTGGTCAAGGAAGACTCCATGACTTTGTACGGTTTCGGCAACGATGAAGACCGCGAGATGTTCCACGTGCTGCAGTCCGTCTCCGGCTTGGGGCCAAAGCTGGCGGTAGCGGCGCTGTCCGTGATGGGAGCGGGGCAGTTGGCAGCGGCAATCTCTAGCGGTGATGCAAAGACATTGCAGTCTATTCCTGGAGTGGGCAAGCGCATGGCAGAACGCCTAGCGCTAGAGCTGAAGGACAAGGTCAGCGTCTTTGCCCCGCAAGCAGGGGCCGGCGAAGCTACAACGGGTACTTCCGCTGTGGCCAATGCACCGGTAGTCGAGCAGGTCGTGGAAGCGCTCGTTGGACTGGGCTTTAGCGATAAGGCGGCGCGGCCCGTCGTGGAATCTATTGTGGAGACAGATCCGGCAGCAGAGACTTCCACCGTCCTGCGCGGCGCACTGGCACAATTGGGACGCAAGAAGTAACTTTCGCAGTTCATATTCACTTTGAGCCTGAACCCCCGCCCGACTATCTAAATTAAGTGAGAATGCATGTCCGATGTAGAACGCACTGAGTTTCAGCTCCCTGAGGGGCTAGCTGACCCGAGCGTGCCGCAGCGCAACCTCGACGTTGACGCGAGCGAGCAGGTGGGTGAGCACGACATTGAGCGTTCCTTGCGTCCGAAGTCCATTGAGGAATTCATCGGCCAGCCCAAAGTGCGCGAACAGCTCTCACTGGTGTTGAAGGGTGCTAAGAACCGTGGGGTAACTCCAGACCACGTGTTGCTCTCGGGCCCGCCTGGCCTGGGTAAGACCACCATGGCGATGATCATTGCGCAGGAACTCGGCACGTCATTGCGCATGACCTCCGGCCCAGCGCTAGAGC
The DNA here is from genome assembly GCF_001836185.1 of Corynebacterium sp. HMSC036D03. Classification (NCBI taxonomy): domain Bacteria; kingdom Bacillati; phylum Actinomycetota; class Actinomycetes; order Mycobacteriales; family Corynebacteriaceae; genus Corynebacterium; species Corynebacterium sp. HMSC036D03. The sequence continues at coordinate 312,146 of NZ_KV827749.1, forward strand.
GTGCCGGTGACCTGGCTGCCATGCTGTCTAATCTGATGGAGGGTGACGTCCTATTCATCGATGAGATCCACCGCATCGCACGTCCGGCAGAAGAAATGCTGTACATGGCGATGGAGGATTTCCGCATCGATGTCATTGTGGGCAAGGGCCCTGGTGCTACTTCCATCCCGTTAGAGATTCCGCCTTTTACCTTGGTGGGCGCTACCACCCGCGCCGGCATGCTAACCGGCCCGTTGCGTGACCGCTTTGGTTTCACTGCGCAGATGGAGTACTACGACACTGCTGATCTGACACGAGTAATCACCCGTGCGGCAAAGATTTTGGACGTTTCCATCGATGAAGATGCTGCCGTAGAGATCGGTTCTCGCTCGCGCGGTACGCCGCGTATTGCGAATCGCCTGCTGCGCCGCGTGCGTGACTTTGCCGAGGTCAACGGTGACGGCCACATTGACCTCGCCGCAGCGCAGGGCGCGCTGGCCGTCTTCGACGTCGATGAAAAAGGTCTGGACCGCCTCGACCGCGCGGTGCTGGAAGCACTCATCAAGGGCCACGGCGGCGGCCCGGTTGGTGTCAACACCCTCGCAGTAGCGGTGGGTGAGGAGCCTTCCACGGTGGAGGAAGTCTGCGAGCCGTACCTCGTGCGCGCCGGCATGGTTGCCCGCACTGGCCGGGGCCGCGTGGCTACCGCAGCCGCCTGGCGCCATATTGGATTGGAACCGCCCGAGGGTACGTTGGGCGAGACGCTGTTTTAGAAGCCGCGTCGCGGCGTTTTGGCAGCCGCTAGATGTGGGTTTCTGGCACACTGTCCTGTTATGGAATACGCATTTCTACTCGTTATCGCCCTCCTTATTATCCTGCCTAGCTTCATGACTATGCGGAAGCAGAAGGAGCACCAGAACAAGCTGCGCAACCTCCAGGAGAACCTGGCCCCGGGGCAGGAAGTTATTACTGCGGGCGGCATGCACGGCACCGTGGTTGCCACCACCGAAGGCGATGTGCAGCTACAGATTGCCCAAGGCGTTGTCGCAACCTTCGACAAGATGGCCATCGTGCGCACCGTTGAAGCCGAGCAGCCTGGCGAGGCCCGCGACGTCGACAATGCACGCGTTGCGGATGGGACCGCTGAGCCTGTTGAGTCAGTTGAGTCTGCTGAGGATTCGCAGCGTTAGCTGCTGGTGTAGCACTGGTCACACTCAGTGCTACAGCTGAGATCCCGTTGAGTTAATGGCCCGTCCATGACGTATCATGAGGGATCGTGCTCGTGCGCCAGTAAAACATTGGCCGCACGAATTATTCACTTTTAATTTGTTAAACCCTGTTTCTAGTTGCACAGGAGAACTTCTTGTCCGCAAAAAATCGTGGCGCATTGCGCAACAAAAACAGGCAATGGCCCAAGCGCGCCATGGCCTTGTTTGCGCTAATCGTCGTTGCTATTTACGCCCTTATTTTCCTAACCGGCCCGCGCGAGGCTTCGACGAAGCTCGGCATCGACTTGCAGGGCGGTACCCGCGTGACCCTCGTGCCGCAGGGAGAGGAACCGACGCCGGATCAGCTCAAGCAGGCACGCGACATCCTTGAACAGCGCGTCAACGGTATGGGCGTTTCTGGCTCCGAGGTGGTTATTAACGGATCCACCCTCGTTATCACCGTCCCTGGCGAGGACGCCTCCCAGGCACAGGCAGTGGGCCAGACCTCCCAGCTTCTGTTCCGCCCTGTTGCGCAGCAGACGATGCCGGATATGTCCAAGCTGGAAGACACCTTGCAGGATATGGCTAACCGCTGGGTGGAATACCGCGTTATCACCCCTGAGCAGGCCAATGAATCCCTGAAGAAGGTCAACGATGCAATCCAGCAGGGCGCAGAGCAGGCTGGTAACAAGGATGCTAAGAAATCCGAGGCACCGAAGGTCACCGCTAAGCCAAAGGAAGAGCCTTCCAACTCGCTTGAAAAGGCAGACTTCCGCGATGAGATGACTAAGATGCTGCTCAAGGACCGCCAGTCTGAAGACGCCACGACTATCTCCGCGGCTTCCGCACTGATGCGTTGCGACGCCGATACCGATCCGCTCGCCGGCACCGACGATCCAGCCAAGCAGTTCGTGGCTTGTGACTTTGCTGATAAGACGCCGTACATTCTGGCGCCGTCCCCGCTTCTCGAGGGCATTAAGGATCCAAACGGCACTCGCCTGACCGGTAACGAGATCGACACCAACAAGCCGATCGACGGTGGCCTGAACTCACAGACCGGCCAGATGGAAATCAGCTTCGCGTTCAAGGACGGCGATGGCCCGAACGGCTCCGAGACATGGTCCAAGCTGACCCAGGAGAACCTGCAGAAGCAGGTTGCCATCACCCTTGACTCCGCGGTTATCTCCGCACCTGTCATCCAGGGAGCAACCCCGGTTGGTTCTGCTACCTCCATCACCGGTGACTTCTCCCAGGAAGAAGCAAGTAGCCTGGCTAATAACCTGAAGTACGGCGCACTGCCGCTTTCCTTTACCGGTTCCAACGGCGAGCCTGGCGGCACCGTCGAGACTGTTCCGCCATCACTGGGCAAGGCAGCTTTGAAGGCGGGCCTTATCGCCGGCATCGTCGGCTTCCTCCTCGTGGCTGCATACTCCCTGTACTACTTCCGCGCACTTGCTGGCGTTTCCCTTATCACCCTGGTTGCCTCCGGCATCCTGACCTACGGCGCCCTGGTTCTGCTGGGCCGCTGGATTGGTTACTCCCTGGATCTTTCCGGCATCGCTGGTCTGGTCATCGGTGTGGGTGCCACGGCTGACTCCTTCGTGGTCTACTACGAACGCATCAAGGATGAGCTGCTCGAGGGCCGCTCCTTCCGTTCCGCCGCCACCAAGGCCTGGGAGCGCTCGCGTGCCACCATCGTCACAGGTAACGCCGTGACGCTCATCGGCGCCGTCATCGTCTACTTCCTCTCCATCGGTGAGGTTAAGGGCTTCGCCTTCACCATGGGCCTTACCACTGCCTTCGACTTGGTTGTTTCCTTCCTTGTCATGGCGCCGCTCATGCAGCTCATCGGCGGCAAGCCTGCGGCTGCGAAGCCCGCAATGAATGGTCTCGGCGGCATCTACGCGCTCGTCGAGGAGCGCCGCGCCCGCGGCTACTACGCAAAGACCCCGGCGGCAGGAAAATCCGATGCGTCCCGCCTGTCCGAGGAGGAGAAGTAAGCATGACCTCTAGCGTTAAGTCCCACAAAATTTCCAAGCTGGACCGCCTCTACGAGGACGAGGGCGGATTCGATTTCATTGGCCGTTCCAAGACCTGGTACGCCATCACCGCAGCCCTCGTGGTTGCTGCCATCCTGGCGATTGCCATCCGCGGCTTTAGCCTTTCCCTCGACTTCGAGGGCGGTACCAAGCTCAACATGCCTGCAGGCGACCTCGTGGCCGAGCAGGTAGGAGACACCTTCGAGGAAGCAACCGGCATCGAGCCGGAGATGGTGCAGATCGTCGGTGCTGGCGATTCCCGCACCTTGGAGATCACCACCGAGCGCCTATCCCAGGAGCAGGTCGACACCGCTCGCCAGGCCATCTTTGAAAAGTACGAGCCGAAGGATGAGTCCGGCGAGGCCACTCCGGATGCGATTGGCTCCTCCACGGTCTCTGAGTCCTGGGGTTCTTCCATCACCGAGCGCATGTTGCTGGCCATGCTCGTATTCTTGGTCGCCGCCACCATCTACGTGGCAGTGCGCTTGCAGCGCGACATGGCTTTCGCCGCCATTTTGGCGCTGATTCTCGACGGCGTGATCATCGCCGGCATTTACGCCTTGTTCGGCTTGGAGGTTTCCCCGGCCGTCATTATTGGTCTGCTGACCGTTCTGACCTTCTCCATCTATGACTCTGTCATCGTCTTCGACAAGGTCAACGAGAACACCGAAGGCTTCGAGGGGCAGCGCAAGCGCACCTACGGCGAGCTGGCCAACTTGGCTACGAACCAGACCGTCATGCGTTCGATTTCCACCTCGATCATCTCCGTGCTGCCAATCATCGCGCTGTTTGTTATCGCGGTCTGGCTCATGGGCATCGGCACTCTGCGCGATCTCGCGCTTATCCAGCTGATCGGCGTTATCGAGGGCATTTTCTCCTCGCTCTTCCTTGCTACTCCATTGCTGGTTACCTTGGCTAACCGCCGCAAGGCAGTAAAGAAGCACAATGCTGCCGTCAAGGCCTTCCGCGCCGAGCACGGCGAGGATGCCACCGAAGAAGACACAACAGAGGCAGCCAAGGGTTCGCGAACCGTGGCTTCGCCGCAGCGTGCGGCAACAGGCGAGAAGGCGGCGTCGCCAAGCACTGGCGAGAATGGCACCCCGCGTAACCTGGATACGCCGGGCAGCGCTGGCGCAAGCTGGCGCCCGGGCCGTTAAGTACAACGGGGCGAAAAAGGAGCGAGTACTACCGTGGTAAACACACCACAGAACGAGCGTCATTGGAGCAAGCGAGCTGCGATGGCGCTCCTCGCCGTTGTCGGGCTAAGCGCAACGGCGTGTTCGAATGGACCGGGCGAGGATTCCGCGGAGGATGCAAAGAACGCCGGACCCAAATCCACCGATTACTTCGGCTACATGGTCAATACCCGCCTGGCCACCACCAATGCGGGAACGTCCTTTGGCAACGCTACGAATGCGGCCCAGCTGTCGAGCCGCCTATACCCAGGCATCTACATGCCGGGCCCATCGGGGCAGATGATTCCAAACTCGGACTTGGTGCAGACCGAGGAGATACCGGCCAGCCCGGAGAACCCATATAAGCAGGTCAATTTCACCTTGTCGGAGCAGGCAACCTTCTCCGACGGCATTCCTGTGACCTGCGATGACTACCTGCTGGCATATACCGCTGGCGTCATGCCGGCCGAGTTTGGTTCGCACATGCCGCTTACTAGCGAGATCGCGCAATTTGATTGCGCACCCAACGCGAAGAAGTTCACCATCACCTTCAACAAGGACCAAGGCGATAGGTGGCGTTACCTCTTTGGCCCGGGCACCGTTATGCCGGCGCATGCCGTGGCTAAGAAGGCCGGGATGAACCTAGAAGAGCTCAACGCGGCGCTGTCCACGCAGGATCCTGCGTCCTTGCAACAGGTCGCCGAGACCTGGCGCTACGGTTTCTCCACGACAGCCGAGGACTTTGATCCCGCGCTGCAGGTTTCCTTTGGCCCCTTCGTCGTGGATAAGGTCGGGGAGTCCGGCGAGGTCATCCTGCGCGCCAACGAGGAATACTTTGGTGATCAGCCCGCTACTGACAAGGTTGTGGTGTGGCCAAATACCGCAGATGCCAAGGCGCTGCGGGAGTCTGGTAACCTGCGCGTTGTCGACGCAGGCTCCGCTAAGCCGAAGTGGCTGCCGGCCGCCGACGAGGAAAGCCCCTATGAGGTTGAGCCCACCGTCGGCGGGTTGACCGATACGTTGACGCTGTCGCAGGCTGGCGTCTTTCAGGAGCCGTGGGCGCGTCAAGCCTTCGCGGCCTGCATCGACCAGTCCCGCCTGGCCAAGGTCAGCTCGGACATCTCCGGCGTGGACGTGCCGCCGGTCTACACGCGCACCCTGCGTCACTCCGACCCGGTAGGCACACACCTTAGCGATATCGCGGATGCGCACAAGAAGATGGACATGACCAAGGCCTCGGAACTTTCGGGCAATACCATCAAGATTGGCTACTTAGGCCCCGATGAGCGCTATGCCGCGATGGTGGAGGAAATTAAGGCCATGTGCGAGCCGGCCGGCATCACCATCGAGGACCAGTCCGCCGAGTACATGTCCCAGCATTACCTCGAGATGGATCCGGTTACATGGACGCCTACCATCGACGTCTTCTTGGGTCCTGTCGATCCAATGAGCGAGTACACCACGCCCGATGCCGATATCTCGAATCTGAAGGAGATTCGAGGCGCGGAGGAAAAGCTCTGGGAGGATGTGCCTTCCATTCCGGTGGCAGCGCAGCCGCGCGTGTTCATCGTGGATCGCAACGTCAAGGGAGTAGTGCCTTACACTGGCAGCGCGGGCATTGGCTGGAACATGGACCGCTGGGCCGTGAGCGCTTCCGCGAGCTAGTGCGCAGACCTTTCCACTTGACACTGATTTTTGATGAGGATTTTTAGACCGTGAGTGAAGTTTATTCAGATGCTGCACGTGCACTGGCGGAAAAAGTCCGCCTAGTGAAGGACTTCCCGGAGGAGGGCATCCTCTTTGAGGATCTCACGCCCGTGCTAGCCGACGCCGATGCTTTCCAAGCCGTCGTCGATGGCCTTGCGCAGGCTTGTAAGGACCTCGGCGCCGACATGATCGGCGGCCTGGATGCCCGCGGATTCCTGCTGGGGTCAGCCGTGGCCTATAAGCTGGGCCTGGGAATTCTGGCCATCCGCAAGAAGGGCAAGCTCCCGCCACCAGTACTGACCCAGGAATACACCCTAGAGTACGGCTCCGCGGCGCTGGAGATTCCGGCCGATGGCGTGGACATCAAGGGCAAGCGTGTCGTGCTTGTCGACGACGTGCTGGCAACCGGTGGCACCCTCTACGGCGCGAAGTTGCTTTTGGAGTCCGCGGGTGCGGAAGTTGCCGGAAACGTCGTGGTGCTAGAGGTCAATGGCCTAGCCGGCCGCGAGCGATTGGCAGATGTTCCGCTGGTAGTGCTCAATCAGGCGGGCGCGACCGACTAGAATGATGTGGCTAAGGCCGTACTAGGCCAAACACATCACCCCCATGACCTACGAGGAGGGCGACGCCGTGACCACTGAGAAGTCGACAAAGCGCCCCAATGGCGGCATGCGCAGCATGTCTGCCCGTTTAGCGCGGTCTTTGACCGGCGGCAGGGTAAAGATCAACCCGGTTTTGGACCCGCTTATGTCCATTCACCGGCAGTTTCACCCCAAGGCCGATGCAGAAGCGCTCAACAATGCTTATGACACTGCTGAGCGCCTCCATGAGGGGGTATTCCGCAAGTCGGGGGAGCCGTACATTACGCACCCGCTGGCGGTCGCGACGATTGCCGCGGAGATCGGCATGGACACCACCACCATCGTTGCGGCGCTGCTGCATGACACGGTGGAAGATACCGACTACTCGTTGGATGACCTCACGCGCGACTTCGGCCCTGAGGTTGCCCGGCTTGTCGACGGCGTGACGAAGCTGGACAAGGTCGCCCTGGGCGCCGCCGCGGAGGCGGAGACCATCCGCAAGATGATCGTGGCCATGGCTACGGACCCGCGCGTGTTGGTTATCAAGGTCGCCGACCGCCTGCACAATATGCGCACCATGCGCTTTTTGCCGCCAGAGAAGCAGGCAAAGAAGGCGCGCCAGACCCTTGACGTCATCGCGCCGCTGGCGCACCGCCTCGGCATGGCGAACGTGAAGTGGGAGCTGGAAGACCTTTCCTTTGCCATCTTGTACCCGAAGAAGTACGACGAGATTGTGCGCATGGTGGCAGATCGCGCGCCTTCGCGCGATCGCGCCCTTAAGGAGATCCAGAAGCAGGTCGGTGCGGCGCTGCGTGAAAACGGAATTCAGGCCGAGGTCATGGGCCGCCCGAAGCACTACTGGTCCATTTATCAGAAGATGATGGTCCGTGGCCGCGACTTTGCGGAGATCTTCGACCTCCTGGGCATCCGCATCTTGGTCGATGACGTCAACTCCTGCTACGCCGCCATCGGCGTGGTCCACGCGCTCTACCAAGCGCTGCCGGGCCGGTTTAAGGATTATATTTCCTCCCCGCGCTTCGGCGTTTACCAGTCGCTGCACACCACGGTGATTGCAGAAGGCGGCTCCACCCTGGAAGTTCAGGTGCGCACGCACGAGATGCACTACAACGCCGAGTTCGGTGTGGCCGCACACTGGCGTTACAAGGAGAAAAAGGGCAAGAACGGCGCCGGCGATGCCGAAGTCGACCAGATGGCGTGGATGCGCCAGCTGCTGGATTGGCAGAAGGAAGCCGCGGACCCGAACGAGTTCCTAGACTCGCTGCGCTATGACCTGACCACCAAGCAGATCTTTGCTTTCACGCCCAAGGGCGATGTGGTGACTCTGCCAGCCGGGTCCACGCCGGTGGACTTTGCCTATGCCGTCCACACTGAGGTGGGGCACCGCTGCATCGGTGCGAAGGTCAACGGCAAGCTGGTGGCGTTGGAATCCCAGCTAAAGTCCGGCGACAAGGTAGAGATCTTTACCTCGAAGGATCAGAATGCCGGTCCTTCGCGCGACTGGCAGGAGTTCCTGGTATCGCCGCGTGCGAAGGCGAAGGTGCGCCAGTGGTTTGCCAAGGAGCGCCGCGAGGAGCACCTAGAGGCCGGTCGCGACGCTTTGGCCGCGGAAATCCAGCGCGGAGGCTTGCCGATGCACCGCCTGTTCACCGCATCCTCGATGCGCCAAGTGGCAGAGCAGTTGCACTTTGAAGACGTCGATTCGCTCTATACGGCAATCGGCGCGGGCCACGTCTCGGCCCAGCACGTGGCTAACCAGTTGATGTCGCTCTTCGGCGACCAAGACGATGCCGCTGAGGCACTGGCGTCACGTACTTCGCTCACGGAGTTGGAGAACTCCCGCACTCAACGCACCACCGATTCCGAGAAGGGAACCGGCATCCTGGTGGAGGGTAGCCCCGACGTCATGGCTAAGCTGGCGCGCTGCTGCCAGCCCGTGCCTGGCGACGCCATCTTTGGATTCGTCACCCGTGGCGGCGGCGTTTCGGTTCACCGTGCAGACTGCACCAATGCCGAAAAGCTCAAGCAGGAACCAGAGCGCATGATGAAGGTGGAGTGGTCCTCCGGCAAGGGCGCCGCCGGCGAGTTTGCTGCGAGCGTCCAGCTCGAGGCCATCGACCGCCAAGGCCTGCTGGCTGAGCTGACCGGCGTGTTCAGTGAGCAGAAGCTCAACGTGTTGTCCATGAGCTCCAATCGCGGTGATGACCACATCGCCACGATGCGCTTTACCTTCTCCATTTCGGATACCAAGCAGCTGGGCCAGCTTATGACCACGCTGCGCAACACCGAGGGCGTCTTCGACGTCTACCGCGTAACGGGCTAGAAGGTAAAGCCCAGACCGTGACGGCGGGACGCCGTCACCCTCACCCAACCTAGGGTGAGAGTTTCTTAATGCCATATAGCTGGCGGTTTGCGGGCAGGTGAACTTTCCGGGCATGCCCGGTAAAACGCCAGGTAATGGCATTCATGTGGACTGCAAAGGTGCCTCAAAGCGACTATAAACAAGACGTTCGTACCTCTCTCATGAAACAGGAGAACTCGTGAAATTTCGTCGCTTTGGCCAGCTGCTCGCTGCCTCTACCGTTACTGCCGTCGCTCTCAGCGGAGCCCCTGCCTTCGCGCAGGACAACACCGTGACTATCTCCGTCAGCAACATCACTGACATCCACGGTCATTTGGAAAATGGCCTGCCCAAGGACAAGACCGTAAAGCCCGGCGATGAGATGGGCGCGGCTCTGCTGCAGTCGCTGATTAAGAAGGTCAACGAAGGCCAAGAATATGCGCTGACTTCCTCCGGCGATAACGTGGGCGGTTCTGCATATATCTCCGCCATCTCTGAGGATGAGTACACCATGGACGTTCTCAACGCGATGGGCCTCGATGCTACCGCAGTGGGCAACCACGAGTTTGATAAGGGCGTCGATGACTTGCGGGACCGTATCCAGCCGCACTCCGATTTCCCGATCCTGGGCGCAAACGTCCTGCAGAATGGCAAGCCGATTCTCGATGCTTCCATCGTCCAGGAAATCGGCGGCGTCAAGGTGGGTTTTGTTGGCACCGTTACCCAGAACACCGAGTTCAAGGTTGCCCCGGCAATGATTCCAGGCGTGACCTTCACCGACCCAGTTGAGGCCACCAATAAAGAGGCAAAGCGCCTGAAGGAATCCGGCGAGGCTGACGTCGTCATCGCGCTCTTCCACGAGGACGCCCAGCAGTTCGCCGACGGATTCAGCACCGACGTTGATGCGCTCTTCGGCGGCGATACCCACGTGAAGACCCAGGGCGAGGTCGCCCGCGAGGGCGCCCTGCCGCTGCAGTGGGCGCAGGGCCACGAGTACGGCAAGCTGCTCAACGACCTGGATATCACCTTCGACACCAAGGCGAAGAAGGTCACCGACATCAAAATGAAGCAGTACGACGCGACGGACGCGGCTTCGCTTAGCGAGGATGCCGAAATCGCCGCGATCGTCGATGAAGCTGCGGCCAAGGCGGAGGAGCTCGGTGCTGACGTCGTGGGCACCATGCCAGAGGCGCTCTTCCGTGGCTCCGATGAGGGCAAGGGTTCGGGCTCCAACCGCGGCGTGGAATCCACCCTGAACAACTTCATCGCGCAGGCACAGCGCAAATCTGTGGCGAAGGCCGTGGGCAAGGAGATCGACCTGGGCGTCATGAACGCCGGTGGTGTGCGCGCGGACCTGCCTGCAGGCGAGGTCACCTACAAGGATGTCTTCACGGTGCAGCCATTCGGCAACGCCGTGGCTTACGGCAAGGTTTCCGGCGCTGACCTCATCAAGGCTCTGGAGAACCAGTGGCAGGAAGGCGCATCTCGTCCGCGCCTGGCCATGGGCCTTTCCGATAACGTGCAAGTGGTTTATGACCAGACCGGTGAGCACGGTAGCCGCATTAAGTCCGTGACCATCGACGGTGAGCAGGTCGACCCGAGCAAGGACTACACCATCGCGCTGTCCACCTTCCTCATCGGCGGCGGCGACGGCTACTTCGCTGAGGGCGCCATCAAGGATGTTGTGGACTTGGGCTACATGGACACTCAGGCCATGATTGATTACATCAAGGCTGGCAAGCCAGCCGCTCGTGAGGGTCAGGGCCAGATTGGCGCACACATCACCGGCGAGGTTAAGCCGGGCAATGAGATCACCGTGGAGCTGTCCTCCCTCAACTACACCTCTGAGGGCGAGCCGATGGCAAAGACCGCCACGGTCAAGCTGGGGGAGGAGACCGCCACTGCGGATATCGACAACGCGAAGCAGGACGGCGACGACCAATTCGGTGAGCGCGGCCGCGCGACGCTGAAGCTTAACGTGCCGGCGGACTTCACCTGCGATACCCCGCTCGAAATCACCACCGACGCTGGTACTAAGGCAACGCTGCCGCTTGACGACGCCACCTGCAGCGACGAGCCTGGCAAGGGCGATACTGCCGACAGCTCCTCGCTGAGCTCCCTTTCCTCCCTGAACTCCGGTTCTTCCAAGGGCCTGGGCATTGCTGCGGGCGTCATCGCTGCCATCGTGGGAATCATCGGCGTGGTGGGCATGAACATGCACATGCTGCCGGCGCCGGTGCGTGCTTTCATTGAGAACCTGCGCAAGCAGTTCAACATCTAAGCACTGCAGTCTAAAGCAAGGCACCGTGGAATCTTCTCCACGGTGCCTTTGTCTATCCAAGCTCCGTAAAGGAAATGCGTGATAGTAGAGTAGTTTGACGTGGATATTGTGGATTTAATCGGGCGTGAGTCGGCTTATCAATTAGGCATTGAGCCACACCGCATTCCCGTGGTCCTTCTTGCCACCATCGGTATCTACTTGGCCTTTATGATTCTGGTCAAGCTCTTTGGCACCCGCGTGCTGACGTCGATGACTGCTTCCGATGCCGTCATCATCATTATGTTCGGTGCCGTGGCCGGCCGTGTCATCGTGGGCAATCCACCGACCCTTGCCGCCGGCGTCATTGGTCTTCTAACGCTCATGGTCCTGGAAGCCGCCTTCGGCACCATCCGCCGCTACATCGGCTGGTCCCGCTACCTTGACCGCCGTCCCGTGCTGTTGGTCTACAACGGCGAGCTGGTGCGTGAAAACATGCATTTCGCTCACATCACCGTCAGCGACGTAAATTCCGCAACCCGCAAAGCCGGACTCGGCCGCCGCGGCGATGTCCAGATGATGATCCTGGAGCCCACCGGCCAAATCTCCGTCATCAAAATCGGCCAATTCGTCGACCCCGACCTCTTCCGCGACATCCTCGGCGCTGAGCTCATCGAGGGCATGGACGACAAACCAGGGGAGAAGTAGCTGTGCATTGGGCTGTTCGTAATGCCAAGCTACCTGGAAAGCTCTGATAAAAGCTCCGGACTTCTGACAACTTAATCTTTTTCGAATATTCTTTCTTCTGATGAGCGACACTAATGAGGAAGAACCCCCTAACACGCAGATGGCGGAGCCAATGACACCGAAGAGTCAGGATCGATCGCTGAAGACTCGAGACAGGCTTATAGGGTGGTCTGTTTCCTTGCCTGGCGCACTTTGCATATTGCTCGTCATTGTTATCATCGGAGTTGCTGCAGCATTCCTTCTGACTTGGTGGCTTACGGGTGACGAGTGGAAAGATGTCATTTTAAAGCTCGTGAATTACCGTGGGGCGATTCCGAACGCAATTGTTGCTGTTGTAGGTCTCGTAATCGCCTGGCGTTCGTTCAAGCAAAAACAAAGTTCAGATAGGCGCGATGCCTACTACAACAGAATCGAGTGGGCAATGAATCTAACTCTTGATAGCGACGAAAGAAAACGTCGAGCAGGATGGCAGTTGTTGCCAACGCTCGTGACAATGTCTGATCGCTCCGATGAAGACGAGACGTTTGTCCAAGCAATATCGGAATACATCAAGGAGAATTATGAGAATGGTGTAGAGCGTGAGCACTCGACGACGGAATCTAGTGAGGAAGCGTAAACGCCTCAATCTTTACCCAGGAAAAAGGGTGGATTACGCTGTATCAGCGATGTAAGGTTAAGGGCACCGAAAGAGGAGGGACGTGCCATGACGATTGCAGATAGGTCTGCTCAGAATTCTCAGGCGATTTCTGACGAAGAGTTTGAAGCGCTGGAAGAGGCACATTTCTTCATGAAGGCATACATGCAGCGTTTGAATGAGCCACGTAACCTTCCCTGGTGGGAGAAAGTCTTGGGCGTGTTCGGTATTCGACGAATTGTGCGCTAGCAGAGCTTTATTGAGGAGCACTCAAATAGGAATTCCCTCGATGCCGTTGTTTGCATCGAGGGTTTAGTTTTGCGCGTGATGCGTTCTCTGGCATCGGTGCTTAGCTGAAACCGTCCGGTGCATCACTGAAACCACAGCAGGTCAGGCATAAGAAAACCGCCCACCAAATGGTGAGCGGTTGTTCTAGATCTTCGGATCGAGTTTAGAAGATCTTGAAGTACTTGTTGACGAAGCCGAACAGTGCGCCGAGGGCGGTGATGACTGCGGTGGCAACGCCGATCCACTCCTTGACGTCCTTTGCCGTGAAATCGTCGGAGGAAGAGGAAGAGGAACCTTCCTTTTCAGGGGTCTTGGTCTCCGTAGGGGTTTGAGTAGTAGTAGGAGCAGCCGTTGTGGTAGTGGAAGTAGTTGCGGCTGGGGTTGCAGCCATAGCAGCGCCAGCGCCGCCGAAGGAGATGGTAGCGGCTGCAGCAGCTGCAACCAGTGCCTTGCGGGAGAAGAACTTCATGTGTTCAATCCTTAAGAGTTTGGGAATTTCAAAGACCCCACGAATGTTAGTTCCGGCCCTGAAGATATGCAACCGAAAAAGCGAAAAAGTTCATCCTGTGAAGTATCTGTAGGTATGTTGTGTGCAGGAGAAATAGGAAAAATGCACTAGATGATAGAGCCTATTTTGTGAAAAGGCCTGCGCACGCATAAGAAAATCTCAGCTACCTCTGAAAAAGGTGCATGTAAGACGAAGCCCCCTGGGCATACCCATCAGGGGTGCCCAGGGGGAGACGAAAGGACATCTATTTGTCGGCGCTTAGGCTTCGACAGACGCCTTCTTGATCTTGATTTCCTCGGCCGGCTTGCCGTCGGAGGCACCGCCTTCGACGCCGATCTTGGCGATCTTGTCCATGGTCTCCTGGCCCTTGTCGGTCAGGTCGCCGAAGTAGGTGTACTCAGGCGTGAGCATGGAGTCGGCGTAGTTGACGAAGAACTGGGAGCCATTGGTGTCCACGCCGGAGTTGGCCAGGGCGATGGAGCCTTTCGGGTAGGTCACCGGGTTCTTGGTGTCAGCTTCATCAGTCTCGTCGGTTGGGTACTCGTTGGCGAATCTAAAACCAGGGCCGCCGGAGCCGGTGCCGGTTGGGTCACCGCACTGCAGGACGCTCAAGACGCCGGAGGTCATGCGGTGGCAGATGGTGTCGTCATAGTAGCCCTGATCCGCCAGGTCCGAAATTGCGTTGACGGCACACGGAGCCTTAGCGCGGTCGAGCTCCATTTCGATGTCGCCCTTGTTGGTAGCGAAGTTAACCTTCACCGTTCCCTTGGTGGAGACATCCTTGCCGTCCGGAACCTTCGCACCGTTGGCATCCTGGCCGTCCTTTTCGTAGGTGCACTGCACGCTCGCAGGCAGTGCCTCAGCACGCTTGCCGGACAGTGGCTTGGCATCCGGGGTGTCCTGAGCAGTGGTCTCTGCGGCGCTGGATTCTTCGGCCACGACCTTCTCATCGGAATTATCGCGGGTGGCGAAGAAGTAGATGCCGCCGACCAAGGCGAGGATAACTACGAGCGAGGCCGCGACGACGCCCAGAGGGCGGGTCTTTTCCTTGCGGTCACGGGCCTTGAGCTCACGGTCGAGCTGGTTTAGCGCTTCTTCGCCACGCTGTTTGTTGTTGGGCATTTAATGGTCCTTTGGCGATGGATTTCGAGTTAAACGCTAGCTTCTAAGCCAGTGGGCTCGAGCTATACCTGACAGAGTCTAGCCCGTCTGGTCCAACGGATCGTATTTGCCCGTCGTGGCACGACGGGAGATCCTTCAGTAGGGTGGGGCGCCATGGCTCACGTTAAATTCAATGGAAACGAAACCGAAATCGCCGGAAACCTACCTGAGGTAGGGCAGAAGCTGCCAGAGTTCACGCTCGTCGGCACCGATCTTTCCGAGGTAACCAACCAGGACTTCGAGGGCAAGCGCCTGGTTATCTCCTTGTTCCCGTCCGTAGACACCGGCGTGTGTGCAGCGCAGCTGCGTTCCTTCAACGAGAAGGCTGCCGGCCTAGACAACACCGTCGTGTTGTCCGTGTCCCGTGACCTGCCATTCGCGCAGGAGCGCTTCTGTGCAGCAGAGGGCATCGAGAACGTCGTTAGCGCTTCCGATTTCCGCTCTGACTTCGGCGAGAAGCTGGGCATTACTCTGCAGGGCTCTCCGCTGAAGGGCCTGCTGGCTCGCTCCGTTGTTGTCACCGATGAAGAGCACAAGGTCATCTACACCGAGCTCGTTGATGAAGTCACCACCGAGCCGAACTACGACGCCGCGATCGAGGCATTGGGCAAGTAATTCGGCGAGTAAAAGCTCACTAAATCTCATCTAGCGCCTGGCCCCACTGCATTGGGGCGGGCGCTAGACTGCGTTTTATGACTTTGAGCGTTTTAGGTTTCGCAGCTGGGCCCTACAAGACCAATACCTATGTGGTGGCCAATGGCTCCCGCGCTTTCGTGGTTGACCCAGGCATGCACGCGATGCAACGTGTTCTCGACTTGGGTAAAGAGCATGGCCTTAACTTCGAAGCTATCGTCTTGACCCATGGCCACCTCGACCACACCCGCGAGGCAGGTGACCTTGCCAAGCAGCTCAACCTTCCGGTGTACATCCACCCCAAGGACGCGTTCATGCTTGTTGACGGTTCCGGGGTCTCACCGGAATCGCAGCTGCTTTTCGACGCCGCGAATATGCTCGCCATCGACGATCTTCGCGAGCTCCACGGCGGCAAGCCCTTGGAACTCATCTGCTATGAGTTCCGGATCGAGCATGCCCCGGGGCATTCGCCGGGCTCCGTCCTTATTATTGCCGAGGAATTCGTGCTTTCCGGCGACGTCCTCTTTAAAGGCTCCATCGGGCGCACCGACTTGGAGCACTCTGACCCAAGCGCGATGCAGCTCTCGCTTGCCGGGCCTGTCTGGAGGCTCGATGACAAGCTCGCTGTCCTGCCCGGACACGGCGCAACCACCACGATGGACGCCGAAAGGGCAACTAATCCATTCTTGGCCACGCTACGGGATGTACTCTGATACGCGTGAGTGATAAGAAGCAGTTTAAGGCCCTGTCCGCTCCCAAGGGAGTCCCGGACTACATTCCGCCGCAATCGGCGACCTTCTACAAGGTGCGTGAGAACCTGGTCCATCAGGCTCATCTCTCCGGCTTCCAGCACATCGAGCTTCCGATCTTCGAAGACACCACGCTTTTCGCGCGTGGTGTTGGTGAATCCACCGATGTGGTCTCCAAGGAGATGTACACCTTCGCAGACCGCGGCGACCGCTCGGTAACCCTGCGCCCAGAAGGTACCGCAGGCGTTATGCGTTCGGTCATTGAGCACAACCTTGACCGCGGCCAACTGCCGGTCAAGCTCAACTACTTCGGACCTTTCTTCCGCTACGAGCGCCCGCAGGCTGGCCGCTACCGCCAGCTTCAGCAGGTCGGCGTCGAGGCCATCGGCGTTGACGATCCCGCGCTCGACGCCGAGGTCATCGCCCTGGCAGATCGCTCCTTCCGTTCCCTCGGGCTGAGCCAATTCCGTCTCGAGCTGACCAGCTTGGGTGACCAGAACTGTCGCCCGGCTTACCGCGAGAAGCTGCAGGAGTTCTTGTTCAAGCTCGACTTAGATGAGGAAACCCGCAAGCGTGCGGAGATCAACCCGCTGCGTGTCCTCGATGACAAGCGTTCTGAGGTCCAGGAGCAGCTTGCCGACGCCCCGCTGATGCTCGATCACCTAAACGACGAGTGCCGTGAGCATTTCGAGACGGTCACCGGCCTGCTCGATGACATGGGCATCGAGTACACCATCAATCCGCGCATGGTCCGCGGCTTGGATTACTACACCAAGACCTGTTTCGAGTTCGTGCACCCGTTGCTCGGCGCGCAGTCCGGCATCGGTGGAGGCGGCCGCTACGACGGCCTGATGTCTCAGCTGGGAGGCCAGGAGCTTTCCGGCATCGGCTACGGCCTCGGCGTCGACCGCACCATCTTGGCTCTGGAGGCTGAGGGCATCCAGCTCGACGGCGTCGACCAGCGCGTTGAGGTCTTTGGCGTGGCACTGGGCGCCGATGCTAAGCGCCGTATGGCAGGCATCGTCAACGACCTGCGCAACGCCGGCATCTCCGCTGACATGTCCTTCGGCGACCGCGGCCTCAAGGGGGCGATGAAGGGCGCGGACCGTGCCGGCGCTCGCTTCGCGCTTGTCCTGGGCGAGCAGGAGCTCGAAAACGGCGTTGTCGCCGTCAAGGACCTTGCCGCGCATGAGCAAAGCGACGTCGCCATTGACGCGCTCGTTGAGCACCTGCGCAGCCAGCTGAATTAAGCCAACGACGTTAAAGGGCATCTCGCTGAGATGCCAAAGGCGCCTTCCTTCCCACATATCGGTTGGGGAGTGAAGGCGCCTTTTGTTTTGCTACTATGCGTTCGCCATGCCGCTTTTGATGCCTGCCAAGTAGATGCGCAGCATACGTTTTGGATATCGGGCACGTAGTTCTCCACGTGCACCTTCCTGGGGCGCACCAGCGTTAAGATTCCCACCACGAAGTCGAGGTGCCCCACGCCTGGGCCAATTACGTCGTGCTGCTTTCCGAGCTCGATGAACCTTTCGCCGTTTTCCTGCAACGGGTCGCGCTTCAATTGCAAATCCTCCGGCAGGGTATCTAAGTCCTCCGGCGCGAAGGAAGGGATGAGGCTGGTCAAACCCATTTCCGTGAGCTTGAGAGCATAGTCCAGGACGAAGTTTTCCGCGTCCGAAGGATCGGATTCGAAGCCTTTAATCAAGCGACTTTGGAAGACCAGAAAATCATCGCTCATGTGTTCCGCGCACGCGTGAATCAACCCTTCACGGTCCGGGAAGTTGCGGTAGAGCGTGGCGACGCCCACGCCTGCTTCCTGGGCAATCTTTTCAAGGGAGACCGAGTTGCCATGGCGTTTAAACATGGCGCATGCCGCCTCGATGATGGCTATTCGGCGGCGTAACGCATCGGCTCGCATGGAGGTAGGTATCGCTTTCTAGGTTAGAGTCTGTGTGTTAGCGATAAGACTACCTTTTGCCACGCAAGCCTTTTTTGCACTAGCACTCCACCTGCGTGACGGCGAAGCCCAGGGTCTTTGCGAGTCCACCAATGGAGGTCTCCTTGTACTTCGCCAGCATGTCGCGGCCGGTATCGGCCATCGTCTGCACGGCGGCGTCGAGAGAAACGTGGTGCGTGCCTTGGCCCATGCGCGCCAGGCGCGCGGCGTTGATGGACTTGACCGCGCCGATGGCGTTGCGCTCGATGCACGGAATCTGCACGAGGCCGCCGACTGGGTCGCAGGTAAGGCCGAGGTTGTGTTCCAGCGCAATCTCGGCTGCATTTTCGATCTGCGCCGGCGTTGCGCCTAGCAGTTCAGCCATGCCGGCCGCCGCCATTGACGACGCCGAGCCTACCTCGCCTTGACAGCCCACCTCGGCGCCCGAAATCGAGGCGTTGTGCTTGATGATCATGCCGATGGCACCCGCGGTAAGCAAGTAGCGGCGGGCGGAATCGCGGGTGAAGTTCGGCTTGAAGTCGCGGGCATAGTGCAACACCGCTGGGATGATGCCGCAGGCGCCGTTCGTTGGGGCCGTGATGACGCGGCCACCGGCGGCATTTTGCTCGTTGACGGCGAGCGCAAACAGGTTGACCCACTCCATAGCGGAAAAACCGCAGGTCTTATCGTCGTGGCCCTCCATTAGCTGCTTGTACATGCCCGGCGCGCGGCGTGGGACCTGCAGGCCGCCCGGCAAGATGCCGGAGGTAGAGATGCCGTCGGTGACGCACTCGCGCATGATGTCCCACACCAAATCCAGGTGCGCGTAGACGTATTCGAGGCCGCCGTCTTCTTTATGGAGCGCTTCCTGGTTGGCGGCGACAATCTCCCAGATCTTCAAATCGTGCTTTTCGCACAGCGCCAGCAATTGCTCGCCCGTGGTGAATGGGTAAGGAACATCGTCGGTGGATTCGGCCGCTGCCATGCCGGCAGGTACCTCGGCGGAGGCTGCGACCTCGGCGTCGAGTTCCGCGCGGGAGAGAATGAATCCGCCGCCGACGGAGAAGTACTCGGCGTGCTCGGCCAGTAGGTTGCCCTCTGCATCCCAGGCATCGAAGATGAGGCAATTCGGGTGCTCGGGGACCGGCTCGTTGTTGAACTCGATGGAATATTCCATCGCGCCCAGCGGGCCGTCGGTCATGCCTTTGCTCGGAATGGGCTGATCGGAACGCGGTTCAGCGTCAACCGGGACGGTCAGCGGATCCCAGCCGGCCAAGCCCAGAATCACCGCGCGGTCGGTGCCGTGGCCGCGGCCAGTCAGCGAAAGCGAGCCCCGCAGCTCGGTGTGCACCTTGGCTGGATGCTCCGGCAGCGTTTTCAGGAACGCAAGGGCCGCGCGCATTGGGCCGACGGTGTGCGAGGAAGATGGGCCAATGCCGATGGAGAAAATGTCGGTGACGCTGATTGCCATGCTGGGCGGTGCCTCCTTTGTGAGTTTGCTTTGTGAGTTTGGAAATTAAATTGGGGGTAGGTGGGGGGAGTATTTCTAGGGGGCAGGCTGTGGCTAAACCCGTGTTAATTGCGATCTTGCTGCGGCCGAAATTCTCTGTGACGAGGACTTTTTCCGGAAGGCCGCGCATACAGTTTCTCCATGTTACCGCTTTGGCAGTAGTTCACTACGTGGAGGCAGCGTTGTTAACCCCTCGGGGTGGGTGTGACCAAGGTCAAGCGATTTTGGGGGATAAGCCGATAGAAATTATTGAATTTTATTGTGTGATCTTTGCACACAATGAATACTGATTAGTATCTCGGTTCACAATAGTTAAGCAATTCAGCGTGCCTAACAACTGTGGCTGGATAAAAGTTCTTTCATCTGCTCTGTCTGATTCCTCGGGAGATTATCGTGAGTATCAAGACCGGACCCGAACCGCGGTCCGACATCGAATTTGTTGAAGTCGACGGCCAGGCACAGCCCATCGACGTAAAGCCGGAAAAGGTCATCGGCAACGTTGAGAAGATCGTCATTTTGATTGCCGCTATCGCTGCGGCTGCCGGTTGGGGAGTGCTCGCTCTCCACCGCGGTGAGACCATCAACTCCGTCTGGTTGGTCCTAGCCGCCGTTGGCTCCTACATTATCGGATATACCCTGTACGCACGCCTTATTGAGTACCAGGTGGTAAAGCCGCGCAATAATCGTGCGACTCCTGCCGAGTACGCCAACGACGGTAAGGACTTCCTGCCTACCGATCGCCGCGTGCTCTTTGGCCACCACTTCGCCGCTATTGCCGGCGCGGGCCCGCTTGTCGGCCCGGTCATGGCGGCGCAGATGGGCTATCTCCCGGGCACACTATGGATCGTCCTCGGCGTCGTCTTTGCGGGCGCGGTACAGGATTACCTGGTGTTGTGGGTTTCCACGCGGCGCAAGGGCCGCTCGCTGGGCCAAATGATCAACGATGAGATGGGTAAAATTGGAGGCATCGCGGGCATCATCGCCACCGTCGCCATCATGATCATCATCATCGCAGTGCTGGCGCTCATCGTGGTCAACGCTTTGGCGGATTCGCCGTGGGGCGTCTTCTCCATCACGATGACCATCCCCATCGCTTTGTTCATGGGCCTCTACCTGCGCTACATCCGCCCTGGCAAGGTCTCTGAGGTCTCCGTCATTGGCGTCATCCTGCTGCTTGCCGCCATCATCGGCGGCGGTTGGGTCTCCGATACTGAGCTCGGTGCCAGCATGTTTACCTGGTCCAAGGAGACCTTAGCCTTTGCCATCATTGGCTATGGCATCGTGGCAGCTATCCTGCCGGTCTGGCTGCTGCTTGCCCCGCGTGACTACCTGTCTACCTTCATGAAGATTGGCGTCATCGCGCTGCTTGCCATCGCCATCGTGATTGAGCGCCCGTCCGTGCACATGCCGGCAGTGACCAGCTTCGCCACGGACGGAAATGGCCCAGTCTTCTCCGGCAACCTCTTTCCGTTCCTGTTTATCACCATTGCGTGCGGCGCACTTTCTGGCTTCCACGCGCTGATCTCCTCGGGTACCACGCCAAAGCTCATTGAGAAGGAATCCCACATGCGTGCCATCGGTTACGGCGGCATGATCATGGAGTCCTTCGTCGCGGTCATGGCGCTTATCTCCGCGGTCATCATTGACCGCCACATGTACTTCGCCATGAACTCCCCAGCGCC
Organism: Corynebacterium sp. HMSC036D03; assembly: GCF_001836185.1. Lineage (NCBI taxonomy): Bacteria > Bacillati > Actinomycetota > Actinomycetes > Mycobacteriales > Corynebacteriaceae > Corynebacterium > Corynebacterium sp. HMSC036D03. The sequence goes on from NZ_KV827749.1 coordinate 333,302, forward strand.
GAAGACGCAAGGTACTGCGGAAGGTGCGGCCGACTTCGTAGGCACCCTCAACCTGCCCGGCGCTGGCATCACCGCCGAGCAGCTAACCGCCGCAGCCCAGGCAGTGGGCGAGGAGTCCATCGTTTCCCGTACCGGCGGCGCGCCAACGCTGGCTTATGGCATGTCCGAAATCATGACGCAGATGCTGGGCAATCCAGCCATGCAGGCTTTCTGGTACCACTTTGCCATCATGTTCGAGGCGCTGTTTATCCTCACCACGGTGGACGCTGGCACCCGCGTGGCACGCTTTATGATGTCCGACTCCTTGGGAGGCATCCCGGGCCTGGGCAAGTTCCGCGACCAAAGCTGGAAGCTCGGGACCTACCTTTCCACTTTCATCGTCTGTGCGCTGTGGGGCGCCATTCTCATCATGGGCGTTACCGATCCGCTAGGCGGCATCAACGTGCTCTTCCCGCTCTTCGGCATCGCGAACCAGCTGTTAGCTGCGATGGCGCTCGCACTCGTCGTGGTCGTGGTGGTCAAGAAGGGTCTTTATAAGTGGGTCTGGATTCCGCTTATCCCGCTGGCCTGGGACCTCATCGTGACCATGACCGCGTCCTGGCAGAAGATCTTCAGCTCCGATCCGACCATCGGCTATTGGGCTAACCACGCGCGTTTCAAAGACGCCGCGGCTCAGGGGCTTAGCGAGTTCGGGTCTGCAAAGTCCGTCGAAGAAATTGACGCAGTGGTGCGTAATACCTTCATCCAAGGCTGTCTATCTATCCTCTTCGCCGTGCTTGTCCTAGCCGTTATTGGTGCGGCAGTGATGTCGTGTATCAAGGCGGTCAAGCAGCGCGTAGCCGGTATCGAGCCAGTGGATTCGGAGACCGAGGACATCCCGTCCACGCTGTTCCTGCCTCGTGGAATGATGCCGACCAAGCGGGAGAAGGAAGTAGCCGCGCAGTACAACATGAGCTTCGAAGAAACTGGAGGGCATTAGTGATTAGCGCGCTCAAGAAAATCACCTGGTACGTCGGCGAGCTCATGGGCGATCACGCCTACGCGAAGTACTGCGCTCACCTTAAAGCGCATCATCCCGACGCCGTGATTCCAACCGAGCGCGAATATTGGCGTGCCCGCTACGCCGAGCAGGATGCCAACCCCGGTGCGCGGTGCTGCTAGATGACGCTGTGGCTAGGCGGTGCCGTCGTGGCCTTTCAGCAGCGCGCTAAACGGCGTGAACTCTTCTTCCACGTCCAATCCGGTGGGACGTGGGGAAGGCTCTGCCAAGTTCGGGGCGGCTAGTCCTGCGACGCGGTCGGTGGGAGCCACGATGAGATCGGCAAGCTCCTTGGCCGCGCGCTCGATGCGCTGGGCGTTGCGTGTACCTTCTGCGGTGCCGAAGTCTTCGGTGGCTTGGAAGACGCCGGTGGGGATCACTGTGGCATGCAGGTAGTTAAACAGCGGACGCAATGCATAGTCGAGCACCAACGCATGCCGCGAAGACCCGCCCGTGGCTGCAATCGCTGTGGGCAGGTGCTCCAAGGCGTGCGGATCGAGTGTGTCGAAGAAGAGCTTGAAAAGGCCCGAGTAGCTGCCCTGGAAAATCGGGGTCACCGCAATCAGTGCGCTCGCCGTCGATAGTGCGCGCTTTGCCTCATCTAGGCGGGGAGTGGTGGAGCCCCAGTTCGTCATGGCCTCGGCGAGCTCGGTGGCAAGCTCACGGAGTTCAATCATGGTGGTCTCCACGCCTTCGCCTCGGGCGCCGACCTGGGAGCACACGGCCTGGGAGAGGGCGTCGGCAAGCGCGCGCGTTGATGACGGCGTGGATAGCCCTGCGGTAACAACGACCAGTGAACGCATCTAGTTCTCCTCTCCGGGGTTGACCTTGAAATGGGGTGCGGCGGGGTTGGCCTTCAGGCTTGCGTGGGTAGGCGGATTCGAAGGCACATGCTCCGGGCGGCGGGCCTCCATGCGGCGGCGCAGCTCCGGAACCACCTGGGTGCCCAAGATTTCAATCTGTTTCAGTACTACCTCCTGCGGCAGGCCCGCGTGATCGATGAGGAAAAGCTGGCGCTGGTAATCGCCCACCCAATCGGCAAACTGCATGGTGCGCTCGATGACCTGCTCCACCGTGCCTACAGTCAGCGGCGTCTGCGCGGTGAACTCCTCCAGGGAAGGGCCGTGGCCGTAGACCGGTGCGTTATCGAAGTAGGGGCGGAAGAACTTCTTCGCCTCGGCTTCGGTCTCGCCGATGAAGACCTGGCCGCCCAAGCCCACGATGGCCTGATCCGCGCGGCCGTGACCGTAGGACTCGAAGCGGCGGCGGTAGATGCCTACCATCTTCGCGGTGTGCTCCTTGTTCCAGAAGATGTTGTTGTGAAAGAACCCATCGCCGTAGAAGGCGGCCTGCTCGGCAATCTGCACCGAGCGGATGGAGCCGTGCCAGACAAAAGGCGGCACGCCGTCAAGGGGCGCCGGGGTAGACGTATACCCCTGTAGAGGCGTGCGGTACTTGCCCGTCCAATTAACCACCGGCTCGCGCCACAGCCGGCGCAGCAAGTGATAGTTCTCCACCGCCAGTGGGATGCCTTCGCGGATATCCTTGCCAAACCACGGATAAACCGGGCCCGTGTTGCCGCGGCCCATCATGAGATCTACGCGGCCGCCGGAAAGGTGCTGCAGGAAGGCATAGTCCTCGGCGATCTTTACCGGGTCATTGGTGGTGATAAGCGTCGTGGAGGTGGATAGCTGCAGGTTCTTTGTCTGTGCGGCGATATATGCCAGGTGGGTAGTCGGTGAGGAGGGCACGAAGGGTGGGTTGTGGTGCTCGCCGGTCGCAAAGACGTCGAGGCCAACCTCCTCGGCCTTCAGCGCAATCTCGGTCATATTGCGGATGCGCTCGGCCTCGCTGGGGCTGATGCCGTTGGTTGGGTCCGCGGTGACATCGCCGATGCTAAAGATTCCGAATTGCATGCTGCTCCCTTGAGTGTGGCTTAGAACTTTAGTGTATATGACATGTCAACAACAGGGGTGCGTGGGAAATTCCCACGCACCCCTGTCATTTTTAGGCGGGACCTAGACTTTAGGCGCTATAAGTGTTTAGCCGTTATAAGCATTGCGCTCGAGGTAGTCGCACCGCGCCATCTCGCCTGATTGGTAGCCGGCCAAGAAGGCTTTGGAGCGCATTTCGGAAGAACCGTGTGTCCACTGATCGGGGCGGACCTGGCCGCCGGAGCGCTGCTGGATGTTGTCATCGCCAACAGCGGCAGCGGCGGTCACTGCGTTCTCGAGCTGCTGCTTCGAAATCTCTTGCAGGCCCATGTTCGTATTGTCATCGGTATAGTTTGCCCAGATGCCTGCGTAGCAGTCTGCCTGCAGCTCAATCTTGACGGCGTTGGAATCCTCGCCCGGTTGGTTGTAATTGGAAAGACCCAGCGTTCCCTCGAGGTTTTGAATGTGGTGACCAAACTCGTGGGCCACGATATACATTTGCGTCAGGGGGGCGTTCTCGGCGCCGAATTGGGTGAGTTGATCGAAAAAGGCGGTATCGAAATAGGCCGTCTGATCACTCGGGCAGTAGAACGGGCCGGTGGCGGCCGATGCTTGGCCGCAGCCGGACGTGGTGGCGCCGTGAAAGATGACCATTCCGGGTTCGGTGTATTCCAGCCCGGCCTGCTTTGGAAGTTGGTCCGCCCAAACGCGGTCGATGGACTGGGCGGCGTACATGATGCGGCAGTCGTCGTACTTGTTGCCGTCCTCAGCGGTCTGGCAGTGGGCAAGCTCTCCGGTGGGGTTGCCGTTTGCGTCTGTGCCGTTTTCTTCCTGCGCTATTTGGCCCTGGTCATTCTCGGTGCCGAAGTACTGATCAAGATCGGATGGGTTTCCGCCCATGATCAGGAACAAACCGATGAGGACGAGAGTGCCCAGGCCGCCCCCTGCCGCAATGGTGCCGCCGCGGCGCCCGCCGCCACCAGAGCGGGCGCGGGTGTTGTTGAATTCTGCATCCGAACGAAATGTCATGCCATTGATAATGCCATATGTCCAGCGCATTGTGCCGCCAGAAAATATAGATACTTTCTGTAGCTGCCTCATCGAAACGAAATACTAGGCGGGGTTGTAGACTTGGGCGCGTTCAAGTTTTGCCATTCTCCGGCGCGTGCTGTCTACGCGTGGCGGGAGAGGGTAAAAAATCGAAATAGAAGGGACTGAACGCTAGTGCTGCGCACTCATTTGGCTGGCGAGCTCCGCAAGGACATCGCAGGCGAGACTGTTACTCTCACCGGTTGGGTTTCCCGCCGTCGCGACCACGGTGGAGTTATCTTCATTGACCTGCGTGATCGATCCGGCATCGCCCAGGTTGTTTTCCGCGAATCCGGAGTTGCAGAGCATGCACACGACCTGCGCTCTGAGTACTGCGTGAAGGTAACCGGCGTCGTCGAGCCGCGTCCAGAAGGCTCCGAGAACCCGAACCTGCCTTCCGGCGAGATCGAGGTCAACGTCACCGAGCTCGAGGTCCTCAACAAGTCCGCAGCACTGCCTTTCCAGATCGATGACCCATCCACCTCTGGAGAGGTCGGCGAGGAAGCGCGCCTGAAGTACCGCTACCTGGATCTGCGCCGTAAGACCCAGGGCGACGCGCTGCGTCTGCGCTCTGCGGCAAACCGTGCAGCCCGCAAGGTGCTCGACGCACACGATTTCACCGAGATCGAGACCCCAACCCTGACCCGCTCCACCCCAGAAGGCGCCCGTGACTTCCTGGTCCCAGCACGCCTGAAGCCAGGCTCCTGGTACGCCCTGCCACAGTCGCCGCAGCTGTTCAAGCAGCTGCTCATGGTTGCCGGCATGGAGCGCTACTACCAGATCGCGCGCTGCTACCGCGACGAGGATTTCCGCGCTGACCGCCAGCCGGAGTTCACCCAGCTCGACGTCGAGATGTCCTTCGTGGACCAGGACGACGTCATCGCACTAGCCGAGGAGATCGTCTCCGAGCTGTGGAAGCTCATCGGCTACGAAATCACCACGCCGATCCCGCGTATGACCTACGCTGATGCGATGAAGTACTACGGCTCCGATAAGCCGGACCTGCGCTTTGACATCAAGATCGTCGAGTGCACCGAGTTCTTCAAGGACACCACCTTCCGCGTATTCCAGAACGAGTACGTCGGTGCCGTCGTCATGGAAGGTGGCGCATCCCAGCCGCGCCGCCAGTTCGATGCTTGGCAGGAATGGGCAAAGCAGCGCGGCGCTAAGGGCCTTGCCTACATCACCATTGCTGAGGATGGCACCCTGGGCGGCCCGGTGGCCAAGAACATCACCGACGCCGAGCGCGAGGGCATCGCCGCTCACGTGGGCGCAAAGCCTGGCGACGCCATCTTTTTTGCCGCAGGCGACACTAAGTCCTCCCGCGCTCTGCTCGGCGCAGCCCGTGGCGAGATCGCCCGCAAGCTCGACCTCATCAAGGAAGGCGACTGGGCCTTTACCTGGGTCGTCGACGCACCACTGTTCGAGCCGGCTGCCGACGCCACCGCATCCGGTGACGTTGCCCTGGGCCACTCCAAGTGGACGGCCGTGCACCACGCCTTTACCTCCCCGAAGCCGGAGTACCTCGACACCTTCGACCAGAACCCGGGCGAGGCTACCGCTTACGCTTATGACATCGTCTGCAACGGCAACGAGATCGGCGGCGGTTCCATCCGTATCCACCAGCAGGATGTGCAAAAGCGTGTCTTCGACGTCATGGGAATCGGCGAGGAAGAAGCACAGGAGAAGTTCGGCTTCCTGCTCGACGCATTCCAGTACGGCGCACCGCCACACGGCGGCATCGCATTCGGCTGGGACCGCATCGTGTCCCTGCTCGGCGGCTTCGACTCCATCCGCGACGTCATTGCTTTCCCGAAGTCCGGCGGCGGCGTCGATCCGCTAACCGACGCCCCGGCACCGATCCCTGCCGCACAGCGCAAGGAGACCGGCGTCGACTTCAAGCCGGAAAAGAAGTCAGAAGAAAAGGCTGCAGCGAAGTAAGCGCTAAAGCTTGCTTTTAAAGCGGGGCAGGGCCGAATCTGCGGGAAAGTGTTTCACCACACCGCATCAGGCGGTGCCCCGCTTTTGCTGCGAGCGCGGCTGACATTAAGCTCAGCGATCAAGTAAAGGAAGATGAAGTGACCACGGAGAATACGGACGTTACTGACACGGCCTATACCCAAGACGAGGTCGTGGAGATGGCCGCCGAGTTGCTTTCGCGCCGTTACGGCGGGGTTGCCGAGTTTACGCAGGTAACTGACCTAGGCGGTTCGGGCAACGCCACCGTCTTGCGCGCGCGGATGACTCCGACGGCATTTTTGCCGCACCGCTCCGTGGTCATCAAATACAACCCTTCTACCGGGCATGCGATTGATGACGCCGCGCTTCTCCGCGAGGTCGTGGCGTACCAGTTCACCACCGCGTTGGGCGAGGACGTGCGCCCGGGCCCGGTGCTTTTTGCCCATGATTTGGATCGTCGCATTTTGGTGCTTTCCGACGTCGGTGAGGGCGACACCTTGGCCGATGTTCTCACCCAAGCGCAGGACGAGGACCGCAAGGAGATCCTGCGTTCTCTGGGGCGTTCTTTGGGCCAGATGCATGTGGGTACCGCAGACCGCGAGCAGGACTACGAGACGCTGCTGAACCGCATGCTGCGCCAGCACCCGGAATACGCCGAGCATCAGTCGCTGCGCGATGAATCCCTGCAGCGCTCGATCTTCATTGGAGCAGACATCCTGGCCGATGCTGGCCTGCCGGCGCCCGCAGACTTTGTGGAGCTGGCGCAACAGGCGGCAAGCTCGCTGTCCATCGGTCGCGAGCGCGCATTTACGCCTTTTGATTTGTCGCCCGATAACGTCATCGTTTCCCAAAACCTAGCCTTTTTGGATTATGAGTGGGCGGGCTATCGCAGTGTCGGCTTCGACGTCGCCTGTGTCATCGCCGGCTTCCCGCAGTTTCTTTTCGCGCGCCCGATTTCGGATGAAGAGGCCGAGATTTTCATCTCCGCCTGGCAGCGCCGCGTGGTGCAGGTATGGCCGCGTCTTGGGGACGATATCGAGCTCCACGAGCTCATCGTCGCCTCGCTCATCGGCTGGGCTTTGTCCAGTGTGACCACGATGTACGCCGGCGGTATCGAGGGCGTTGTGGCTCTTTCGGAAGGCTCCGCAGGCATCGAGCACGACGCACGCCATTCCTTGCTGCGTCCTGCAGACCAGGGTCCATTTAGCGAAGAGGAAACTCTCATCCGCCGCGACTTGTACGAGACCTTTGAGGCGTTGGCGAGGTATTCCGCCAAGTGCGATTCCGCCGCATGCGAACCGGTTGCGCAGTTTGGCCAGACCGTAGCCAGCCGTCTGCGTGAGGGCTAGGCCATGAGCCAGGATTTTCTGTTTGGTCCAGCACCCGGCGGGGCAGAGGCCTCAGCACCGCTGCCTGGCCAAGAAATCTTTGCCACCCATTCCGGCTCGCCATTGGCGGCCCGGATGCGCCCGCAGAGCCTCGATGAGGTTGTGGGTCAAGGCCACCTACTTGAAGAAGGGAAGCCCCTGCGCCGGCTCATCGAAGGCTCCGGCGAGGCTTCTGTCATCTTGTATGGCCCTCCCGGTACTGGCAAGACCACCATCGCCTCGCTGATCGCAAAATCGATTGGCCAAAACTTCGTGGGCCTATCCGCCTTGGATTCGGGAGTCAAGCAGGTGCGCGAGGTCATCACCCGAGCACGCCAAGAACTCATCCATGGCCGCCGCACCGTGCTGTTTATCGACGAGGTGCATCGCTTTTCCAAGACCCAGCAGGACGCGTTGCTCGCGGCAGTAGAAAATCGCACCGTGTTGCTCGTCGCCGCGACCACGGAAAACCCCTCCTTTTCCGTGGTGGCGCCGTTGCTCTCGCGCTCGTTGTTGCTGCAGTTGCAGCCGCTAGACGACGCCTCCCTGAAAGCACTCGCCGAACGCGCCCTCACCAGCGAACGTGGCCTGGGCGGGCGCATTAGCGCAAACAACGAAGCGCTCGACCAGCTCGTGCTGCTCGCCGGCGGCGACGCCCGTCGCACGCTGACCTACCTGGAAGCCGCGGCCGAGGCCGTGGCCGACGGTGGAGAATTGACCGCCCAAGTCATCCGTGACAACGTCAACCGCGCCGTCGTGCGCTATGACCGCGACGGCGACCAGCACTACGACGTCGTCTCTGCGTTCATTAAGTCGATCCGCGGCTCGGATGTTGATGCCGCGCTGCACTACCTGGCGCGCATGATTGAGGCTGGCGAGGACCCGCGCTTTATCGCACGCCGTCTTATCGTGCATGCCTCCGAAGACATCGGCATGGCCGACCCTTCCGCGCTGCAAACCGCCGTGGCAGCAGCCGAAGCCGCGCAATTGATCGGCATGCCGGAAGCGCGAATTCCGCTGGCCCAAGCCACCATCCACCTGGCCACCGCACCGAAGTCGAACGCAGTGATCCAAGCAATCAGCGCCGCGCAAGCCGACGTGCAAGCTGGGCGCATCGGTCACGTCCCGGCCCACCTGCGCGACGGCCACTACGAAGGAGCGAAAAAGCTCGGCAATGCCGTGGGGTATGTTTACCCGCATGATGACCCGCGCGGCGTCGTTAAGCAGCAGTACCTCCCGGATGAATTGGAAGGCGCGCTGTACTACGAACCCACCGAACATGGTGCCGAGAAGCGCATCCATGACTACCTGGGGCGGCTGCGCAACATCATCCGCGGCAAGCGGCGCTAAAGTTTTCTCCCCCGATACCCGTGCTAGGAAGCGATACGGGTAAAGTTGAGCGCTGTTACGTACCGCTTAAACAGTGAAGGACTTTTAGCTCGTGAAGACTCATGAGATCCGGGAACGCTTTACCCAGCACTTCGTGAATACCGGACACGAGGCGGTTCCCAGCGCGTCGCTCATTTTGGACGACCCGAACCTGCTCTTCGTCAACGCCGGCATGGTTCCGTTCAAGCCGTACTTCCTCGGCCAGCAGAACCCGCCGTTTCCCAACGGCCTGGCAACCTCCATCCAGAAGTGCGTGCGCACCCTGGACATCGAAGAGGTAGGTATTACCACCCGCCACAACACCTTCTTCCAGATGGCCGGTAACTTCTCCTTCGGCCAGTACTTCAAGGAAGGCGCAATCAAAAACGCCTGGGGCCTTCTTACCGGCTCCGTGGAGGACGGCGGTTTTGGCCTCGATCCGGAGCGTCTGTGGGTTACCGTTTACTTGGACGACGATGAGGCTGCCGATATCTGGCACAACGAAGTAGGCGTGCCGAAGGAGCGCATCCAGCGCCTGGGCATGGAGGATAACTACTGGTCCATGGGCATTCCTGGCCCGTGCGGCCCGTGCTCCGAGATTTACTACGACCGCGGCCCGGAATACGGTGCCGAGGGCGGCCCAGTGGCCGACGACAACCGTTACATGGAGATCTGGAACCTGGTCTTCATGCAGAACGAGCGCGGTGAGGGCATCGGCAAGGGCAACTTCGAAATCCTGGGCCCGCTGCCGAAGAAGAACATCGATACCGGCATGGGCATCGAGCGCGTAGCCTGCATCCTGCAGGGCGTAGACAACGTCTACGAAACCGACCTTTTGCGCCCGGTTATCGACGCCGCGGAGGAGCTTTCTGGTTCCAAGTACGGCGAGGGCGCAAGCGATCAGGACAACATCCGATTCCGCGTCATCGCGGACCACTCCCGTACCGGCATGATGCTCATCTTGGACGGCGTTACCCCGGGCAACGAAGGCCGCGGCTACATCCTGCGCCGCCTGCTGCGTCGCATCATCCGTTCCGCACGCCTGCTGGGGGCTACCGCGCCGAGCATGGAGCGCTTCATGAACACCATCATGGACACCATGACTCCGTCCTACCCGGAAATTGCGGAGCACCGCGAGCGCATCCTGCGCGTTGCCATCGCGGAGGAAAAGGCCTTCCTCAAGACCTTGGAGTCGGGCACTAAGCTTTTCGACGAAGCCGTTGCAGAGCTCAAGTCCACCTCGCGTGCTGCAACCTCCAAAGTGCTCTCCGGCGAGAAGGCTTTCGAGCTGCACGATACCTATGGCTTCCCAATTGACCTCACCCTAGAGATGGCCCAGGAGGCCGGCCTTGAGGTCGACATGGATGGCTTCAACGACGCGATGGGAGAGCAGCGCCGCCGCGCGAAGGCCGATAACCAGGCCAAGAAGCACGGCCACGCCGACCTTTCTCTCTATCGTGAGTGGGTCGATAACAACCCGACCGTCTTCACCGGTTACGAGACGCTTACTTCCGACGCCAAGATCATCGGTCTGGTTCGCGATGGAGAGAAGGTCAACGAGGTCCACGAGGGCGAGCAGGTGGAGGTCATCCTCGACCAGTCGCCGCTGTACGCTGAGGCCGGTGGACAGACCGCGGACCGCGGCCGCCTGTACGCGGGCGAGAGCCTGCTTGAGGTGGGCGACGTCCAAAAGATCGGCAAGAAGCTGTGGGTCCATAAGGCCACCGTCACTGCCGGCGGCATCGACCTGGGTGCTTCCGTGACCGCTGAGGTCGATAAGAAGTGGCGTCACGGCGCAGTCCAGGCGCACTCGGCCACCCACCTCATCCACGCGGCGCTGCGCAAGGTGCTGGGCCCAACCGCAGTTCAGGCAGGTTCCTTGAACCGCCCGGGCTACCTGCGTTTCGACTTCAACTACACCGAGCAGCTGACCCCGGCCCAGCTGGAGGAGATCGCTCTCATCACCAATCAGGCTGTCGACGCCCACTTTGCCGTCAACACCATCGAGACCTCGCTGGAGAAGGCGAAGCAGATGGGCGCCATGGCGCTGTTCGGTGAGAACTACGGCTCTGAGGTCCGCGTCGTCGAGATGGGCGGCCCGTTCTCGATCGAGCTGTGCGGCGGCACCCACGTCACCAACACGGCGGAGATCGGCCCGGTTTCCGTGCTGGGCGAGTCCTCCGTGGGCTCCGGTGCGCGCCGCATCGAGGCCTACTCTGGCCTGGATGCGTTCCGCTACTACTCAAAGGAAACCGCACTTGTGGAGGGCGTTTCCCGCGAGCTGAAGATTCAGTCCGAGGACCTTCCAGAGCGCATCGCGCAGCTGACCGAGCGCCTCAAGGCTGCTGAGAAGCAGATCGAGGACCTGCACAAGGCCCAGCTGATGTCCCAGACCGCTGAGATGGTCAACTCCGCCGTCGAGGTCAACGGCTTTAGCCTCGTGGCAACCCGTCTGCCGAACAACGTCAGCGGCGGCGACCTGCGCACCGTAGCCACCGACCTGAAGAACCGCCTCGGCGACAAGCCGGGCGTGGTTGTCCTCGCCTCCGAGAATGAGGGCGGCAAGCTGCCGTTTATCGCCGGCGTCACCAAAGCCGCCATCGAGCGCGGCATCAAGGCTGGCGACTTGGTCAAGCTGTTCGCCGGCTACATCGACGGCAAGGGTGGCGGTAAGCCAGACATGGCGCAAGGCTCCGGCGCTAACGCCGAAGGCCTTCCGGCCGCGTTCAACGCCCTGCGAGACGAACTCGAAAAGGCTTAAATTTTTTAACCGCTTAACTCCCCGCATCTTTAGACCAAAAGGTGCGGGGATTTTTGCGCGATAGGGGTAGGTATTAGGCCTTTAAACAGCCAATAACCTAAAACTTATGCCCCCTGCGCACCATAGCCGCAAATAATATGACTAGAATCTACATGTCATCGTTACCGTTTTGCGACTTTTGCGTCGCAACCAACCGCGAAGGGACATTCATAGAGCATGGCCGTACAACCCGATACTCCCGGGGTGGACGACCCGGGAAATGGGCGTCGACTAGCGCTAGATGTAGGCACCGTACGCATCGGTGTCGCGGTCTCTGACAACAACGCCAAGCTGGCGCTTCCTGTCGAGACCGTCGCTCGCGAAACCGGTTTCAAAGACCGCGATAAAGGCGATATCGACCGCATTTTGGAGCTCATTCACGAGTACCAAGCGGTAGAGGTAGTAGTAGGCCTGCCCCGCGATCTGCAGGGCAACGGCTCGAAAAGTGTCAAACACGCCAAGGAAATCGCGTTTCGCATCCGCCGCAGGCTGGGAAAAGATGTAACGATAGGGCAACCACCTGTCCGCATGGCTGACGAGCGGCTGACCACAGTCGCCGCCACGACAGCGCTGCGGGCGTCAGGGGTATCCGAGAAAAAGGGCCGCAAAGTCATCGACCAAGCAGCCGCAGTAGAAATCTTGCAATCCTGGTTGGACGCACGTAACAACGCGCTTCAAGCAGATGCAACCACCCACGAGCCTTCAACAGCAGGAGACTAGTTACGTGAGCCGAAACCAAGAACGAATCGGGCGCTCCATGGAGCCGAAGCACGTCAAGCGCCGCCAGCGCGGCCTTGCCGTGGTGGTGGCCTCCGTGGTGCTTATCATCGGCGCCCTGGGATACATCGGCTTCCGCTTGCTTGGAGGAGGCAGCAGCATGGACTATGAGGGAACCGGCAACGGCACCGTGCAGCTGGTCGAGGTCCCAGAAGGCTCGTCGATGAGCCAGCTCGGCCCGGAGCTCGTGGAAAAGAACGTGGTCAAGACCGCGGATGCTTTCTCCTCGGCGGCCAACTCCAACCCTCGCGCTGGCAGCATTCAGCCGGGCTTCTACCGCCTGCAGGAGGAGATGAATGCAAAGGCGGCGGTTTCTGCGCTGCTCGATGACAAAAACAAGGTCGATCCTTTGGACGTGCAGGGCGGAGCCACGCTTTCCGACGTTAAGGTTGTCGGCGGCGATGTTCGCTACGGCGTCTACTCGCTGATCGCGCAAGTCTCTGAGCAAGAGGGCGGCTCCGTGACCAAGGAAGAACTGGAGAAGGTCGCGGCGACCGTCGATCCGGCCGAGCTTGGCGCGCCCGAATGGGCGCTGGAGAAGATTCGCTCCCGTGGCGAGGACCCGAAGCGCCTTGAGGGTCTTATTGCTCCGGGCCAGTATGTGGTCGATCCGAACATGGACGCGCAGGCCATCTTGAAGGACTTGATTACTCGTTCTACCGAGCGCTACAACGAGACCGGCATCGTCGACCGCGCGCAGGCTATGGGCAAGACCCCATACGAGCTGCTGGTTGCAGCATCCTTGGTCGAGCGCGAGTCCCCGGCCGGCGAGTTCGGCAAGGTGGCCCGCGTCATCCTGAACCGCCTGGACGAGCCGATGCGTTTGGAGCTGGACTCCACCGTTAACTACGGCCTGCCGGACGTGGAGCTGGCGACTTCCGACGAAGCTCGCGCCGAGGTAACCCCGTGGAATACTTACGCCAAGGAGGGCCTGCCGGATACCCCGATTGCTTCTCCTTCCGTTGAGGCAATCGACGCCATGGAGCACCCGGAGGAGGGCAACTGGCTGTTCTTCGCCACAATCGACGCTGATGGCACCACCGTGTTCACCGATAACTACGACGAGCACTTGGCCAACGTCGATAAGGCCATCAACTCCGGCATTCTCGAGTCCCAGCGCGGCGGCGTGCAGGGTGGCGAGGATTCTGAAGCAAAGCCAGCCGAGTAATGCCACGCGCGGCGGTTCTAGGTCAACCCATCGACCATTCCTTGTCCCCGGTGCTGCATAACGCCGGTTATGCAGCCCTGGGGCTAGAGGATTGGGACTACACCCGCTTTGAGGTCACGGCGGCGTCGCTGCCGCGCTTTCTCGAGGAAGCGCCTGCTGATTTCCGCGGTTTCTCCGTGACCATGCCGGGCAAGTTCGCCGCCCTTTCTTGCGCCACGGAGCGCACTGAACGTGCCGAACTCATTGGCTCTGCGAATACCCTTGTACGCACCGAGCAGGGCTGGCGCGCCGACAACACCGACACCGAGGGCGTCGCCGGTGCGTTGGCGGTCCTAATGGGGGAAAAGACCGCCCGTCGCGCGCTTCTCATCGGCTCCGGCGGCACCGCCCGCCCCGCGCTTTGGGCCCTGGCGCAGCGCGGCATTACCGACGTCACCGTGCTGAACCGCTCTGACCGGCGCGCCGAGCTCGCCCCGCTTGCCGACGCCCTCGGCCTCAAGCTTTATCGCGCCACCTTCGACGCTGACCTCGCCGCCCTCGCGCGCGAGGCAGACCTCATCGTCTCCACGGTTCCCTCCGCGGCCCTCGACGGTCACCTCTTTGACCTAGCCCACGCGCCAGTCCTCGACGTCATCTACGATCCCTGGCCCACGCCGCTCGTCTCGCATGCGGCCGCCAACGGCTACGCCACGGTGGGCGGCCACGTCATGCTCGCGCATCAAGCCTTCAGTCAGTTTGAGCAGTTTACCGGCCATCCCGCGCCGCAAGCCACCATGCGCGCTGCCCTCGATGCAGCCTTGAGCTAGGCTGTGGCCCCATGGGGGGAAACTTTTATATCCACGCCTGCATCGCCGCGTGGATAGTCATGCTGTGTATATTCGACATCCGCTATAAACGCCTACCCAATTGGCTTACCCTGCCCGCCTGCCTTATCTCGCTTTGTATCTTTTCCCCGGCCGGGCTCATCTGGCCGGGGCTCTACCTCGCACTCGCACTATGGCGCGGCGGGGTCGGCGGCGGCGACATTAAACTCGCCTTTCCGCTGGGCATGTGGACCGTCCACGAAGCAGGGGTGATGGGGCAGTTGCTGGCGATGATGGGGGCGTCGCTTAGCACTGCGTTATGGGGCCTTGCCCGCCGCGACGCCGCACCCCCGCACGGGCCCGGAATGCTGCTGGCTGCGGCGGCGTGTGTGATTGCGCTCTAAGTTCGACCCTAGTGCTAGCCCGCGTGTGCGCGGCGTGCGATAATAACCCGCATGCTTCGTTGGACTACCGCAGGTGAATCCCACGGCCAGGCGCTCATCGCCATGCTTGAGCACATGCCGTCCGGGGTACCAGTATTGCAGGATGACATCGCTGCCCAGCTCTCACGCCGCCGCTTAGGCTATGGCCGGGGCGCCCGCATGAAGTTCGAAGCCGACGAATTAACTCTCCTTTCTGGCATCCGCCACGGTAAGACTCTGGGCAGCCCGATTGCGATCATGATCGGTAACACCGAGTGGCCAAAGTGGACCACCATCATGTCACCACACGCGCTGGACATGTCCGACGAGGAGACCGCCAAGGCCATGGCTTCCGGCCGTGGCGCCCCGCTGACCCGCCCGCGGCCGGGCCACGCGGATTTTGCAGGCATGGTCAAATACGGCCACGACGAGGCGCGTCCGATCCTGGAGCGGTCCTCAGCTCGTGAGACCGCCGCGCGCGTGGCCGCCGCCACCATCGCGCGTAACTTTCTGCGCGAGACCCTCGGCGTGGAGGTTATCTCCCACGTCATCTCCATCGGCGCCTCGGAGCCTTATGCGGGCCCCACACCGACGCACGCGGATCTCGACGCCATCGATGCTTCACCCGTGCGCGCCTTCGGCGAGGATGCGCAAGCGTCGATGATTTCGGAAATTGAGGCCGCCAAAAAGCAGGGAGATACCTTAGGCGGCATTGTCGAGGTCGTTGTCGAAGGCCTGCCCATTGGCCTGGGCTCGCACATCTCCGGCGAGGACCGCCTCGATGCCCAGCTCGCCGCTGCGCTCATGGGCATTCAGGCCATCAAGGGCGTAGAAGTAGGCGACGGCTTCGAGGAGGCCCGCCGCCGCGGCTCCGAGGCCCACGACGAAATGGTGCGGGAAGGCGCGGGCGTTACTCGCCTGAGCAACCGCGCCGGCGGTCTCGAAGGCGGCATGACCAACGGCGAGACCCTGCGTCTGCGCGCTGCCATGAAGCCGATCTCCACCGTCCCGCGCGCCCTA
This sequence comes from Corynebacterium sp. HMSC036D03, assembly GCF_001836185.1. NCBI lineage: Bacteria > Bacillati > Actinomycetota > Actinomycetes > Mycobacteriales > Corynebacteriaceae > Corynebacterium > Corynebacterium sp. HMSC036D03. The sequence continues at coordinate 349,048 of NZ_KV827749.1, forward strand.
CGCACCGTGGATATGGCAACCGGCAAGGCGGCCACCGGCATCCACCAGCGTTCCGATGTGTGCGCGGTGCCCGCCGCGGGCGTGGTCGCCGAAGCCATGGTCGCCCTCGTTCTCGCGCGCGCGGTGCTAGAAAAGTTTGGCGGCGATAGCGTCATGGAGACCAAGCGCAATATCGCCGCCTACAATGAGTATGTTTCCCAGCGTCTTGCTTTTGAACAGGAGTAAGTAATGACCACACCGGTTTCCGTGACTGGTAGCCCGCGTCCCCGCGTTGTTCTCATTGGGCCACCTGGGGCGGGTAAGTCTTCCATCGGGCGCCGTTTAGCTCATTCCCTCAACTGCGAACTCGTCGACTCCGACCAGATGATTGAACAGCGCGAGGGCGCGGCCTGTGGAGAGGTCTTTTCCTCGCTGGGTGAGTCGGCCTTCCGCGAGCTGGAGGCGGAAGTGGTAAAGCAAGCGCTGTGTTCGCGCGGCGTCGTCAGCCTGGGCGGCGGGGCCGTGCTCGATGAAGGCACCCGCGACCTCCTGGACCGCCACACCGTCATTTTCCTTGACGTTTCCCCGGAGGAAGGGGTAACCCGCACGCTTGGCGACGCCAACCGCCCCGTCCTCGCCGCCGCCGACCCCCTGGCGCACTACGCTGAGCTGCTGGAGTTGCGCAGGCCGTACTACGAGCAGGTCGCCAACTTGAAGGTCCGCACCGATAAGCGCAGCCCACAGCAGGTAGTCGGCGCCATCTTGGGCTTTATCGACACGCTTTAAGAAACGAGTTTTTATGACCACGATTCCAGTTTCAGGCCCTAGCCCTTATGAGGTCACCGTCGGCGCGGGTTTGACCGAAGCCATCGCAAACCGGCTCAGCACAACCGGCGCGGGCCAAGTGGGGATCGTGTTCCAGCCTGCCGTCGCGGCCGTCGCTCGTCAGCTTGCCGCGGAGGCTGCCGCGCGCAACGTCGTGGTTACCCTGCTGCCCATTCCCGATGCCGAGGCCGCCAAGCGCCTCGACGTCGTGGGTGGTCTGTGGGACAGCCTTGGCGAGGCAAACTTCAGTCGCCGCGACGCCATCGTAGGACTCGGAGGGGGAGCGGCCACCGATCTCGCGGGGTTCCTTGCCGCGACGTGGATGCGCGGCATCAAGGTCATCCAGGTGCCCACCACGTTGCTGGCGATGGTAGACGCCGCCGTCGGCGGCAAAACAGGCATTAACACCGCTGCCGGCAAGAACTTGGTCGGGGCATTCCACGAGCCCGATTCCGTCTTCGTAGACTCGGACCGCCTGCACACCCTGCCAGAGGATGAAATCGTCGCCGGGTCGGCGGAGATCGTCAAGACCGGTTTCATCCACGATCCAGTCATCATCTCGCGTTACCTCGCAGATCCCGCCGCTTGCCTCGACCCGCTTAGCGGTCTGCCCGAGCTTATCGAGCGCTCCATCGCGGTCAAGGCCCGCGTGGTGGGCGAGGACCTCAAAGAGGCCGGCCTGCGCGAGACCCTCAACTATGGACACACGTTCGGCCACGCCATCGAGTTGCGCGAGGACTACACCTGGCGTCACGGCCGCGCCGTGGCCGTGGGCATGATGTTCGTCGCCAACCTAGCCCACGCCCGCGGGCTTATCGACGCCGCCGTTTTGGACACCCACACCCAGATCCTGCGCTCGCTCGGCCTGCCCACGACCTACGAAGCAGGCCACTTCGACGAGCTTTACCAGGCCATGACGAGGGATAAGAAAAACCGCGGGGGTGCTATTCGTTTCGTAGCCCTCACCGGCATCGGCGAGACCACCCGCATCGAAGATGCCACCGAGGCCGAATTGCGCGCGGCTTATGCAGCCATTTCCCACTAGTTCGGAGCAGACATGAAGATTTTGGTTCTCAACGGCCCCAACCTAAACCGCCTGGGCAAGCGGCAGCCGGAAGTGTATGGAACGACGAGCCTCGCGGACGTCGAAAAGCGCATGCGTGCGGCCGCAGGTGAGGCAGAGCTGGAGTTCTACCAGTCCAATCACGAAGGCGAGCTCATCGATAAGGTCCACGAGGCTGCCGACGCCGGCTGGCCCGTCATCATCAACCCTGGCGGCTTTACGCATACTTCAGTCGCGCTGCGCGACGCCCTTGCTGAGGTTGCCGACGGCGCCGGCTTCGTCGAGGTGCATATCTCCAACGTGCACGCGCGCGAGCCGTTCCGCCAACATTCTTATTTAAGCCCGATCGCGCGCGGGGTTATCGCCGGATTGGGTATCTACGGCTACGAGGCCGCACTCGGTTATTTTCTCAGCGATTAGCCCCAAACCCGCGGGTGGTGGGCGTTATCATGGGTTGACCGTCAAGAAGAAAAGGATTAACACATGACACTCGCTGATACCCGCTTTAGTGACCGCCGCCGCAAGCTCGCTGCAGAGGTAGCCGGCATGCGCATCGACGCCGTCTTGGTAACCCACCTGGTGCATGTGCGCTACCTTTCCGGCTTCTCCGGCTCCAACGGTGGCCTGCTGCTGCGCAAGGACCTCTCGGCGCTGATGGCAACCGATGGCCGCTATACCACCCAGATTGCAGAAGAAGTCCCAGACCTCGAAGCAGTCTTGGGCCGCCCGGTGGGTCCGGCGTTGCTCAGGCGCCTCGAGGGACCACTGCGCGTGGCCTTTGAGGCCGATTATGTCTCCGTATCTGAGTTCAAGGCCTTGGAAGAGGCAGCTCCTGAGGGAGTGGAGCTGGTTCCGATGAGCGGAGTCATCGAAGACATTCGCCTGGTGAAGGACCCACAGGAGCTGGAGCGCCTCGAACGCATCGCGGCGCTGGCCAACGAAGCGCTGGAGGGCTTGGTTGCTGCCAGCGAGGTAGCAGTGGGGCGCACTGAGCGCCAGATCGCGGCAGACCTGGAATACCGCATGCGCAAGCTGGGTTCTGAGCGCGTGAGCTTTGATACCATCGTCGCCTCCGGCCCGAATTCCGCAAAGCCGCACCACGGCGCCGACGATCGCGTACTGGTCTCCGGCGACCTCGTAACCATCGACTTCGGCGCGCACCTGCGTGGCTTTAACTCCGATTGCACCCGTACCTTCGCGGTCGGGGAGCCGAACGAGCTCTCCCGCGAGATATACGATATCGTCCTGCGCGCCCAAGAGGCTGGCGTCAAGGCGGCGGTGCCAGGGGCCAAGCTTGTCGACGTCGACGCCGCCTGCCGCGACATCATCACCGAGGCCGGCTACGGCGAGTACTTCGTGCACTCCACCGGCCACGGCATCGGCCTTGACGTGCACGAGGGCCCGGCTGCTGCGCAAACGGGTAAGGGCGAACTTGCCGAGGGCATGACCCTTACCATCGAGCCGGGTATCTACGTACCGGGCAAGTGCGGAGTGCGCATTGAGGATACGCTTATCATCACCTCCGGCGTGCCGAAGATCATCACTTCATTCCCGAAGGACTTGCAGGTTCTATAATTTGGCCCTGTTATGCTGGCAAACCTGCATAAGGTATGCTGGAACACTGTTTTCACCACTATTTTTACTGGGAGTTTGATCCATGGCTGATACCACCGATTTCAAGAACGGACTCGTTCTCAAGATTGACAACAAGCTGCAGCAGATCGTCGAGTTCCAGCACGTTAAGCCGGGCAAGGGCCCTGCATTCGTGCGTACCAAGCTCAAGGACGTCGTCTCCGGCAAGGTCACCGATAAGACCTTCAACGCTGGCGTCAAGGTGGAGACCGCAACGGTAGATCGTCGCGACATGACCTACCTGTACAACGATGGCCAGAATTTCGTTGTCATGGACGATAAGACCTTCGAGCAGTTCGAGCTGCCTTTCGACAAGTTCGGTGAGGCCGGCAAGTTCCTGCTGGAGAACATGCGTGTGCAGGTCTCCTTCCACGACGGCGAGGCTCTTTTCGGCGAGCTGCCTATCTCCGTTGACCTGAAGGTTGAGCACACCGAGCCAGGCCTGCAGGGCGATCGCTCCAACGGCGGCACCAAGCCAGCTACCCTCGAGACCGGCGCCGAGATCCAGGTACCGCTGTTTATTGAGATCGGCAACGTCCTCAAGATCGATACCCGCACCGGCGAGTACCTCTCCCGCGTCAACAACTAGGGCGCAACGTGTCTGAGCAAAAAGACATCAACTACAAGCGCCACACGGCGCGCTACCGCGCGCGCCGCCGCGCCGCGGACATTCTGTACGAGGCAGAAAACCGCGACGTCGATCCCGTAAGCATCATCGAGGACCGCGTCCAACTGGCCCGCGAGGACGCCAACGGCGTCGCCCCGGTTGCCGAGTACACTCAGGTCATCGTCAAGGGCGCGGCCGAAGAGCTCGACGCCATCGACGAGACCATCGAGCGTTACCTTTCTTCTGAGTGGGAGCTGCACCGTATCCCGGCCGTCGACCGCGCAATTATGCGCGTGGCCGTGTGGGAGATTCTTTTCAACGAGGATGTCCCGAACGCAACCGCACTCGTGGAGGGCGTGGAGCTAGCTTCCGAGTACTCCAATCATCAGGCACCGCCGTATATTCACGCCGTGCTTGACGACGTCATCCAAGCCCAGTCCGCAGACAACCCCATGTCAGAGGAACATTAGGCACGCCAACAAGCGCTGTTCCCCTTAAGGAGCAGCGCTTTTGCGCGTTTTTAGCAGCGCCCGCGGTGCCAAGTGACCACACCATCGATGCGGTCTAGCCTCCCGCGGCCTGGCGGGGCGTTCGGGTCGTCTTGGTTAACCCCGTTGTGGTAGCCACAGCAGGTGGTCAGATTCGCCATGTTGGTCTCGCCGCCTAAGCGCCAGGGGTGCATGTGGTGGACCTGGGCTTCATCGGCGCCGATGTTGCATTCCGGCCACGGACACGTCGGATTTTCCGCGGCCGCCATAAGTCGCTGCTTCGAGCTGGCGTGCCTTTGTGCGCGGTATAGGTTCACCGGGCCTTCCACCGGGTGGATGAGCGTAAACAGCTCGCCGAGGCCGGCGTCGGCAAGCACGCGCTCCAGGTAATCTTTTCCAGTCATGGTGGCGCCGTTGGTCAGCCGCAGGGTGATCTCGTCGCCCGTGCCGTGCAGGACGTCGATAAACTCTGGCAGGCGCACGATGACGTTGGTGCGCGGCGTCGGGCGCTGTGCAGCCTTCACGCCGCCGTAGAGAAGGCCGGTCAGTTGTTCCACAGGCTTGGTCTTATCCAAGCGCGCCCATAAGTCCGCAATCATGTCGTTGGGGCCGGTGATGGCAAGTGTCCACGCTTTGCGACGTCGATACAACCGCGCCCCAGCACGCGGCCCCCGTGCTGGCCTGCGGGTCAGTCGGCGCGCCTGCTTTTCGATGTCGCTGGCGGGCGCCTGGAGCGCGCAGAGTTTCTCGCGCAGCCGCCACGCTTCGGCCTGATTGGCCGCCTTGGCGGCGTAGCGTTCGATGATTTTTAGCACCGGCAGACTGTGCGTGGACTCGCGGGCCGTGCGCTGTTTGGCGCTAAATTTGGTCGGACCGAAGTAGGTGTGCGCCAAGCGGGCGAGCATGCGGGCCTCGGTATCCGGGGCGCCGAGGGCTTCTAATTGCGCGGCAGACATGCCTTGGGCCCCGGCGATGATATCCATGCCGGGGCGCAGTGCGTCAAGGTATGCCTGAAGAGTCATGCCTTAAACGCTAGGAGCGCTAGTCACCCAAGTGCTAGCCCTAACTTCTTTTTCGGGCTAAATCTGTGGATAACTCATCGTAAGCTCGCTATAGCAGCGAGGAGAGGAATTCCTTGGTTCGCGGGTGCTGCGGATCGTCGATGACCTGCTGCGGAGTGCCAGATTCGATGACTTGGCCGCCGTCCATGAAGAAAATCTTGTCGGCGACTTCTCGGGCAAATCCCATCTCGTGGGTGACCACCAACATGGTCATTCCACCCGCGGCGAGTTCCTTCATCACGCGTAATACCTCGCCGACGAGTTCGGGATCGAGTGCGGAGGTCGGCTCGTCGAAAAGCATCAGCTTCGGCTCCATCGCCACCGCCCGCGCGATGGCTACGCGCTGTTGCTGGCCGCCCGAAAGCTGCACCGGATAGGCATCCGCCTTGTGCGCAAGGCCTACCTGTTCGAGCAGCTCCATCGCGCGTTTCTTTGCCTTTTCCACCGGCTGCTTTTTCACGTTCACCGGCGCCTCAATGATGTTTTCGAGCACCGTCCGGTGGGCGAAAAGGTTAAATTGCTGGAACACCATGCCGATATCGGTGCGCTGGGCGGCGGCCTGCTTTTCCGTAATCTCGTAGAGGACTCCGTCGCGCTCGCGGTAACCAATCAGGTCCCCGTCGACGTATAGTCGGCCCGCCGTGACCTTTTCTAGGTGATTGCAGCAGCGCAAAAACGTCGACTTGCCCGAGCCTGAAGGCCCCAACAGGCAGGCGACCTCGCCCGGCATGACGTCGAGAGTAATACCTTTCAACACTTCCAAACTGCCGAAGGACTTGTGCACGTTTTGTGCGGAAATCATTGGCGTAGCCATTAGTTATTTACCTCCGGGATGACGGAAACGTTACGGGGGATGGTGCCCTCGGCGTCGGCAAGCGCTGCTAGCTGACGCCCGGTGAGCTCACTCGTGGCACCGCGTTCGAAGCGGCGCTCCAAGAAGTACTGGGCCACCATCAGCAAGGAGGTGATCACCAGATACCACGTGGCTGCGACCATAAGCAGCGGGATGGGTTCGAAGAGAGCGGCGGAGATATCGGTAGCGCGGCCGAAAATCTCGTAGGTATAGGGCACCGCAACCACGAGCGAGGAGGTCTTGAGCAAGGAGATGAACTCGTTGCCCGTCGGCGGGATGATAATGCGCATCGCCTGCGGAAGCACAGTGCGGCGCATGGTCATCCACCAGCCCATGCCCAGAGCCTTGGAGGCTTCTTTCTGGCCTTCCGGCACTGCAGAAATGCCGGAGCGGACGATTTCTGCCATGTAGGCCGCCTCGTTCAAGCCGAGACCCAGCACGGACAGCAGGAAGGCGTTGGTCAACACTCCCGAGAGCGAAATCTCGGTGAATCCGAGGTTGATGGATTGATATAGCGCGGATAAAAGGCCCCAGAACACCAGCTGCACGTAGACCGGGGTGCCGCGGAAGATCCACAAAAATAGCCAGGCGACGCCGCGCAAAACCGGGTTGGGGGACATGCGCATCACCGCGAGCACCGCGCCACCGACGACGCCGATGAGCATCGCGAGGATGGTAATGGCCAGGGTATGCAGGGATGCGGCCCCGATGCGCTTGTCAAAGAGGTACTGGAAGTAGGTATCCCAGCCAAATGCCTCGTTGCGCGCGGAGGCGATGACAAACCAGAGCCCTAGAAGGACGAGGATAGTGGCAAAGACCCAGCGCCATGGGTGACGCAGGGGACGAGCCTGAATTTCTTGCGGCTGCGCGGCCGGAGTTGTCTTAGTCATTGACTGGCCTTTCGTTAATCATTGCCTGGTCCACGAGGCCCTCAGAGATGCCCCAGCGGCTCAAAATCTTTTCGTACTCGCCTGTTTCGATGAGGTAGTCCAGTGCCGCAGCGGCAGCAGGACCGAGCTCGGAGTCTTTCGGCACCGCCAACCCATAAGGTGCGGCGTCAAACATGTCACCGACCATGCGCATCTTGCCTTCTGAGCGGTTGACGGCCCAGGAGGAGACAGGCGAGTCGGCGGACATTGCGTCCGCGCGGCCCATCAACACGGCAAGCGCCGCGTTGTCGCTGGTGTCATAGGCCAGGATGCGCAGGTCACCGCCGCAGGCATCGCGTTTCGGATTAAGGTCGTCGGTTTCTGAGACCGTGGTGCGCTGGACCGCGACGGTAAGCCCACACGGGTTTTGCGGGTCTACGTCTTTAATGCCCTCGGTGCGCTCGGCCCATTGGATGCCGGCGTAGAGGTGGTCGACGAAGTCGAAGTTTTTGCGGCGTTCCTCGTTATCGGTAAATCCGGAGGCACCGATATCGATTTGTCCGGATTGCACCGCGGGCAGGATGAGCGAGAAATCCTGTTCGACGGGCTGGAACTCGAGCCCCAGGACGTCGGCAATAGCGTTGGTGATGTCCATCTCAACGCCGACGAGCGCGCCATCGGAGTCCTTGAACTCGAAGGGCGCAAACGGCGGGTTGGTGCCCGCCGTGAGCACGCCATCGTTGTCGTGGTACATCGCCGCGATTTCCGGAACCATCTCGATGTCAGGTGCTTGCCAACCCTCAGGCATGGAGGATTCCTTGTTGGTGACGCATCCCGTCGCTAGGACGGTGCAACTTAGTACCACGGCTGTGGTGGCGACTTTTCTTTTCATTGGGGTGTTCTAACTTTGCTTTTCTGGCTCGTTGTAGGCCTTGGCCTTGCGCGCGTCGATGAAGATGAATACGGATACGATGATGCCGCCGAGCACCATCATCGCGATGATTGCCCCGCTGGATGCGTCCTGGTCCGCACCCCACGGCCACAAAGCGCGCAGGGAGCCGAACATGAAGCCGGCCATGGCTGCCAGGGTCAGCGAGCGGTGATTATCCAATAGGTAGTTGAGCAGCTTTACAAACGCTGCGAGGCCGCACAGGGCACCCAAGGCGAATACGGCAATGGTGCCCAGCTCGCGGTCGGAAACGGCGCCGATGACTGGCTGGTAAAGGCCCATCGTCAGCAGAATCAGCGAGCCCGAGACACCGGGGAGCACGAGCGCGCAGACCGCTACCATGGCGGCCAAGAAGACCACGATGAGTGAGGGATTGTCCACCGGCTCCGAGGTAAATCCCGTGACAAAGAAAATAAGTCCGGCCGCCACTGCGAAGGTGGCGATGGAGGAGGCCTTGAAGCGCTCAGCCCGAGTCATCATGGAGATCGGCACGAAGATGGATACCGCCACCATTCCTAAAAACAGGGCGCTTGATATCGATACTTGGCTCTCGACGAAGTTGTGCAACAGCGTCGACAGTCCAAATACGGCCGCGAACATGCCTACCGCGACGGAGGCGAGAAAGCCCCATTCCACCTTTTTGAACCGGCCAGAGATGAGAAAGTTTGCATTGTGCAGCGCGCGTTCGTAAATGCCCACGATAAGCGCGACAGTGCCACCGGAGATTCCGGGGACGAGCTCTGCCGAGCCTATGAGTGCGCCGCGAATGGCGTTGAGAATATATTGCATACTTTCGAAACTAACCTTGAATGATCGGGCTCTGGGGCGTGACGTGCCGCAATATGGCCGAGATTTTAAGCGGATCGGAGAAACGCCGCGCCGCCCGAGGAATAAACCTATCACAATAAATACCACTCGCGGCATATTATTCACGCAACGTGGCAAAATTTTGCGGCCCCGAACGTAAAAAATCCCCTCGCCAGGCAAAGTTGCCGAGCGAGGGGATGAAGGTGGTGCCCCTGGTGAGACTCGAACTCACACTGAATGGGTTTTGAATCCATTGCCTCTGCCAATTGGGCTACAGGGGCGCGTCTTGTTGACTGGAAAGCAGTTTAGCGCAGCCGGGCGAGCAATTACTAATTAGGTGGGGGTAAAGGCTCTATGATGGGGCGAGTGACTTCTTCGACAACACACAATAAGACCACCAAACCGCGCCTTTTGCTTATCGACGGCCACTCTATGGCCTTCCGCGCTTTTTATGCGCTGCCGGCAGAAAACTTCGCCACTTCCGGCGGCCAGCACACGAATGCGGTGTATGGATTTTTGTCCATGCTCTCCAACATCGTCGCCGAGGAGAAGCCGGAGTTCGTGGGCGTGGCTTTCGACGTCGGGCGCAAGACCTTCCGTACCGAGATGTTCCCGGAGTACAAGGCCCAGCGCGAGGCTGCGCCCGAGGAGTTTCGCGGCCAGGTAGAGCTCATCCGCGAGGTGCTCGGCACCCTGGGCATCACCACGCTATCCCGCGAGAACTTCGAGGCCGATGACATCGTGGCCACGCTGGCTACCCAGGCCGATAATTATGAAACCCTCATCGTTACCGGCGACCGCGACTACCTGCAGCTGGTCAACGAGGACACCACCGTGTTGTACCCCATGCGTGGCGTTTCCACTCTGCATCGCTTTACCCCGGCCGCGGTGGAGGAGAAGTACGGTCTGACTCCGCAGCAGTATCCGGATTTTGCGGCCCTGCGCGGCGATCCCTCCGATAACCTGCCGAGCGTTCCCAAGGTGGGCGAGAAGACGGCCACCAAGTGGATCCTCCAATACGGCACCCTCGAGGAGCTTATCGAACACGCCGCGGAAATCAAGGGTGTGGCCGGTCAGAACTTCCGCGATCGCATCGAGCAGGTGCGCATGAACCGCAAACTCACGCAGATGATCACGGACATGGATTTAGAGGTTGGCCCCGACGATCTGGCATTCCAAGGCGCGACCGTTAGCGAGGTGGCCGAGAAGTTCGACGAGCTCGAGTTCGGCACCAATCTCCGCGAGCGCGTGCTGGAGGCCATCCCGAACGACGGCGGTGGGGCGCCGGCCGTGGAGGAGGCGCCGACGCTGGAGATTAAGGTCGTCGACAAGCCTTTGGCCCAGTGGTTGGAGGGCAAAGAGCACGTCGCGGTCTTTGTCACTGGTGACTCCCGCCCCGGCCAGGGTGACGCGAGCGCACTCGCGCTTGTCGACGCCGACTTTGAAGGCATGCAGGTCGAACTTGGCGAATTGAGCGCGGAGGATGACGCCGCACTTGCCGCCTGGTTTGCTTCTTCTGCGCCGAAGTATTTTCACGAGGCCAAGGCCGCTTTCCATATGCTGGCAGGCCGCGGCATCGAGCTGCGTGGCATCGCGCACGATACCGCGATCGCTGCCTACTTGCTGCGCCCGGGCCAGCGCACCTATGACCTGCCGGATGTCTATCAACGTCACCTGAAGAAGACTCTCGCCCAGGCCAGCGACCAGCTCTCGCTGCTGGAAGATTCTTCCCTGGTGGACCAGGCGGGTGCCATCATGGAGCTGGCTGTGGCGCTTAGCAAGCAGCTGCAAGAGATCGATTCCTTCGAGCTTTATACCGACTTGGAGCTGCCGCTCGTGGGCATTCTCGCGCGCATGGAGGCCACCGGTATCGCCGTGGACGTGGAGATTCTAGAAACCCAGCGCGATGCCTTCATCGAGCAGGTTGCCGAGCAGGAGCGCGCCGCCCGCGAGCTGGCTGGCGACGAGACGCTGAACTTGAACTCGCCAAAGCAGCTGCAGACCGTGCTCTTCGAGACCTTCGAGATGCCGAAGACGAAGAAGACCAAGACGGGCTATTCCACCGCGGCCAAGGAGATTGAGCAGCTGGCGGTCAACCACCCGCACCCGTTCCTCGATCATCTGCTTGCTCACCGCGAGTACCAGAAGATGAAGACCACCCTGGAAGGACTCATTAAGACCGTGCAGCCGGACGGTCGTATCCACACCACCTTCAACCAGACGGTGGCTTCCACGGGTCGACTTTCCTCCACCGAGCCGAACCTGCAGAACATCCCAGTGCGCACGGAGGCAGGGCGCCAGATTCGCTCTGCGTTCATCGTGGGCACGGAGTTCGAGACCTTGATGACGGCCGATTATTCCCAGATTGAGATGCGCGTGATGGCTCACCTGTCCGAGGATCCGGGGCTTATCGAGGCCTATCGCGAGGGTGAGGATCTGCACAACTACGTCGGCTCGAAGGTCTTCGACGTGCCGGTCGATGAGGTGACCTCGGAGCTACGCCGCCGTGTCAAGGCGATGTCTTATGGTCTAGTCTATGGCCTTTCCGCGTTCGGCTTGTCCCAGCAGCTGGGCATCCCGGCCCGCGAGGCCAAGGAGATCATGGAAAGCTATTTCGAGCGTTTCGGTGGCGTGAAACGCTACCTCGACAACGTCGTTGAGCAAGCCCGCAAGGATGGCTACACCGCGACCGTCTTCGGGCGCCGTCGCTACCTGCCGGAGCTGAACTCTGATAATCGCCTCGCGCGTGAGAACGCCGAACGTGCAGCGCTGAACGCTCCGATTCAGGGCACGGCTGCGGACATCATCAAGGTCGCCATGATTCGCGTGGATAGGGCGCTTGAGGGAATGCGCTCCCGTGTGCTGCTGCAGGTCCACGACGAACTTGTGGTGGAAGTCGCCCCAGGCGAGGCTGATGCGGTCCGCGAGATTCTAGAACGCGAGATGGATTCGGCCATCGAGCTCAACGTCCCGCTCGAGGTCTCCGCCGGTGCCGGTAAGGATTGGGATGCCGCAGCGCACTAAGGCCCGCGCACGCCTGGTAGCCCAGGGCATCGAGGACCACGGTATCCCGGCCTACGCGAAGGCGAAGTTAGAAAGGCAGTGGGCGGCGCTCGACTAGGCAATTAGCCAGCATGTCGAAGGGCGTTTGGCCCGTTGCCAAAACTGATATTCCTAGCACGCCGAGAACTATTGCCTCCACGTGTGGCACGCCGGTCAAAGAGATGAGCGTGAGAAGAATCCAGCTATTGCGCAGCGCGGCCGACCACCAGCCGGGCTTGTCAGTGATGACGCGCAACTGCAGCGACCATTTGCCCAGCGAGGTGCGTTTGCGTGCCTCACAGATAACGCGGTAGAGGTAGAACACGCTGGCAAGGGCCGCGATGTCGTAGATGGCGGCGGCGTGGCCTGTGATGGGGGCGTCGAAAAGCGCGTTGATGGTCCACCGCACCACCATGATGATGGCGGCGGCGAGGAAGGCATCAATCCACCACGCCACGACGCGGCGGAGGGTGATGCCCAAGCGCTCTTTAACCAAAAAATCCATGCGCTATAGATTACTCATAGTCGATTGCTGCTAAACGGCGGTGCAGATAAAAATGATGCTGCCGGGGAAGATTTCGCCGCGCTCGCGCGACCACTGGCCCCAGGTGATGTCGAGGTCTTGCGGCCACTCCGGCTCGAGGACGTCCTCGATGAGAAAACTGCCGCGGGTTTGTATGGCGCGCACCCAGTCGCCGAGTGTGCGGTGGAACTCCGCGTAGCTCAAGTTGCCATCAGCGTCGTGCTCTAAGTAGGCGCGGTCGAAGTAGGAAAGCTCAGCGGTGAGGTTTAGCGGGTCATCGGGGAAAATCCAGCGCATCGGGTGAGTAGCGGAGATGACCAAGCGCCCGCCCGGGCGCAACACGCGGCGGACCTCCGCGAGCGCCGCGTCTAAGTCAGCAATAAAAGGGAAAGCGCCGAAAGCGGAAAAGGCGATGTCGAAGGACTCGTCGGCATAGGGCAGCACTAGGGCATCTGCCTGTACTAGCGGCAGGCCGCTCGGCGCGTGGGAGAGCATGCCGCGTGAGATATCGAAGCCGGTGGCAAAGCCCGCCTTATCCTGCAACCACGCGGTACAAGGTGCTGAACCACAGCCAATCTCGAGCACGCGCGCGGCGGCGAGGAAGGCGGCGTCGCCAAGCAGGTGTGCGTCAGCCTCGTGCAGCATCTCCGGGCACCAATAAAAGGAGGAAAGATAATCCGGATGCGCGGCATGATAGGCCGCGGCATCGTTGTCCCAAAAGGATTGGTTCGCGCGGGAGGGAGTCTGCATGGATGAAGTCCTTGTGAAAAATTGAAGTATTTGCCGTTTTAGCTGCGCGGATGTAGTATTGCACGGGCGTGTCTATGCCGTGGGTTGTCTGAGGCTTCCGTAGGAGGGCTTTATACATCGTCACGGCGGGATCGGAATCCATCCTAAACTATCGCTATCTTGCCTGTTTAGAGACGCTTTTCGAGAGACGCGTAACTGTCCATTTACGATCTCCTACATCAACTCGGAGCATTTCTACATATGCCAACTTCTAACACCCCTCAGGTTGCGATCAACGACATCGGAACCGCTGAGGACTTCCTCGCTGCCGTTGACGCCACCATCAAGTACTTCAACGATGGTGACATCGTCGAGGGTACCGTGGTCAAGGTTGACCACGACGAGGTCCTGCTCGACATCGGATACAAGACCGAAGGCGTCATCCCATCCCGCGAGCTGTCCATCAAGCACGACGTCGACCCAGATGAGGTCGTCGAGGTCGGCGATCAGATCGACGCACTCGTTCTCACCAAGGAGGACAAGGAAGGCCGTCTGATCCTGTCCAAGAAGCGCGCACAGTACGAGCGTGCTTGGGGTGCAGTCGAGGAGCTGCACGCCAAGGAAGAGCCAGTTACCGGTACCGTTATCGAGGTTGTCAAGGGTGGCCTCATCCTGGACATCGGTCTGCGTGGCTTCCTGCCTGCTTCCCTCGTCGAGATGCGTCGCGTCCGCGACCTGGAGCCGTACATCGGCCAGGAGCTGGAAGCAAAGATCATCGAGCTGGACAAGCAGCGTAACAACGTCGTCCTGTCCCGCCGTGCATTCCTCGAGCAGACCCAGTCTGAGGTTCGCTCCGAGTTCCTGCACCAGCTGCAGAAGGGCCAGGTCCGCAAGGGCGTTGTTTCCTCCATCGTCAACTTCGGCGCATTCGTCGATCTCGGCGGTGTCGACGGCCTGGTTCACGTTTCCGAGCTGTCCTGGAAGCACATCGATCACCCATCTGAGGTCGTCACCGTCGGTGACGAGGTCACCGTTGAGGTTCTCGACGTTGATCTCGACCGCGAGCGCGTCTCCCTGTCCCTGAAGGCTACCCAGGAAGATCCGTGGCGCGTATTCGCCCGCACCCACGCTGTGGGCCAGATCGTCCCGGGCAAGGTCACCAAGCTCGTTCCGTTCGGCGCATTCGTTCGCGTCGAAGAGGGCATCGAGGGCCTGGTTCACATCTCCGAGCTGGCTCAGCGCCACGTCGAGGTTCCGGACCAGGTTGTCACCGTTGGCCAGGAAGTCATGGTCAAGGTCATCGACATCGATCTCGAGCGTCGTCGTATCTCCCTGTCCGTTAAGCAGGCAGACGAGGACTACACCGAAGAGTTCGATCCGTCCAAGTACGGCATGGCTGACTCCTACGACGAGCAGGGCAACTACGTCTTCCCAGAGGGCTTCGACCCAGAGACCAACGAGTGGCTCGAGGGCTACGACGAGCAGCGTCAGGCTTGGGAGGCACGCTACGCAGAGTCCGAGCGTCGCTTCAACCTGCACACCGCTCAGATCGAGCGCAACCGTGCCGCAGCCGCTGAGGCTGCAGAGGCTAACGAGTCCTCCAACTACTCCTCCGAGTCCAACGATGCAGCTCCGGCATCCGAGGCTTCGGCTGAGGTTGGCGGCTCCCTGGCTTCCGACGAGCAGCTTGCTGCTCTGCGCGACAAGCTCGCTGGCAACTAATCCCAGCTAGCTCATAAAGGCCGCATCCTCCGTTTGCTTCCAAACGCGGGGTGCGGCCTTTTCGCGTACCCTGGCCAATTATGAAACTGATTGGTTTAACCGGTGGCATAGGAAGCGGCAAGTCCACCGTGGCCGAGCTTCTGGCGGAACGCGGCTGGAACGTGGTGGACGCAGATCAGATTGCGCGCGATATCGTCGAGCCGGGCCAGCCCGCCCTAGCGGAGCTGGCAGAATCTTTCGGTTCCGACATCCTCCAGGCGGATGGCAGCTTGAATCGAGGCTTGTTGGCTAAGCGCGCGTTTGGCGACGCCGCCTCTACCGCGCGCCTCAACGAAATCACCCACCCGCGCATTGCGGCTGAGACCGAATCCCGTTTCGCGCAGGCCCGCAAACGCGGTGAAGCTTTTACCGTCTATGACATGCCTTTGTTGGTGGATAAAGGCCTGCACCGCGACATGGACTATACGGTCGTGGTCGACGTCGCTGTTAAGGAGCGCGTGCGCCGCCTCGTCGAGTTCCGAGGTTTGGACGAGGATGACGCGCGGCGTCGGATAGCGGCACAGATCCCGGATGAGGAGCGCCTGGCCGCAGCGGATTTCGTCATCGACAACAACGGTGCGCGCGAGGATTTGGTGCCGCAAGTAGAGCGACTGGTGGCGGCCCTCGACGCGAAAATTTAAGTTTTGTAGCGATGAATGTTAACGCTGCGCTTTAGCTACGTTCACTTTCCTTTCCTATTGTCCCAATCTATGGGAACGTGGGATGTAGGACCTTTCGATAATCACGCGGCGTGCGACCTGCTCGCCGCCATTCGTGATGGCTCCTTCGATTTCGAACGTTTCAAGCGCATGTGCGCCGCCCCGCCGCTCGACGTCGACGAGGCCGAGGTGGTCATTGCCCTTGGCATGTTGGCCAAGACTTCACCTGAACATTTGCCCCAGGGTATTAGCGCAGAAAGCATCAACGCGCTCTACAAGCCGCAGTCGCGGGCGTGGTTGCGCAAGCAGATTAACGCCACCCTCGACCCGGATACCTCTTCCGTGTACGCACTGTGGGAACCCACCGGCGAGCTAGAGACGTGGATTATGGCTGTGCGCGCTGCATTGCCCTAAAACGCTAGACTTGCGGGCATGGCATTTGCAGCGGAACATCCAATTTTGCCGGTCTCTGAGCATCGCCCAGTGAGCGAGGTGGAGCGTCGCTCCGCCGAATTCAAGGTGGAATCAGAGTTTGAACCCTCCGGAGACCAGCCCTCCGCTATCGCGGAGCTAGACGCGCGCCTGCGCCGTGGCGAAAGCGACGTCGTGCTCATGGGCGCTACCGGTACCGGTAAGTCGGCAACGGCGGCCTGGCTGATTGAGCAACAGCAGCGCCCCACGCTGGTTATGGCACCGAACAAGACCCTGGCGGCACAGCTTGCTAACGAGCTGCGCCAGCTCCTGCCGCATAACGCCGTGGAGTACTTCGTCTCTTACTATGACTACTACCAGCCCGAGGCCTATATCGCGCAGACCGATACCTACATCGAGAAGGATTCCTCCATCAACGAGGACGTCGAGCGCCTACGTCACTCTGCCACTTCGTCGCTGCTGTCCCGCCGCGACGTCGTCGTAGTTTCCTCCGTTTCGTGCATTTACGGCTTGGGTACCCCGCAGTCCTACCTGGACCGCTCGGTGGTCATTGAGGAAGGCGAGGAGATCGACCGCGACCGCTTCCTGCGCCTTTTGGTAGATATCCAATACGAGCGCAACGACGTCGGCTTTACCCGCGGTACCTTCCGTGTCAAAGGCGATACCGTGGATATTATTCCGGCATATGAGGAGCGTGCGGTGCGCATTGAGTTCTTCGGCGACGATGTCGATGAGCTTTACTACATCCACCCGCTGACCGGTGACGTCTTAGAACGCGTCGACGAGGTGCGCATCTTCCCGGCGACGCACTACGTGGCGGGTCCGGAGCGCATGGCCAAGGCTGTGGAAGACATCAAGGCGGAGCTGGCTGAGCGCCTGGAGGATCTAGAAAATCGCGGCAAGCTGCTCGAAGCCCAGCGCCTGCGCATGCGCACCGAGTATGACCTCGAGATGATCGAGCAGGTGGGCTTTTGCTCAGGCATCGAGAACTACTCCCGCCATATCGACGGCCGCCCGGCAGGTTCTGCGCCGGCCACGCTGCTGGATTACTTCCCGCAGGACTTCCTGACCATCATCGACGAGTCCCACGTGACGGTTCCGCAGATCGGCGGCATGTTTGAAGGCGATATGTCGCGCAAGCGCAACCTCGTGGAGTTTGGCTTCCGCCTTCCTTCGGCCACGGATAACCGCCCGCTGACCTTTGACGAGTTCGAAGAGCGTGTGGGCCAGACCGTCTATATGTCTGCTACTCCGGGCAACTACGAGCTGACTGCCTCCCAGGGCGAGTATGTCGAGCAGGTCATTCGCCCAACCGGCCTGATCGACCCAAAGGTGACGGTCAAGCCCACCAAGGGGCAGATCGACGATCTCATCGACGAGATCCGCACCCGGACCGCAAAGCAGGAACGCGTGCTCGTTACCACCCTGACCAAGCGCATGGCCGAGGACCTCACCGACTATCTCTTGGAACACGGCGTCAAGGTCCGTTACTTACATTCGGACATCGACACCCTACAGCGCGTGGAGCTGCTGCGTCAGTTGCGCCTTGGTGAATACGACGTCCTCGTGGGCATCAACCTCCTGCGCGAGGGCCTTGACCTTCCGGAGGTCTCTCTGGTGGCCATCCTGGATGCGGACAAGGAGGGCTTCCTGCGCTCGACCACCTCGCTCATCCAGACTATCGGCCGTGCGGCTCGAAATGTCTCGGGCGAGGTCATCATGTACGCGGACAAAATCACCGAGTCCATGCAAGAGGCCATTGATGAGACCGAGCGCCGCCGTGAAAAGCAGATTGCCTATAACAAGGAACACGGCATCGACCCGCAGCCGCTGCGCAAGAAGATTGCGGACATCTTGGACCAGGTCTACGAATCCGATGGGGAAGAGCAGGACTCCGCCGACCCAGCGGCGATGGTGGACAAACCCGACGTTTCGAGCATGGCTGCCGACGAAGTGCAAAAGCTTATCGACGACCTCACCGCCCAAATGGGGGCTGCGGCCCGCGAGTTGAAGTTCGAATTGGCGGGTCGTTTGCGTGACGAAATTGCCGATTTGAAGAAGGAAATGCGTGGCCTGAAAGAGGCGGGAATCTAGCGTGCTGCGGTGACGACAAACGGCGCCAAAAGTGAGAAAAACAGCACTTTCCATTTGGGGTATAAAATGCCACGTTGCGCAACGGACAGGTCACAAAGTTGTTAAACTTACGTTTGCGCCTTTATAAGGATTAGCAATTTGCACATTCTGCATCATCATTTGGGGTATAAGGCCCCTGAAGAAAGGTCATCATGAGCGATTACAAGAAGATCGTGGTCGGCACTGACGGTTCCAAGTCCTCCCTCCTGGCAGTGGAGCGCGCCGCTAAGATCGCCGCCGCATTCGATGCAACTCTTATCATCGGTTGCGCTTATTACGAGAACCAGGAGCAGGCTTCCAAGACCCTGCGCCAAGATTCCGTGACCATTCTGGGTGACCAGAAGGCAGAGGCTAACCTCACCACCGGCAAGGAGCACGCTGAGAAGTTCGGTGCCACCAAGGTAGAGACCGCCGTCCGCCCGGGCACCCCGGTCCAGGCTCTGATGTCCATCGTTAATGACAATCAGGCTGAGCTGCTCGTCGTTGGTAACCGCGGCATCAACTCCCTGACCGGCCGCCTGCTGGGGTCCGTACCGGCTGACGTCGCTCGCCAGTCTGACTGCGACGTCATGATTGTTCACACCGTGAGCTAATATCTTGCTTTAAAAAGCCCAGTCAGATTCCCTCGCGGGGAATCTGACTGGGCTTTTCGCTTGCGCTACTTGACGTCGTCGGTCTCCGGTGCGTCCTTTGCAAAGGCCCCAGCCTCAAGCTCCGCCGAAATCTTGTGCATCTGTGCGGCGAGCTCCGAGCCGTCCCCGCCCTGGATGAGGGGGATGCTAAACGAGCCTTCCTCGTTGGCGTCGGCAAGCGGGCCCAGTGAACCGTGGGAGAGCAACTGCTCCTGTGGCGAAAGGTTGCGGATGGCCACCGCGGCCACGCGGTCTGGGTGCTCGTTCGCGGCATCACCATAGGTGAGCGGATCGTGCTGGCCATCGTCACCGATGAGCAGCCACTTCATCCATGGGAAAGCGATAAAGAGGTTACGCAGCTGCACGCGCTTGTGCTCCTGGCCGTTTCGGAAAAGCCCGGTGGGGGTAGGGCCCCAGTCAGTCAGCAGGAGTGGACCACGCGGGAAGCCGTTGTGCTCCATGAAGCTGACCAAGGTGTCGTAGGTATTCCACGCGCCGGTGGACAGATAAATGAAAGGCATCTCCGGGTGCTGTTCCTGCAACTGCTGATAGAAGCGCGCCATGCCTTCAACCGGCTGGCGGGTGTTGGTGCGCTTGACCCACGAGTTCCATGCCGCAGTCATCGCACGCGGCAGCCAGGTCACCATGACGGTGTCATCGATATCGCTGACGACGCCCAGTGGGGAGTCCTCAGACACGATGAGCACCTCGGAGGTAATGGGCTCGGCGCCGTCTGCCTCGATGACTACCTCGTGCCAGCCGGCACCTAGGCCATGCTCGTGGACCAAGATATCGATATAGCCGTTGTAATTGGTCCGGCCGTGGACGGTCTTGCCATTGACCGTGACACGGACGTCGAGGTTGTTTACCTGAATCGTGAAAAACTGACGGTAACCGCGCTGCGCCCACGTCTCCGTGGCCTCGGCCGCTGGATCATGCATGAGCACGCGGCCCAAGACGTGGACGAATTCCGTGTTGCCGTATCCGGCATAACCCGTAAGTTCCGGCGTCCAGCCTTTGCGGGTGGTGCGCTCTAGCGCCGCCTTATTTGTGGCGCGTTCAATTTTGCGTGCGATGTCAGATAAAGCCATGCCCACCAGACTAGTGGAAAGTCTCTTGGAAGCGGCCGGCCAAGGTCAGCGTCTGTGTCGCACGCGTGAGCGCAACGTAGAGATTTTGCAGGCCCTGTGGCGAGGCGGCCACGATGGCATCAGGGTCAACGACCACCACGTGGTCGAATTCGAGCCCCTTGATCTCCTCGACGTTCTCGCGCGTGATGACGGCGTTCAATCGCCCGTCGGCATCGGTGACAGTCCCCGGTGCGTGCGTTGCTGGCTGCGCGGTGAAGACGACTTCCGCGCCGTCGCGGACCGCCACGGCGGGAGCTGCCTCGGGGTTAATGAGCTCGAGGAGGGAATTGGCCAGCTCGGTAATCGGCTGCGGCGTGCGGTAGTTCACGGTCAGCTTGTGGTGGCGGAAGCGCTGGGCCACGAAGGGCTCAAGCGCTTCGGCCCAATCGTCTACGCCAGCGGGCGCTCCGGTTTGCGCGGTATCGCCCACGAGCGTCATCCAGCGCGAAGGGCTGCGGCGAAAGAGCATGCGCCATTCCATCGGACTTAATTCCTGGGCCTCGTCGACGATGATGTGGCCGTAGGCCCACGTGTAGTCTTCCTGGGCACGTTGCGCGGTGGTGCGGTTATCGCGCACCTCCTGGCGGCGGGCAAGGGTCTCAGCGTCGATGACGTCGTGTGCAGACAGGATCTCGGCGTCGAACATGTCATCGTCGTTGTCTGTGGAATCGGAGGAGGACAAGATGTCGAGCGCGTCTTCGGCGTCGGCAACTTGCTCGCGCCAGGCCTGATCCGCGGCAGCCTTTTCCTCCTCTGGATTCGGCATGCCGATGAGTACCGCGAGCTCGTCGAGGAGCGCGGCGTCGGAAGGCGCCCACGCGTCGCCCTGCACGCGGTACAGGCCGTCGCGGGTCTCGGTGTCGTAGTCCGGTGCCGCGGCGTCGATAAGCGCACGCGAAGATAGCAAATCCGCCAGTACTGCGCGCGGGTCCAGGGTAGGCCAGAACTCGTCGATGAGCTCGCGCACTTGTGGTTCCTCCGCCAGGTCATCGTGGAGCTGGTCGATGTCCGCGCGCGAAAGCAGGTTCTTGCCACCTAGCGGGTCGGCACCAATCTTTTCAGCCATCTGCTGGGCGAGTGACTCCGTGAGATGTTCGGCGAAGGCCGCCTGCGCGTCATTGTGCGGCTTGCGCGAACGACGCGCGCGGGTGCGGGCCGCCTTAATCATCGCGGGGTCGACGGTCAGCTCCAAGTGCTCCGCGCGAATGCGGCGCGGGCCTTCGGGAAGCGTCTGGTTGTTCTTCACCGCGGCTGCGAGAATTTCCACCATCGCCTCCGAGCCTTTGATTTCGCGCGCGGCCAAAGACTCTTGGTGGGTGGGGCGAACGCCGGGGAAGAGCTCACCGATGGTGGAAAGAACCACGCCGGTTTCACCCAGTTCTGGAAGGACGCGCGAGATGTAGTCAAGGAAGGTGGAATTAGGCCCGACGATGAGCACGCCCGTGGCCGCCAGCTGCTCGCGATGGGTGTAGAGGAGATAGGCCACGCGGTGCAAAGCGACTGCGGTCTTGCCCGTCCCGGGACCACCTTCGACCACGAGTACGCCGCGGGTGCTATCGCGGATAATCTCGTCTTGCTCGCGCTGAATGGTCTCCACGATGGATTCCATGTGGCCGGTGCGAGCACGCTGCAACGCGTGATAGAGCGCGGACTCACTGGCGACGCCCGCGGTCTCGTCCGCCGCGCCAGCACCGGAGAGAACTTCATCGTTGATATCAGTTACGGTTCGGCCTTTGGTACGGATGTGGCGGCGGACCGTAACGCCCTCTGGCTGCGCAGTGGTGGCCAGGTAGAAAGGACGTGCCATCGGCGCGCGCCAGTCCAGCAGGAGAGTGCGGTAATCCTCTTCGCGGGCATCTAAGCCCATCCTGCCGATGTAGCGGCGGTCTAGGCCTTCTGCGGTGGGATTATCGCCTGGGGCATCGATATCGATGCGGCCGAAGACGAGGCCTAGCTGCGCGAGATTTAGACGGTCCAGCTTGGCTTGCAGGCCGTGGTACTCCGTTTCACGGCGGACTAGGGCATCCGCATCAGGCGTGTGCGGGTCCACTGCGGCCTGCACCTCGTTGAGGCGTTCGTTGGCTTGGGCGACCTCGTGGTCCAGCCTTGAAAAGAGGCTGTCAACGTAGGCCTGCTCAGCGGCAATCTCCTGTGCTACCTGCTCGTTCTGCGGGTGATTTGGGCTATGTTCTGGGGAGGCCACGACGGTTAATACACCTCAATACGCGAAGAGATTGATAAAAACGACAACGGCCCAGCATACCTTGCTGGGCCGTTGGAGGTTAAAGGCTTAGTTCAGGCGGTCACCGAACTTGTTGATTGCCTTGTCGAGCTTCTTGGAAGCTTCCTTCTGCAGCTTCTCAGCGCGCTTGGAGGCCTTCTTGGCAGCACGCTTGTTGGCCTTGGTATCAACCTGTGCGCGAGCGAAGTCAGCGCGCTCCTGAGCCTTGGAAGCTGCCTTCACAGCTTTTTTGCGAGCCAGCTCAGCGTTTTCCTGGGCGGTGGACAGCCAGTCATCCTTGTTGTCATCGATGAAGCTCTTTGCCTGCTCGGCGCTGTCCTCGATGAAGGAGCGAGCGGAATCTACCAGGTCCTTGCCGGTTGCCTGCCAGTCATCCTTGTTGTCATCGACGTATTCCTTAGCGCCCTCGAACCAATCGCTGGCCTTGGTGGAGAACTCATCGGCGCGGTCGGAGAGGTTATCAGCGAACTTCTGCTGCTCGGACTTGGTCGGCAGAGCCTTCTGGATCTTCTTGTTGGTGCGCTCTGCGGACTTGGATGCGCGCCATGCCAGGGAAGGCTTACCCTCGGTGTCCTGGGTAGCGATGAACAGTGCGCCAAGCAGAGCGGTGTTGGTAATGAAACCGTTGCGGCGATTGTTCTTCTCCTCAGAATCCTCTGCCTCCCAAAAAGCGTTGCGGCCGAGGAGATTAGGCAGGGTAGAAAGCGCCAACACTGCTGCGGAGGTGCGCGGTGCCTTGCCCAGCGCCAGGGTGGAGCCGGCGCCGACCTTCAGGCCGCCGACTGCGCGGGCAGCCAGCTCTGGGTCGTTCGGGATGTAACCGGCGTACTGTGCCGGGACAACCTTGCGCAGACGCTGCAGAACGGACTCGGTCTCGGCTACGTGGTCGGAGGCGTTACGCAGGGTATCGACGCCGTCCCAGACAAAAACAGAAGCCAGCATAGGGCGAGCAAACTTACGAATCACTTGTTACTCCATTCGTTGAGATTCATTGAGTAAAGTAATGAACTTCTCACCAGTGTACGGAAAACGCCGACCGCTGTGGGTGGAAACCGTGCTTATCCACCCACCACTTGGTGTACAAAGGTCGCATCTACCAGCGGCGCTGCCACCATTCAGCAAGTTTTGGACGCTCCTCACCCAAAGTGGTGGATTTGCCGTGGCCGGGTCGCACGATGGCGGAATCTGGGTAGACATCGAAGATGCGCTCGTTGACGTCTTTATAAAGGCGTACAAAGTCACCTTCCGAATCGGTGCGGCCCACACCGCCGGGGAAGAGGCTGTCGCCCACGAAGAGATTCGTGGTCCCATCGATATCGACGGCGATGGCGACGCCGCCTGGGGTATGGCCGCGCAAAATAATCGCCGGGAATTCGTGGCCTGCGAAAGTCAGTGTGTCTCCCTGCTTCAACTCGACGTCGACAGGCGCCGGCATCGCAGGGGAGTCGAGGAAGGAGGCGTAGTGGGTAGCGCCGGTAGCTTTGATTACTTCCTTAGTGGCGCGGACATGGTCCCAGTGGCGGTGGGTAGTAAGCACGGCGCTAATGCGGACGCCGTTTTCCTTGGCCAAGTTGAGGAGTGCGGGAGCGTCATCCGCGGCGTCGACAAGCAGTGCTTCTTCCCCGGCACAGATGAGGTAGCAGTTGTTGTCCATCTCGGACACGGAAATACTTTTGAGCTTTAGTGCGTTATTCATGTGTCCAACCCTACGGGTAGATTTCGAGATAGACATTTTTCACTGGTCTGGCTGCTTATCCCCAACAGAACCTAGGATGGGCGCGAAGCTAGGCTGACAAAGGAGGCAATAAGTGGCTGATCGTTTGGTCGTACGCGGTGCTCGCGAGCACAATCTCAAGGGCGTCGATATCGACCTGCCGCGCGACAAGATGGTGGTCTTTACCGGCCTTTCCGGTTCCGGTAAATCATCGTTGGCTTTTGACACTATCTTCGCGGAAGGCCAGCGGCGTTATGTTGAATCGCTGAGCTCCTACGCCCGCATGTTCCTAGGTCAGATGGACAAGCCTGACGTCGAATTCATTGATGGCCTTTCTCCCGCGGTCTCGATTGACCAGAAGTCCACCAACCACAACCCGCGTTCTACGGTGGGCACCATCACGGAGATCTACGACTATCTGCGCCTTTTATTCTCCCGCGCGGGCACGCCGCATTGCCCGAAGTGCGACGCCGTGATTGAGCGTCAGACCCCGCAGCAAATCGTGGACACAGTGCTTGAACTCGAGGAAAAGCTAAAGTTCCAGGTCCTGGCTCCCGTGGTGCGACACCGCAAGGGCGAGTTTGTGGATCTCTTTGCCGATCTTGCATCTCAGGGTTTCTCCCGCGTGCGGGTTGATGGCGAGGTTTATCAATTAACTGAGCCGCCGACGCTGAAGAAGCAGATCAAGCACGATATTGACGTGGTGGTGGACCGTTTGCAGGTCAAGGCCTCACAGAAGCAGCGTCTGACCGATTCTGTCGAAACTGCGCTCCGCCTGTCAGACGGTCTCGTTACCCTCGACTTCATCGATCACCCCGAGCTCACTCATACCTACTCGGAGAAGGCCGCCTGCCCCAATGGTCACACCCTAACCATCGAGGAATACGAGCCGCGTGCGTTTTCCTTCAATGCGCCTTTCGGCTCCTGTCCAGAATGTGACGGTCTAGGTACCCGACTTGAGGTCGACGTAGATCTGCTGATTCCGGATCCTGACGCTCCAGCAGTCGACGCCATCCAGCCGTGGCATTCCAGCCCGAATTCGCGCTACTTCGTCAAACTCGTCGAGGGCCTTGGTAAGACGTTGGGCTTTGATCCGCAGACTCCGGTTTCACAGCTGACAAAGCAGCAGCGCGATGCGCTGATTTATGGCACCGACGTGGAAGTAAACGTGCGCTATAAGAACCGCTACGGCAGGCAGCGCAACTGGACCGCTCCCTTTGAGGGTGCGATCGGCTTCTTGGAGCGCAAGCTTGAGCAGGCCGATTCCGAGTCGCAGAAGGACCGCTTGCTGCAGTACACCCGCCGGGTGGCTTGCAATACCTGTAATGGCACGCGCCTGCGCCCGGAGATCTTGGCTGTGCGGCTTGCCTCCACCGCGCACGGCGAGAAGTCCATTGCGGGGCTGTCCGCGCTGTCTATCGAAGAGGCCGCGGAGTTCCTTGACTCGCTGGTACTGGGGCACCGCGAGGAAATTATCGCTGGCGCAGTATTGAAGGAGATTCAGGCCCGCCTGCGATTCCTGCTCGACGTGGGTCTGAATTACCTCACCTTGGATCGTGGAGCTTCCACGCTTTCTGGTGGGGAGGCGCAGCGCATCCGCCTGGCAACCCAGATTGGTTCGGGTCTGGCTGGCGTGCTGTATGTGCTGGATGAGCCCTCCATTGGTCTGCACCAGCGTGACAATCAGCGTCTCATCGCTACTTTGAAGCGCCTCCGTGACATCGGCAATACGTTGATTGTGGTTGAGCACGATGAAGACACCATCCGCGAGGCCGACTGGCTTGTTGATGTTGGCCCGCGCGCCGGCGAGTACGGCGGCGAGGTTGTCTATCAAGGTGAGCCCGCCGGCATCATGGATAAGGAAGAATCGCTTACGGGTCAGTATCTGTCTGGCAAGCGTGTGCTGGCGGTGCCGGATAAGCGTCGTGAGATTGACCCTGAACGCAAGCTCAAGGTAGTCGGCGCTCGGGAAAACAACTTGAAGGGCATCGACGTTGAGATTCCGCTCGGCGTGCTTTGCTGCATCACCGGTGTATCGGGTTCCGGCAAGTCCACGGTGGTCAACCAGATTCTGGCCAAGACTCTGTCCAACAAGCTCAACCGTGCGCGCCAGGTGCCAGGCCGCGCCAAGCGCGTCGAGGGCGTCGAGCACCTCGACAAGCTGGTGCAGGTGGACCAGAGCCCGATCGGCCGTACCCCGCGTTCCAACCCGGCTACCTATACCGGTGTATTCGACAAGATCCGCAACCTCTTTGCGGAGACCCAAGAGGCAAAGGTGCGCGGATACAAGCCAGGCCGTTTCTCCTTTAACGTCAAGGGTGGTCGCTGCGAGGCTTGCCAGGGTGACGGCACGTTGAAGATCGAGATGAACTTCCTGCCGGACGTTTATGTCCCGTGTGAGGTCTGTGAGGGTGCGCGCTATAACCGTGAAACCCTGGAGGTCCTCTACAAGGGCAAGAACATCGCTGAGGTTCTCAACATGCCTATCTCCGAGGCCGCCGAGTTCTTCGAGCCGATTACCTCGATTCACCGTTACCTCGCCACGCTTGTCGACGTCGGACTGGGTTATGTTCGCCTGGGGCAAGCGGCCACCACGCTGTCTGGCGGCGAGGCGCAGCGCGTAAAGCTTGCTGCTGAGCTGCAAAAACGCACCAAGGGGCGTACCGTCTACATTTTGGACGAGCCAACCACGGGCCTGCACTTCGAGGACATTCGCAAGCTCATGCTGGTTATCCAAGGGCTGGTGGACAAGGGCAACTCGGTTCTTATCATCGAGCACAACCTTGACGTGATTAAGGCCGCTGACTGGATCGTGGACATGGGTCCCGAAGGCGGAAATGGCGGCGGTCGCGTCGTAGCTGAGGGCACTCCAGAAGATGTCGCAAAGGTGGAAGGCTCCTATACAGGCCAGTTCCTGAAGGAGCTCCTGTAGTCGCCTCTGGCAGTGAGCGCGTAGTTAGTTGCGCGTGGCGATTTGGCTCTGCGGGAAGTGGGGGTTATACTAATCAGCACTACCGCCCGTAGGGCCTTCTCCAGGAGGTCACGGGTCACAAGCGGAGTTTCTCCCACCTGAAGCCGCGAACCTATTTGGTTCGAAGGATAAAGGTAAAAGGGTTGAGGTTAATACCTCGGCATTTTTGTGAGAACTCCCGGCTGCCTTATGGCAGACCGGGTTTTTCGTTTGTGGTCTCGGTAGGCACATCACTAACCCACCCCCTTAATCGAGGAGAACCACAATCAGCGCTGAAGCTCGCATCAATGAGCGCATCCGAGTACCCGAGGTCCGTCTAGTTGGCCCCGGTGGTGAACAGGTGGGCATCGTCCGTACTGATGATGCTCGCAAGCTTGCATATGAAGCAGACCTTGATCTTGTTGAGGTTGCGCCTAATGCAAAGCCGCCCGTAGCCAAGATCATGGACTACGGAAAGTTTAAGTACGAGCAGGCTCAGAAGGCTCGCGAAGCCCGCAAGAACCAACAGCAGACTGTGGTCAAGGAACAGAAGTTCCGTCCGAAGATCGATGATCACGATTATGAGACCAAGAAGGGCAACGTGGTGCGCTTCCTGGAGAAGGGTTCCAAGGTCAAGGTAACCATCATGTTCCGTGGCCGCGAGCAGTCGCGTCCGGAGCTTGGTTTCCGCCTGTTGGAGCGCCTCGCCGAGGATGTCGCTGAGTACGGCTCCGTCGAGTCCCGCCCCAAGCAGGATGGTCGCAACATGACCATGGTTCTGGGACCCGTCCGCAAGGGCAAGAAGTAGACCAAACTCCATTTAGGATCTAAGGACTTAATTCTCATGAAGCAGAAGACCCACAAGGGCACCGCCAAGCGCATCAAGGTGACCGGTTCCGGCAAGCTGCGCCGTGAGCAGGCTGGCCGCCGCCACCTGCTGGAGGGCAAGCCATCCAAGCAGACCCGTCGTCTCAAGGGCACCAAGGACGTTGCACCTTCCGACGTCAAGCGCGTAAAGCGCCTGCTCGGCCGCTCCTAATTAGCGCCGAATCAACCCACTTACTAGACCCACACAAGATAAGGAAGTAATACTGTGGCACGAGTAAAGCGCTCAGTTAACGCTAAGAAGAAGCGTCGCGCGATTCTGAAGTCCGCTAAGGGCTACCGCGGCCAGCGTTCCCGCCTGTACCGTAAGGCTAAGGAGCAGTGGCTGCACTCCATGACTTACGCTTACCGCGATCGTCGCGCCCGTAAGTCTGAGTTCCGTAAGTTGTGGATCCAGCGCATCAACGCCGCTGCCCGCATGAACGACATCACCTACAACCGCCTCATCCACGGCCTGCGCCTGGCTGAGATCGAGGTTGACCGCAAGATCCTCGCTGAGCTCGCAGTCAACGACTTCGAGGCATTCTCCGCACTGTGCGAGGCAGCCAAGGCTGCTCTGCCGGAGGACATCAACGCTCCGAAGGCTGCCTAGTTAAATAGGTATGCGCAAAGCGTATTACTTTTAAAGCTCCCGCTACTACTTTCCGTCAATTATGGTGTGAAAGGATAGGGGGAGCTTTTATGTATTTGGGGATTTTTCCCCAGTTATCTATACCCATCTAGGAAGTCGCAGTTAGCTCGTGCTAGTTTGTCTGTGACACACGGCGCGGACTTTTCCGGCGTGTACTCCTTTTCATCTTTTGCCCATTTCTCAGGAGCCTTCTATGACCTATCCAAACAACGGAAACCCTCAAGGCTACGGCAACCAGCCGCAGAACCCGTTTGGCCAGCAGCCGCAGCAGTTCAACAACAACGCTCCTACGCCTGCTCCATACCAGGGCGGTCAGCCACAGTTCGGCCAGGCCTACCCAGTTCAGCAGTACCCAGCAGGCGTTGAGCAGAAGTCCTGGGTTGCAGCGATGCTGCTGGCTTTCTTCTTCGGATACTTGGGCGCACACAACTTCTACTTGGGCAAGACCAACCGCGGTATCGCACAGCTGATTACCTTCGTGGTTTCCGCTGTGACCCTCATCGTGATCATCGGCTTTTTCATCGGTGGCGCCCTCGAGATCTGGGCATTCGTCGAGTTCATCATGATCATCGCGGGTGCCGGCGGATACGACCGTGACGGACGCGGTATCCCGCTGCGTCGCTAAGCGTTTGCTCACTTAAAGCCCGAGCTCTAATACTTGCCCACTACGGCTTTTGCTGTGGTGGGTTTGGTGGTTTTCTGGGGCTTTTGGTGCTTTTGGGGGTGTGGCTTAATCCTTTTGGTGTGTGGGGCGTATGCGCTGCTAGATTGGGGTCTATGGAATTGGACTTTGAATCTGCTTTTACTGAGAGAACCCCGCGCATCGTTAATGCGGTCAAGCTGCACCGCGCGGCTAATAGGCGCAAGGCCAAGCAGTTCATCATTGAGGGCGAAAATGCGGTGGACGCGGCAGTGTCCACCGGTGCCGCAACCGATGTCTTCGTCACCGAGAAAGCGGCTGAGCGTTTCGCAGACATTGTCACCGCTGCCGGCTACATGGATGTCTACGTCCATCCCATCACGGGTAAAGCAGCGCGCCACATGTCTGATACCGCAAGCACCACCGGGCTATTTGCCCTCTGCAAGCCGGTGCTGTGGTCAGTGGGCAAGATTCTCAACGCCAAACCACGTCTGGTCTCGGTTCCGGTCTTGACCTCGGAGCCAGGCAACGCGGGTACCTTGATCAGGACTTCTGACGCCATGGGCGCCGACGGCGTCATCTTCGCCGGCGAGACCGTGGATCCCCTGGGCTGCAAGGTGGCGCGTTCCTCAGCAGGTTCGCTCTTCCACGTTCCCGTTGCGCGCGAACCTAACATCAAGGACGTCCTGGGGCAGTTGCGCAAGTCCGGCATGCAGATTCTTGCCACCGCAGCCGACGGCGAGGTCGACCTTGCCGAGGCAGATCTCAGCCAGTCCACCGCGTGGCTATTTGGCAACGAGGCACACGGGCTAGGGGAGCTGCTCGACGAGGCAGATATGCGCGTGCGCATTCCTATTTTGGGCCGCGCGGAGTCGCTGAATCTCGCCACCGCCGCTTCTATATGTCTTTACGAATCTGCGAAGTCTCATAGCCGCTAGCTGGTGCCCCTGCTGGCTTCTTGTGACGGTCACTACGGTATGATTAGCGCCGTTAGTTTTCGCGCAAGAAGAAGGTTTCAAGGCACGTGTCCGACACATCTCAGATCGAATTGACCGAAGCCGCGCTGGGCGCGGCTGCCGATTCCGCCATAGCTGCATTTGACGCTGCTACAAGCCTCGATGAGCTGGCTGCCGCTCGCCGCGAGCACTTGGGCGAGCAGGGCTATATCCCACAGGCACGCACCATGCTCGGCAGCCTGCCAAAGGACCAGCGCAAAGACGCAGGCAAGAACGTCAACATGGCCCGCGGTCGCGTCGAAAAGCGCTTTGCTCAGGTCCAGCAGCAGCTGGAAGCAGAGGCCCGGAAGGCGCAGCTGGCGGCAGAGACCGTCGACGTGACCATCCCGACCACCCGCACTCAGACCGGTGCACTGCACCCAATTACCGCGCTGTCGGAGCGCATTGCCGACATCTTCGTTGGCATGGGCTGGGAGATCGCCGAGGGTCCTGAGGTCGAGGCGGAGTACTTTAACTTCGACGCCCTGAACTTCAAACCTGACCACCCGGCACGTACCCTGCAAGATACCTTCCACGTGGGTAAGGAAGATTCGCGACAGGTTCTGCGCACGCACACCTCACCGGTGCAGGTACGCACCATGTTGGACCGCGATGTCCCGCTCTACATTGCTTGCCCGGGCCGTGTTTTCCGCACCGACGAGCTCGATGCCACCCACACCCCAGTCTTCCACCAGGTCGAGGGCCTGGCAGTGGACAAGGGGCTTACCATGGCACACCTGCGCGGCACTCTGGATCACCTGGCGAAGGTACTGTTTGGCCCAGAGACCAAGACGCGCATGCGCACCAACTACTTCCCATTCACCGAGCCTTCCGCTGAGGTTGACGTTTGGTTCCCGAACAAGAAGGGCGGCGCCGGGTGGATCGAGTGGGGCGGCTGCGGCATGGTCAACCCGAACGTCCTGCGCGCAGTAGGCGTTGACCCGGAGGAATACACCGGATTCGCTTTCGGCATGGGCCTGGAGCGCACCCTGCAGTTCCGCAACGGCCTGACCGATATGCGCGACATGGTCGAAGGCGACGTTCGTTTCACCCTGCCGTTCGGCGTCCAGGCATAACCGTTTACCCCGCAATTAGGAAGGAATTTAGACACAATGCTTATTTCCCAGAGCTGGGTAACCAGGTTGCTTGGCGCGAAAAACCCCGGCTGGTCCGTCACTCCGGAAGAACTCGACGCTGGTTTCGTTCGCGTCGGCTTTGAGACCGAGGGCTACGAGGGTCTGCCAGAAATCACCGGCCCGCTCGTTATCGGCCACGTTGACTCCTTCGAGGAGCTCGAGGGCTTCAAGAAGCCCATCCGCTACTGTCAGATCAATGTCGGCGACGCTAACGGCACTGGCGAGCTGCAGGGCATCATCTGTGGTGCGCGCAACTTCCGCTTGGGGGACTACGTCGTAGTCTCCCTGCCGGGCGCTGAGCTGCCAGGCGGCTTCAAGATCTCCGCACGTGAGACCTACGGCAAGATCTCTGCGGGCAT
This sequence comes from Corynebacterium sp. HMSC036D03, assembly GCF_001836185.1. Classification (NCBI taxonomy): domain Bacteria; kingdom Bacillati; phylum Actinomycetota; class Actinomycetes; order Mycobacteriales; family Corynebacteriaceae; genus Corynebacterium; species Corynebacterium sp. HMSC036D03. Next base: position 380,774 of record NZ_KV827749.1, read on the forward strand.
GATGTGCTCCGCGGCCGAGTTGGGCATCGCTGAGAAGTCCGATGGCATCATAACCTTGGGCGAGGAGTTCGCGGACAAAGTCGGCCAGGATGCCCGTCCATTCTTGGGGCTGGACGATACTGTCTTCGACGTCAACATCACACCGGACCGTGGCTACGCGCTTTCCCTGCGCGGCCTCGGCAGCGAGGTTGCCTCGGCCTTCGGCCTTGACTACGCGTGCCCGGCGCAGGACCCATCCGTTGCTGGCATCGATGTCAGCGCTGTGCCGGAGGCTAGTGGCTCACTCATCAATGTTGAGCTGCGCGAGGAGACCAAGGCACAGCGCTTTGGCCTGCGGAAGGTCACTGGCATTGACCCGACCGCGCGCACTCCGTTCTGGATGGAGCGCGAGCTCATGCTGGCAGGCCAACGCCCTGTTAACCCAGCAACCGACGTAACCAACTACGTCATGCTGCTGCTCGGCCAGCCGATGCACGCTTTCGACGCCGATCAGATTTCTGGCGACCTTGTTGTACGTAACGCGCAGGCAGGGGAGAAGTTCGAGCCCCTCGACCACGTTGAGCGCACCCTGGACGCCGAAGACGTAGTCATCTGCGACGACAACGGTATCCAGTCCCTGGCCGGCGTGATGGGCGGAACGAGCTCGGAGATTACCGAGGGCGAAAACGGCACCACCAACGTCTACTTCGAGGCCGCAAACTGGGATTCCATCACCGTGGCTCGCACCTCGCGCCGCCACAAACTGTCTTCTGAGGCATCCCGCCGCTTTGAGCGAGGCGTAGATCCGGCCATCGTTGAAGTTGCACTCGACGTCGCCTGTGCACTGCTCGTGCAGATCGCTGGCGGAACCATCGAAGCCGGCCGCACCCTGGTCGGCGAGGTCGCTCGTCCGCAGCAGATCACCATGCGCGCTACCAAGCCGAGCGAGTATGCCGGTGTTGAATACTCCCGTGAGACCGTCGTGAACCGTCTCCAAGAGGTCGGCTGCGAGGTTGAAGAGTCCGGTGACAACCTGCTGGTTACCCCGGCTACCTGGCGCACCGACATCACCATGGATGTTGACCTCATCGAGGAGGTGCTGCGTCTGGAAGGCCTAGAGGACATCCCGACCATTTTGCCGACCCCAGTTGGTGGCCGCGGTCTGACCCCGGCACAGAAGCGTCGCCGCGCCATCGGCCATGGCCTGGCTTATGCCGGCTACGCCGAGGTGCTTCCTTCGCCGTTCATCGCCAACAACACCTTCGATGTCTGCGGCCTGGAAGGCGATGACGAGCGCCGCAAGACCATTTCGGTGCAGAACCCGCTCGAGTCAGACAAGGCAATTCTGAGCACCACCTTGCTGCCGAACATGCTCGAAGCAGTCGCACGCAACGTCGCCCGCGGCCGCAACGACCTCGCGCTGTTCGGCCTGCAGCAGGTTTCCTTCAAGCGTGCGGATGCTTCCGCAATGCCTTCCGTTGAGGAGCGTCCAAGCGACGCCGTCGTTCAGGAGCTGCGCGACTCCCTGCCGTACCAGCCGCTGCACGTGGCCACCGTTGCTACCGGCAACGTCGAGCACGAGGGCCCCTGGGGCAAGGGTCGCGCCTACACCTACGCCGATGCCATTGAGTCTGCGCGCCTGGTCGCTCGCGCGGCCGGCGTAGAGATCGAGGTAGAGGCTAACTCCGAGCTGCCGTGGCACCCGGGCCGTTGCGCAGCGATTAAGGCTGTCGTCGATGGTGAAAGCGTCGTCGTGGGCCATGCAGGCGAGCTGCATCCAGAGATCCTCGAGGCACTGAACCTGCCGGCACGCACCTGCGCGATGGAGATGGATGTAAACGCGCTGCCTACTGAGGAGATGTTCCCGGCTCCGGTTCTGTCTGCATTCCCGGCACTGCACCAAGACATCGCGTTGGTAGTCGACGAAGACACTCCTGCTGAGTCCGTGCGTAAGGTCGTGGAGGAAGGCGCCGGCGAACTGCTCGAGGGCGTTGAGCTTTTCGACGTCTTCCGCGGTGAGCAGCTCGGTGAGGATAAAAAGTCACTAGCCTTCCAGCTGATCTTCCGTGCCTCCGACCGCACGCTGACTGACGAGGAAGCAAACGAGCACCGTCTGGCTGCAGCGAAGTTGGCCGAGCAGCGTTTGGGCGCTCAGATGCGCGCTTAAACGAGGCTTTAAACCCGCGCGTTGAGTCGCGCTAAGGACCGTGCAGATCACTTCTAATTATGGGTGACTGCTCGGTCCTATTCTTATGAATCCTTAATGATGTGAGCTATGATTACCCAAGTTATTGGGTCTGACTTGAAACCGGCAGTTTTTCTCTCTCGCTGCTGGGAAAGTAGGTGCTGGTGCTAGAGTATGCCGTCTTCTATTTCACTATCTGCATGCTGCTAGCCAGCGTCCTGGTCGCCGGCGTCTGCGTGGGATGCCTGGTGGCCACCCGCTCCCAAGTCTTCAAACTGTTGGCGGTATTCTTCGGTGTCTATGCCTTCGATATAGCGCTTGTCTTTCGAACGCAGTTCATCCACGGCGGAATGGCTAACCGTGAGGTTTCTGTTTACGCAATTACGGCGCCTTTCGAGTCGATATTGCTGGGTGGCGTGATGATGGCTGTGATGGCCATCGTGGTGCAGCGCTACTTAAATGGCTGGCGCTTTCTGCCGCATGCCTGCGTCGGGTTGTTCCTGATAGGCAGCGTCGCGGCCTTGTGGGCAGTAGAGGACCCGGCACTACGCCAGTTCCTTTTCTTCAACATGCGGCCTATCACGCTGACATTTCTGCTTTGCTATGGCTTTGGCTGCTACTTGCGCGCGAATGATCCCGCGGAGCGCGCACGCCTTTATTCCTACCGCCATCTCTTCTTCCAGGTCGCTATCTGTGCCGTGCTGGTGGTGGCAGAGAACGTTTACTATCAGCTCATCTTTGACTGGGAGGCTGCCGGGCCCGATGTGCTCTCATTCTTGCCGGAGCGCAATTTTATGGAAAACGTTCTAATCGTTGCCATCGGCTGGGCGGTCATCTCTCATGCGCGAGTGGTTCTGCGCCACGTTGGTGCGGATGCGGCGGTTAAGCCAATCGCAGATGCGGCAGCGGATGACTTTCATGAGCGCAGCCTTGAGCGCTTTTCGGAGGTCCATGGCCTTTCGAAGCGCGAGCGTGAAGTGGCCGGCCTGGTGCTTGCCCGCAAGAGCAATCGCGAGATCTCGGACGAACTCGGCATCTCGCTTTCTACCGTAAAGGTCCACGTTCACAACATTTTGAAAAAGTCATCCTACGAGTCTCGTGACCTATTGGTTGAGGGGTACTGGTCAGGGGTAATGTAACCGGCTTTTGCTCGCGTTTGGGCAGCGGTTTAAACCGGGTGAATTTGTAGGTTGCGTTACCGTCTCTAGAAGAAGAGATGGATGTCACAATATAAACCTTGCGTGTAAACCTGCACCTCAAGAGTGGTTTAAACCGGGTTTAGTGGCGGTCAACTCCGGATTTAATGAAAAATAAGCTCGATTAGCGCTTGCTTGGGTGAGGAAATCGAGTCACGATAAAGCCAGAACTTCAGATGAGAAGCACAAGGCTTCCGGGTTCGGCCGGCGCACCCCATGAGTGTGAATTGAAGGGGAGTAGCCGGAGTGACAATAGGGTAAAAGGCCCTATTAAAGAAAGGAGTTGGCAACAATGCCAGTAAGCCTCAGCGGACGTAACTTCCTCAAGCTTTTGGACTACACCCCAGACGAGATTCGCTACCTTATCCGCCTCTCCAAGCAATTCAAAGAAATGAAGATGGCCGGTGTGCCGCACCGCTACCTCGAGGGCAAGAACATCGCCCTCCTCTTCGAGAAGACCTCGACCCGTACCCGCTGTGCATTCGAGGTTGCCGGCTCCGACCTTGGCATGGGCGTTACCTACTTGGCGCCGGATAGCTCGCAGATGGGCAAGAAGGAGTCCATCGAGGACACCGCTCGCGTGCTGGGCCGCATGTATGACGGCATCGAGTACCGCGGCTTCGCTCAGGAGATTGTTGAGGACTTGGGCGCAAACGCAGGCGTTCCAGTTTGGAACGGCCTGACCACCGAGTTCCACCCGACCCAGATGATTGCAGACATGCTCACTGTAGAGGAGAACTTCCCACGGGGCCTGAAGGGTCTGAAGCTGGTCTTCATGGGCGATGCAGGCAACAACGTTGCAAACTCCCTCATGGTTGTCTGTGCAAAACTCGGCATGCACTTCGTCGCTTGTGGCCCGAAGGCACAGATGCCAGAAGATGGCCTGGTCGAGGAGTGCACCAAGATTGCAGCCGAGACCGGCGGCTCCGTCACCCTGACCGAAGACGTCAAGGAAGCCTGCACCGACGCCCACGTCATCTACACCGACATCTGGCTGTCCATGGGTGAGCCGGCTGAGCTCTGGGAGGAGCGCGTCAAGCTGCTCGAGCCATACCGTGTCACCAAGGATGTCATGGCAATGGCTGCCGACGACGCCATCTTCATGCACTGCCTGCCTTCCTTCCACGACGTCAAGACCGTCATTGGCAAGGAAATCTCCGAGAAGCTCGGAGTTAGCGAGATGGAGGTCTCCGACGAGGTCTTCGAGTCCGCTTACTCCAAGGTCTTCGATGAAGCAGAGAATCGTCTGCACACCATCAAGGCGGTCATGTACGCCACCTTGTCCTAGAAAATCAAGGTCTTTTCACCAGGAGAAAGTGCAATGGATAAGCGACGTGTTGTCGTTGCCCTAGGTGGCAACGCCCTTGGAAACACCCCAACCGAGCAGCTGGAAGCAATCCGCCAGACCGCCGACTCAATCGTTGACCTCATCGAGGCCGGCCACGAGGTCGTGGTTACCCACGGCAACGGTCCACAGGTTGGCATGATCAAGGTTTCCTCCGACTTCTCACACCAGGAGGGAACCACGCCAGAGATTCCTTTCGCCGAGTGCGGTGCAATGTCCGAAGGCTACATCGGATACCACCTCCAGCAGGCCATTGAGAATGTGCTGCGCATGCGGAACCTAGAGCGCGACTGCTATTCCCTCATCACACAGACGGTTGTCGACGAAAACGACCCGGCTTTTGATAACCCAACCAAGCCCATCGGTGTGTACTACAGCGAGGAAGAGGCAAAGCGGTTGGCTAAGGAAACCGGCAACACCTACGTCGAGGATTCCGGCCGCGGCTGGCGTTGGGTCATTGCCTCGCCACTTCCTATCGAGGTTGTAGAGGCAAGGAGCATCGCCAACATCCTGGGCTCCGGTGGCATTGCCATCGCAGCCGGTGGCGGCGGCATCCCAGTCGTCCGCAAGGAAGGTCAGCTCAGCGGTGTCACCGCAGTCATCGATAAGGACCGCACCGCGGCTCTTATCGCTCAGCAGATTGAGGCAGACACCCTGTTGATTCTCACCGCAGTTGACTACGCGTACTCCGGCTTTAACACTCCAGAACAAAAGGCTCTGGAGAAGGTCACCGTTGACGAGGTAGAGAAGCTGATTGATGATGCAGCCTTTGCACCAGGCTCAATGCTGCCGAAGGTGGAAGCCTGCTTGGAGTTCGCCCGTTCGGGCGCCGGCCGTCGAGCAATCATCACCTCGCTCGAACATGCCGGTGAAGCCATGACTGGTTCCGTCGGAACCGTTATAACCTCTTAGGAGAAGTTTATTGGCCGGGTAAGACAGTATGTGCTGGCTTCCCCGGCCTTTTATGATATGAAAGGAAGGCGCCATGACCGCGCCACTGAAAGAGAAGGATACAGACCGCAAGAAGAAGCGGAGGTTCCACTTCTCAGTTCCGTCTGCTTTTACGATTCTGTTTGCCCTGACGGTGATTTCTGCAATCGCCACCTGGCTGGTTCCGGCAGGCTCGTATTCGAAGCTGATGTATGACCCTGACTCGGGCAAGCTGAATGTGACCAACCCTGATGGTTCGGTCGACGTTCTGGACGCTACGCAAAAGACTCTCGATAGCCTGGGCGTGCAGATCAACATCGATCAGTTCACCTCTGGTGCACTGACGCAGGCAGTTTCCGTCCCGGGCACTTATGAGCATGTCACTCAGAACCCGGCTGGTCTGTGGGATATCCCGGTCAGCATGGTGCAGGGCACCATCGAGGCCGTTGACATCATCGTGTTCATCCTCGTGCTGGGTGGCCTCATTGGCGTGGTCCGCGCAACGGGCGCTTTCGAGTCGGGCCTGGTCGCACTGACCAAGAAGACTAAGGGGCACGAGTTCCTGCTCGTTGTCGTGGTCTCCGTGCTGATGGTGATGGGCGGTTCCGCCTGTGGCTTGGAGGAGGAAGCTGTTGCTTTTTACCCGATCCTCGCCCCAATCTTTATCTCGCTAGGCTATGACGCCATCGTCGTGGTGGGTGCCATCTTCCTGGCAGGTTCCATGGGTACGGCGTTCTCTACGATTAACCCGTTCTCGGTTGTTATCGCGTCGAACGCGGCGGGTATCAACTTCACGGACGGCATCGTATGGCGTCTGGTCGGCTGTGTCGTCGGCGGCATCGTGGTGATTAGCTACATGGCTTGGTATGCGCGTCGCCTCAAGGCAGACCCGAACTTCTCCTATGTCCTGGAGGATAAGGAAGTCTTTGAGGGCCAGTGGTCCATGGACGCCACCGGTGACGTTAAGAAGTTCGACCTTCGTCAGAAGGTCATCCTCATCCTCTTCGCTATCGCGTTCCCGTTGATGGTCTGGGGTGTTATGTCCCAGGGCTGGTGGTTCCCAACGATGGCGGCCGCATTCCTCACGGTGGCCCTGGCCATCATGTTCATTGCGGCAACCGGTGAGAATCGCTTGGGCGAAGCTGAGCTTTGCGACGCCTTCACTGAGGGTGCTTCCAGCCTGGTCGGCGTTTCCCTGATTATCGGTCTGGCCCGCGGCATCAACCTGGTGCTCAATGATGGTCATATCTCCGATACACTGCTGAACTCTGCAACCAACCTGGTTGAGGGAATGCATGGTCCAGTCTTCATCATCATGCTGATGATCATCTTCTTCCTGCTGGGCTTCGTTGTTCCTTCCTCCTCCGGCCTAGCTGTGCTGTCCATGCCGATTATGGCGCCGCTGGCAGATACGGTGGGCATCGACCGTTGGATTGTGGTCTGTGCTTATCAGTGGGGACAGTATGCAATGCTGTTCATCTGCCCGACCGGCCTGGTCATGGCAACGCTGCAGATGCTGAAGATGAAGTACACGCACTGGCTGCGCTTCGTCTGGCCGATGATGGTCTTCCTTCTGGTCTTCGGCGGCATCATGCTGGTAACTCAGGTGCTGATTTACTCCTAAGCTGCGGCTCGAGGGTTGCGGCCCTCAGGCTCAGTGTTTAGTGCCTCCCGCTTGGCTTTCTTCTCCACTTAATTGGTGGAGGAGGGCCGCGGGAGGCACTTTGCGTTTTGGAGCGATATAAAAGATTCCTCATATATATTGCAGCGCCTTGCATAACTTGTTATGCGTTTCCCGCATGAGTATTTCAGTAGCCATCGCGGGCGTTTCCGGGTATGCAGGCGGAGAGATTCTGCGCCTGCTCTTGTCTCATCCAGCATATTTGTCCGGTGAGCTGCGCGTTGGCGCCCTCTGTGGGCACTCCACAGCCGGGCAACCGGTGGCGCGGGAGATAGAGGCGGCGTCGCAAAGCACCGGCGTCGCAGCGCCGGTGTTGATTGATTGCGCGGCCGATTTCCGCCTCCGGAGCGAAGAGGACTGGCGGGAGTTCTATGGTGGGGATTACGCGGATGCGTGGCCTTATGGCATCCCAGAGCTGCCTGGAAATCGCGTACAGCTGCAGGGGGCATCGCAGGTAGCGGTGCCGGGATGCTTTCCCACCGCCGTGACTTTGGGTGCTGTGCCGGCCTTGGCGCAGGAGCTCATCGAACCTGATCTCAACGTGGTTGCGGTTACTGGCGTTTCCGGTGCAGGCAAGAAGGCCGCAGTGGGGTTGCTTGGTGCTGAGACCATGGGCAGTTTGCGCGCCTATTCGCCGGGCGGCACGCACCGTCATACCCCGGAGATGGTGCAGAACCTGGCGCCTTTCGTGCACGGTGACGCTGAGCTCAACCTCAGCTTTACTCCGGTCTTGGCCCCGCTGGTGCGGGGGATTTTGGCAACTATCAGCGCTCCTCTTGCCGGAGGAGTGGATGCCTCCCAGGTGCACAAAGCCTTCGCGGACTTCTACAAGGACGAGCCTTTTTGCCTAGTTTTGCCAGAAGGAATCCAGCCAGAAACGCAGAACGTAGTGGGCTCCAATATGGTGCATATCCAGGCTCATGTGGACGGTCGTGCCCGACGATTGCTCATCACTGTTGCGCTCGACAATCTGACCAAGGGTACCGCCGGTGCCGCCGTTCAATGTATGAATCTCGCGCTAGGGCTTGAAGAAGCCTACGGCCTGCCACAGGCGGCCGTCGCGCCCTAGGAGGTTATTAATAGCCACCTTTCTAATTAGGAGAAGACCATGTCTCTATCGCCCACCACGCTAGGAGGGCCCGTTCCCAAACCGACTGGCGTTACCGCGCCGAAAGGCTTTGTGGCGGGAGCAACTACTGCTGGGATTAAGCCATCTGGGAAATCAGATATGGCGCTCGTTGTAAATCAAGGCCCACACTTTAATGCAGCGGCGGTATTTACTCGCAACCGGGTCGTTGCCTCACCGGTAAAACTTTCCAAGGCCGCCGTCGCAGACGGGCAGGTAAGGGCCGTGTTGTATAACTCGGGCAACGCCAACGCCTGTAACGGGAAGCAAGGCGACAAAGATGCCCAAGCCATGGTGGATGAACTTGCTGCTCTAACTGGAATTGTCGGGCAAGATATCGCTGTATGCTCCACAGGGCTGATTGGCGAGCCTTTGCCGATGAATAAAACATTGGGCGGCGTTCGCGGCGTCGTGGGGCAACTCAGCTCAGAAGGAGGTCACGCTGCCGCCGAGGCGATAATGACCACCGATACCGTGGCGAAGGAAGCTGTGGTGCACGGTGGTGGATGGACTTTGGGTGCGATGGGCAAGGGCGTGGGCATGATGGCGCCCTCGCTTGCAACGATGCTCGTGTGCCTGACAACCGACGCCGCGGCCACGCCTGCCGCGCTGCAGCAAGCGCTGCACAGTGCATGCGATGCGACCTTCAATACCTTAGATATTGATGGCTCGACCTCGACTAATGACACCGTCATCATCTTGGCAAATGGTGCATCGGGCATCGAGCCTTCGCAGGAAGAGCTCGACGATGCTGTTCTTAAAGCCTGTGCCGATATCGCGGATCAGCTGCAGGCCGACGCGGAAGGGGTGACCAAGCGCGTCAAAATCACCGTCGAGGGCACCACTGACGATGCGCAGGCGCTTGCCGCTGCGCGGACGCTGGGCCGGGATAACCTGTTCAAGTGTGCGATGTTTGGCTCCGATCCCAATTGGGGCCGCGTCCTTGCGGCAGTGGGCATGGCGGACGCGGATATGGACCCGGAAAACATCTCTGTTGCCTTCAACAATCAGCCTGTCTGCATCAACTCCACGGGCGCGCCCGGCGCGCGCGAGGTGGACCTATCAGGAATCGATATTGACGTCCACGTTCACTTAGGTCTTAACGGGCCAGGCCGAGCATTTTTACGGACTACGGATCTGTCTCATCAGTACGTCGAAATCAACTCGGCCTATAGCTCTTAGCTTCGGGGAATAGGCAAAGGCGAGGAGACTATGCAGTTAACGAACTTGGAGCGGGCCACGGTCTTGGCGGAGGCACTGCCGTGGCTCCAGCATTATCGCGACAAAATAGTCGTGGTGAAGTATGGCGGTAATGCCATGGTGGATGAGCGGCTCAAGGCGGCGTTCGCGGCAGACATGGTTTTTCTGCGCGCGGTAGGCGCGAAGCCGATTGTCGTCCACGGCGGCGGCCCGCAGATCAACCAGATGCTGGGCAGGCTCGGCATCGAGGGCGAATTCAAAGGTGGCTTTCGGGTAACCACCCCGGAGGTTATGGAAGTCGTACGGATGGTCTTGTTTGGCCAGGTGGGCAGGGGATTGGTCAACCTCATCAACTCCCACGGGCCCTACGCGGTGGGCACTTCGGGCGAGGACGCAGGACTATTTCGCGCCCGAAAGCGCCTGGTCAACATCGATGGGCGGCTGACAAACATTGGTTTGGTCGGCGATATTACCGACGTCAACCCCGAAGCCTTGATGGACATCGTGGATGCGGGAAGGATTCCCGTTGTGTCAACCATTGCGCCCGGTAGGGATGGCGAGGTTTATAACGTGAATGCGGATACCGCGGCGGGTGCGCTTGCTAGCGCTGTGGGTGCGGAAAGGCTCGTGGTCCTAACCAACGTGGAGGGCCTTTATACCGACTGGCCAGATTCCGATTCTTTGGTCTCCAAGATTGAGTGCAGCGAGCTTTCGCAGCTCTTGCCCACCTTAGACAGCGGGATGATCCCCAAGATGGAGGCCTGCCTTAAAGCAGTGGAGGCAGGGGTAAATGCGGCCCACGTTATCGATGGCCGCACCGAGCATGCGGTGGTCCTAGAGCTGCTGACCTCCGGCGGCATCGGAACGATGATTCTGCCTGATAACTATGACCGTGCTGATTATCCGGAAGGAACGGTCTTTAGAAAGGACGATAACGCATGACTTCGCTTATAAAGCAGTGGAACGAGGCGATCGCGAATAACTACGGCGCTCCGCCGCTCGGATTGGTCTCAGGTGCAGGATCTACCGTGGTTGATGAAGAGGGGAAGTCCTACATTGACATGCTGGCCGGCATTGCGGTCAATTCACTAGGCTACGGGCATCCTGCCGTAGTTCAGGCGGTAAGCCAGCAGGTGGCTAAGTTGGCGCACGTATCCAACCTTTTTGCTAGCGAGCCTGTGGTTGAGGTTGCACAGAAGCTCAAGGCTCGGGTGGGCGATAGCGATGCCCGGGTATTCTTCTGCAACTCCGGTACTGAGGCCAACGAGGCTGCGTTCAAGGTAGCACGCTTGACTGGAAAGAAGCGGGTGCTGGCGGCGCACCACGGATTCCACGGGCGTACGATGGGCGCGCTCGCGATGACGGGGCAGCCGGGCAAACGGGCGCCTTTCGAGCCGCTGCCAGCTGGCGTGGAATTTTATCCCTATGGCGACATTGAATATCTGCGCACATTGGTGGAACAGGACCCAGCCAATACCGCGGCAATCATTTTGGAGCCTATCCAAGGCGAGACCGGAGTGATTCCCGCGCCGGATGGATTTCTGGTTAAGGTGCGCCAGTTATGCGATGAATACGAGCTCCTCTTGATTGTTGATGAGGTTCAGACTGGCGTCGGGCGTACTGGTGACTTCTTCGCTTTCCAGTCTGCGAGAATCTTGCCCGATGTGATTACCATGGCCAAAGGCTTGGGGGCGGGCCTGCCCATCGGCGCGACCATCGTACGGGGCGCGGCGAAGGATTTGCTTACTCCGGGTAGCCACGGCACGACCTTTGGCGGCAATCCCGTTGCGTGTGCGGCGGCAAATGCGGTACTGGACACTATCGATGCCGCGTTCATTGCTGAGGTACGCAACAAGGGAGAGCGGCTCGCAGAACGCGTAGCTGCGTTGCCTGGCGTAGTAGAAGTGCGCGGTCGCGGCCTGATGTTGGGCGTGGTTCTGGAACGCCCTGTGGCTAAACAGGTGGTCAGCGCCGGCTTCAAGCACGGAGTAATTGTGAATGCGCCGAATGATTCCGTCGTGCGTTTGACGCCGCCGCTGGTGATTGAAGAGGCAGAGCTGGACGCCGCGGTTAACCGCTTTGCGCTGGCGCTTTCCGACGCCACCGTCAGCTAAAGCACCACGTGTCCGGCGTGAGGTTTATGCTCGGGAATATGAAGAACCTAAACACCACAAAGCTTGTTTGTATTGGCCTGGGTCACGTTGGATCCTCGGTCCTTGCTTATGCCATGGAGTCTGGCCTTTTCGCGGATATCGCCGCAATCGATGTCAACGATAAGGTGGCACACGGTGAGGCGCTGGACCATGATCAATCCACCGGCGTGCCTGGCGTTGACCATATCCACGTCCACGCCGGTACCTACGCGGACTGCGCTGATGCTGACCTCATTATCGTCTCTGCCGGTGCGTCCATGCAGCCGGACCCGGACAATCCGGGTTCTGCTCCTGACCGTGCCGAGTTGGCAGTTTCTTCCGGCCACGTTGTTCGCAACGTTATGGAAGGCATCACTGCCCATACGAGTGAAGCGGTCATCCTGTTTATCACCAATCCTCTGGACGCAATGGTTACCCTTGCGCACCGCGAGTTCGACTACCCGCGCGAGCTACTCTTTGGTACCGGCACCATGCTCGATTCAGCGCGTCTGCGCTGGGCTATAGGGCGCGAGCTCGGTATCGATCCAAAGTCTGTCACCGGTTACATGATGGGTGAACATGGCATGACGGCCTTCCCAGTGCTGTCGAAAATGAACGTCCAGGGCTTGGGCTGGGAAGAACTCGAAGAGCTCCACCAGGGCTCGCTACCAGGTAAGGAAGAGCTCAAAGAAACCGTCGTCGGCGCGGCCTACGACGTCTTCAATGCAAAGGGCTGGACCGACGCTGGTGTGGCACGTTCCGCGGTAGCGATTGCGCGAACGATCATGCTGGATGAGAAGGCGGTTCATCCGGTCTGCTCCATGCTGGAGGGGGAATACGGCATCGACGATGTTGCGCTTTCCATGCCATCGGTTGTCGGCCGCGGCGGTGTCGAAAAGCGCTTGGCCCCCAAGCTCGATGAATGGGAGACCCAGAAGTTGGCTGAGTCCGCAAGCTATATCCGCGCAACTTTCGAGCGTACGCAGAATTAATGGCTCCCGCCGGGACAATTCCGGAATCCTTCACGCTGAAGGTTTATGCTTGAAAGCGAATTTAATGCACTAAGACTTAGCGCATTTGAGGATATCGGATTGCCGGCATGAGTTTTAAGGAGAATTCTTTAGCGATGACAACGACGCCGACCACGCGCAATGCGCGCCAAGCCAAGATCCTGGAAATTCTGGATCGCACCCGTGTCACCAGCCAGGTGCAGCTTTCTGAGCTGCTGCTTGATGAGGGAATCGACATTACCCAGGCAACCCTTTCGCGCGATCTTGACGAGCTCGGCGCGAAGAAAGTAAAGCGCGGTGGCGGGCGTTCCTTCTATATGGTCGGCGGAGAGCTGGAGCAATTCGAAGACCAGCTTAACGGACCCCGCGAGAAGCTGCGCCGCATGCTCGACGAACTTGTTGTCTCGCATGATCATTCAGGAAACATCGCCATGCTGCGCACTCCAGCCGGCGCTGCGCAGTATTTGGCCTCCTTTATTGACCGCGTTGGTTTGAGCGATGTAGTCGGCTGCATTGCTGGTGATGACACTATTTTCGTCCTCGCGCGCGAGTCGACCACCGGCGAGGAACTTGCGAAGAAGCTCACAGCACGCGACGTCTAGGTTTTATACGTTCTATTGTATAATATTAACGATAGCTCGAAGATAACCAAAGGAGAATGATTATGAGCGCACGTGTTGTACTGGCTTATTCCGGCGGACTGGATACGTCCGTGGCGATCCCTTACCTGGCTAAGATGACCGGCGGCGACGTTGTTGCTGTCTCTCTTGACCTTGGCCAGGGTGGCGAGGATATGGAGTCGGTACGCCAACGCGCCCTCGATTGCGGCGCGGTCGAGTCCATCGTCATTGACGCTAAGGATGAATTCGCAGAAGAGTACTGCCTGCCTACCATCAAGGCTAACGGCATGTACATGAAGCAGTACCCGCTCGTTTCTGCGATTTCCCGCCCGCTTATCACCAAACACCTCGTGAAAGCTGCGCAGGAGCACGGCGGAACACATGTTTCCCACGGTTGCACAGGTAAAGGTAACGATCAGGTCCGCTTCGAGGTTTCCTTCCGCGCACTCGATCCTTCGCTAGAGATCATCGCGCCAGCGCGTGACTACGCCTGGACTCGTGACAAGGCAATCGCCTTCGCAGAGGAGATCAACCTGCCGATTGAGCAGTCCGCATCCTCGCCATTTTCTATTGACCAAAACGTGTGGGGCCGCGCGGTAGAAACCGGCTTTTTGGAGGATCTGTGGAATCCGCCAACAAAGGATCTTTACGCCTACACCGAGGATCCGGCATTGGGTAACGCCCCCGATGAGGTCATCATTTCCTTTGAAAAAGGCAAGCCCGTCGCCATCGACGGCAAGCCGGTGACCGTTCTGGAAGCAATCGAAGAGCTCAATCGCCGCGCGGGTGCACAAGGCGTCGGCCGTCTCGACATGGTTGAGGACCGGCTCGTGGGCATCAAGTCCCGCGAGGTCTACGAGGCCCCGGGTGCCATGGTGCTCATCAAGGCTCACGAGGCGCTGGAGGATGTCACCGTCGAGCGTGAGCTCGCACGTTATAAGCGCCTGACCGACGCTCGCTGGAGCGAAGAGGTCTACGACGGCCTCTGGTACTCGCCGCTGAAGCGTTCCCTGGACGCCTTCATCGAGTCCTCCCAGGAGAACGTCACCGGCGATATCCGCATGGTTCTCCACGCCGGCACCGCAACTGTCAATGGTCGCCGCTCGGGTGAGTCTCTGTACTCCTTCGACTTGGCCACCTATGACACTGGCGACGCCTTCGATCAGTCCGCGGCCAAGGGCTTTGTCCAGCTGCACGGCTTGTCCACCCAGATCTCCAACCAGCGTGACCGCGACGGCGGCTTCCCAACCGGAAAGAAATAATGCATAAGACTAACGAGGGCGCATTGTGGGGCGGCCGCTTTACCGGCGGCCCGTCCGAGGCAATGTTTGCCCTGTCCGTATCTACTCACTTCGACTGGGTCTTGGCGCCATATGATGTCCTGGCTTCCAAGGCACACGCCAAGGTGCTGCACAAAGCAGGCCTGCTTTCCGACGCCGACCTGCAGACCATGCTCGATGGCCTGACACAGCTGGGGGAGAAGGTAGCCTCCGGCGAGTTTCGCCCGTTGCCCACCGACGAGGACGTCCACGGTGCGATGGAGCGCGGGCTTATCGACATCGTCGGGCCTGAGGTCGGCGGCCGCCTGCGCGCGGGTCGTTCCCGCAACGACCAGGTAGCAACCCTGTTTCGCATGTGGGTCCGCGATGCCATTCGCGATATTGCTCTGCAGGTCACTGACCTGGTGGATGCTTTGTCTCAGCAGGCAGCAGCGCACCCGGAGGCAATCATGCCGGGTAAGACTCACTCGCAGGCAGCGCAGCCGATCTTGTTGGCACACCAGCTGCTGGCGCACGCGCAACCTTTGCTTCGCGACGTCGATCGCTTAAAGGATCTGGACAAGCGCCTTGCTGTATCGCCTTATGGCTCTGGCGCGCTTGCGGGTTCTTCGCTGCACCTCGACCCAGAGGCAATAGCTACGGAGCTGGGCTTCGATTCTGCTGCGGAGAACTCTCTGGACGGAACCTCATCGCGTGACTTTGCCTCGGAGGCAGCTTTCGTCTTGGCACAGATCGCGGTCGATATGTCTCGCCTGGCGGAAGAAATCATCTATTGGTGCACTCCGGAATACGGTTACGTCACCCTGGATGATGCTTGGTCGACCGGTTCTTCCATCATGCCGCAGAAGAAGAATCCCGATGTTGCGGAGCTAACCCGTGGTAAGACGGGCCGCCTCATTGGCAACCTTTCCGGATTGCTGGCCACACTGAAGGCACAGCCTTTGGCCTATAACCGTGACCTGCAAGAGGATAAAGAGCCGATTGTTGACTCGGTGGCGCAGCTCAATCTGCTGCTGCCAGCCATGACCGGCCTGGTTTCTACCTTGGAATTCCACGAAGACCGCATGCGTGAGCTTGCCCCACGTGGATTCACTCTGGCAACGGACCTCGCCGAGTGGATGGTTCGCCAAGGCGTTCCGTTCCGCGAGGCACATGAGGCTTCGGGCGCGTGCGTTCAGATTGCCGAGGCAAGGGGAGTGGACCTGGTGGACCTCAGCGATGAGGAGCTCGCCGGCGTCGATAAGCGCTTGCTCCCTGCAGTGCGTGACGTACTCACCATCGATGGTGCGGTGGCCTCGCGTTCTACCAAGGGTGGAACCGCAGGTATGCGGGTCGCTGAACAGCGTGAACGCGTTGACGAGATTGCCGCGGAATTTAAGAAATGGGCACAGGCTTCGGTGATCCCAGAAGCTTAAGCCAGTGGAGCCGGTCATCTTCAGGGAGTGAAGACGGCCGGCTTTTCGCTTGTGCATTTCGCATCGCTGGGTTGGAGCCGCCGGCCGAAGCGCCGAGTGTAGGATTAACGCCATGAGTCTTGATCCACAACTTCTAGAGATTTTGGTCTGCCCCCAAGATAAAGGGCCGCTGACCTATAACGAGGATGCACAGGTTCTGGTCAATGAGCGTCTCGGCATTGCCTATCCCATCGAGGACGACATCCCAGTGATGCTAGCTGATCACGCAAAAGCATGGCCTGCACAAGCAGAGGCCTAACAAACTTTTCTGCACCTCGAATCTAGGAAGAAATTAGGAAGACCTTTATGAACATTATTGACGAGCTGTCTTGGCGCGGCCTCATCAACCAGTCCACCGACCTCGACGCACTGCGCGAAGAGTGCGAAAAGCCGATTACCCTGTACTGCGGTTTCGACCCGACGGGGGATTCCCTCCACGCAGGGCACCTAGTGCCGATGATTATGCTGCGCCGCTTCCAGGAATTTGGCCACCGCCCGATCACCGTTGCTGGTGGTGCGACCGGCACTATTGGTGACCCACGCGATGTGGGCGAGCGTTCCATGCTCAGCATGGACGTCATCGAGCAGAACCTGCAGGCAATCCAGAAGCAGCTGCGTCGCTTTGTGGATTTTGAGGGCGAAAACGCCGCCATCATGGTTAACAACGCTGATTGGACCATGAACCTTTCCGTTATCGACTTCCTGCGTGATATCGGAAAGAACTTCTCGCTGAACACCATGCTTGACCGCGACACCGTCAAGCGCCGCCTGGAATCTGACGGTATCTCCTACACCGAGTTCTCCTACATGCTGCTGCAGTCCAACGACTACGTGCACCTGCACCGTGAGTACGATTGCGTGCTCCAGATCGGCGGCGGCGATCAGTGGGGCAACATTGTCTCTGGTGTCGATCTGAACCGTCGCATGGATAACGCTAAGGTCCATGCGCTCACCGTTCCGCTGGTTACCGACGCCCAGGGGCAGAAGTTCGGTAAGTCCACCGGCGGCGGCAAGTTGTGGCTGGATCCTGAAAAGACCTCTGCTTACTCCTGGTACCAGTACTTCCTTAACGCTGGCGACTCTGTCGTCATTGACTACCTGCGTTGGTTCACCTTCCTGACTCAGGAAGAAATCGCGGAGTACGAGAAGGCCGTGGCGGAAGAGCCATACAAGCGCGCTGCGCAGCGTCGCCTGGCTCAGGAGATGACCAACATGGTTCATGGTGAAGAGGCAACCAAGGCAGTCGAGCTTGCTGCCCAGGCACTCTTCGGTAAGGCGGAGCTTAAAGAACTGGATGAAAAGACCCTGGCGGGTGCGTTGTCTGAAACCACAGTCGCTGAGATTACGGAAGGCGAGCCGCGGACCATCGTTGACCTTCTGGTGGCTTCTGGTCTGGCTGATTCCAAGGGCGCTGCACGCCGCACCATTAAGGAAGGTGGCGCTTACGTCAACAACCAGCGCATTGAATCGGATGACTGGGAGCCTGCAGCAGAGGACCTACTGCATGGCACCTGGCTCGTCCTACGTCGCGGCAAGAAGAACTTTGCGGGCGCACGCCTGGTTTAAAGGCTTCTAGCGCGACAAGTCGTGAGAACCGTCCACCTAAGGTGGGCGGTTTTCGTGTTTGACCTGGCGATTTGTCAACCTTTAGGGGCGTGCGTATATTTATCGAAGTCGCCGCGACAAGCGGTCGGCGGAGAGATTAACTCTTGGTTGACAAGATATCGACTTGTTAGCTAAAGTATGAACTCCAGTCGCTTAGAGAAACAGCAGGTTAAATGTTGTTGAACTAATGCGAATGATGTCTGAGAACTCAATAGTGTGCCGATGTACTTTTTCTGCATTGTGTGGTTGATTGTGATTGTGC
>NZ_KV827750.1:0-215 GCF_001836185.1 Corynebacterium sp. HMSC036D03
AAGACAAAGTACCAGTACTCCCAGTTTTGTAGTGGGCTCAATGAATTTCTGCGTGCCAACGATCTCGTCGAAGTTATCACCCATGAGCCAGGGCAAGAGCTTTATGTCGACTGGGCCGGTGACAAAGTGCCTGTAGTAGATCAGGCCAGTGGTGATACCGCGTTCAAGGCGTCATTGTTTGTCGCGGTCAGCCCGTACTCAGGGCTGATGTATGT
>NZ_KV827751.1:0-1263 GCF_001836185.1 Corynebacterium sp. HMSC036D03
GGGTTAAGTAGCAGAATGTGTGTCCGTTCGGCGTGTTGCGGGGCGGGTACACGGTTAGTTACTTCATGGGGTCTTTTCTGATTCCTATCGAGTGTTCGTACTCGGTTGGGATAGCGTTGTCGTAGAAGGCTGGTCGGCCTGTTTCTTGGTCGGCTTTGTTGTGGTCTTCTTCGGCAAGATAGTTGACTTTGGCGAGTTGATCTTGGCCATAATTGCACTGCCTGGCGATATTTAGCGGATCGTCAGGCAGTTGCTTTTTGGTGTGGAGGTACCACTCGAGCATTTTTCGTTGGCGTTCCCCTGACCTGCCTCGGTGCGCATCGGCGATGCGTTTGAGCTGGGCGTTTATGCCGCCTTCAAGACTGTTTGTCGTTGAAGCCCAGCGTTTAGGATCAAGCGCATTCGGTGGTGGCTTAAGGTAAGTAAACAACCAATTGTTGCGCGATAGGTGCAGCAGTGAGTTGTAGGCTTTGCGTATTCGCAGATGAGTCCATTCCCACTGGTTATTGAGTGTTCGGCGTTCTTTTGGCACGGGTGTTTTCTCGTTGAGGAATGTTTTGAATACCTGACCGAAGTCGTGCAGACGTAGCGTCCACTCCCGTGCCTGTTCGAGTGTGGTGACACGGGTTAGTTTCAGCGCCAGTGCGTAGATGGTTTTGCCGGCGTCGGTGCGCGGCCGTGAGTGGTGTAGCGGCGGATGACGCGTTGTGCATGGACGAGACAACGCTGAATCATCGCGTTTGGCCAGCAGGCTTTAATCGCGGTGAGTGCGCCTTGTCCGCCGTCGAGGACGACGCAGAGTGGTTCGGCGATTTTGCGAAGTAGCTGCGTGTATGCGTGGGCTGTTTCGTGTTTGGTCCAGTGCCATGCAATGACGTGGTCGCGGCTGGCTGCCACAAGTAGGCAGCCAGCCGCGGTGTAGGTGCCGTCGATGAAGATCTGATCGTAGACGCGCTGCGGGGCACCGTCGTTGGGGACGTCGATGAGCCAAAACGGTTCGAATCGGCGATCAAGTGTCCAACGACTCACCCTTTGTTGCCCGGCGAGTTCAGACAACGTCGCTGTGGAGGTGACATAGGAGATGAAGGCTTTGAAGTCGCAGGCCTGCGTGAGATCGGTGCGAGTTCGTGTCGTGGAGCTGCCGCAGTTCGGGTCTTTGCACCGCCACCTGGTTGTGCCTTTGGATGTGGTTCCGTTTTTCTTCATTTGCCCAGCACATACCGGGCATCGTGGCCTGTTTTTACTCACCCGGAAAGCACACCA
>NZ_KV827752.1:0-9528 GCF_001836185.1 Corynebacterium sp. HMSC036D03
GCCGTAGCGGACACACTTTTTGCTACTTAGCCCGGGCTAGGGGACATTTGGGCATGCAGACAAAATTGCCCTAGCGACGTTTCCGTTGCTAGGGCATTAGAAGTTGGTAGCGGGGGCTGGATTCGAACCAACGACCTCTGGGTTCTCACCCTCATGTTCGAGCCACCTGCAGTTATTGCCCTTTTACCTGCTGTTTAGAGAGGTATCAGTATACTGGCGCCTACTGGTCTTTACCGCAGATTACCGACTCTTAAGTCCCGTTTTGAGTCCCACTTTCTTCACCGAGATTCAAGGCGCCCCGCATAGCGTCTACATCAGTCCAATCCGTGTAGTTGCGCGCGTTCACGTCGACGTCATGCCCGAAATAGGCTGCACGCACCTGGGCGGGTACCCCTCGCGCGATGGCCCGGTTATTGAGCACCGTGCGCCAGTCATGGGATCTCATTAAAGCGATGTGGTTGTCCTGGAGCTGCGCGCCAACATCTTTAAACAGAGCCGCTGACGCTTTCACGGCGTTGTCGGTGCGCCAGTGCGCCTTCTTGTCTCCTGGCGAAGGGATCAGTGGATCGGTCGTTTCTAGTCCGTCGAGCCGGTTTAACCAGAACTTTTCGACACGCTTGTCCAGGAACGGGATAGAACGGCCTCTGTGTGTTTTGGATTGCTCAGATGTAATGCTGATCGCGATCTGCCCATTAGCGACTTTTACAGAATGCCTCGTCGCTGCCAGCGCCTCGGAGATGCGAAGTCCCGTCCCCGCTTGTAGTAGTGCCAGCGCGACCACGTTGTCATGTTTTGCGATGGAGCTTGCTCGTCTGTCCGTGCCCGGTGGTAACGGTCTGGCGGTATCGCGTGCAATGAGATGGTCTACAACGGCGTCGTATTGGGCGTTCGTCAGGGCGTGACCACCTTGTGGTTTATTGCTCTTCTTGACCTCGCCGAGGTCGATGCTGATTCCGCGTAACGGGTTGTGGTCGATAACACCCTCGCGGATGAGCTGATCCAGAATGTACTTGCTCACGACGGTACGGGCTTGCCGTGCAGATTCCGACCCGTTTGCGGTGGCGATGGCCTGCAATGCGCGTTCGAGAGTTCGGAATTTCACAGCCTCGCCAATGGCGTGTTTTCCAAGCTGTGCTTCGGCCTGCTTTAATGCGAGCTCATACCGGGCGCGCGTGTTCGGGCGCAGACGTGCCGCCCAGATGGCCGGCTTAGAGACGTCGGTAATGAACGCCGAGAAGTTCTTGCTCTTATCCCAATTGGTCGACGTCGAGTTGAGCTTGCTGTCCCGCTTCTCGACGGCAATTCGCCGGAATTCCCCCTTTGTCCTTGCCCGGATTGTCGGGCGGTAAGTCGTTCCGTCCCATAGCCGGACCGTGATTTTCGCTTCGTATGGACCTCGCGGCGGTAAAGCATCAACGACGCGGTCGATGGAATCTTCCCCAAGGCTTAGTTTCGTTCTGGCGGCACGTATTTGCTTGGACATACACACCACTATAGACCCACTTTTGCAATAGGTTCGAATTTGTTATCATTGCTGGTATGGATCCTTCAGAACGTCTTCCAATTTGGTCTACCGATGACGTCGCGCGCAGACGCCAGGAAGTGTTGTGCACGTTGGTTGACGATAATCACCCGCTTTATGTTGACGCTCGCGAATTGTTCACTCCCCCACTTTCCCGCGAGGAGGTCACACAGCTCTTGCTTACCGCCCATGAAACCTACTGTGAAATCCGCGCGGTAGCTCGTGAACTAAAGTATCTGGACCCCATTGTGAAAAATGATACGAAAGGTCGTCAGAAGCGACACCCGCGTCTGCACGATGCCCGCAAACACCTCCTGGCACGACTCGAGTTTCTGGAGAACGAAGCTGATCGAACGTTGCCGTTCACTTTTAATCGACCGAGCACCGGGAGGCGCTTCGCTGCAGGTGAAGGACTCTCGATGGATCTTATCGACCCTGTACCGGACGGTGTCGTGGATACGATGTTTCCGCCGATCTTTGATTCGTCTTCACAAGTAAGCTAAAGTGTAGCTAGCCGTACTTGAGACGGTTGGCCACCGAGGCACTGGGCAGAATAAGAGCCCAAGGTTTGCAACTCGGATATGCAGGCCCCCAAAGCGGATAACCGCTAGGCCGGGGCCCTTTCAGCATGTCTGGAGCAAACCTTGAAAGGTGTTTCTAATTTAAAACTGGTCGATCATGCCGAGCCTATTGCGGTTAAAAGTTCGGTAGCGGCATCCCTGATCGGGATTGCCCCTCAAACTCTCAACAACTGGCGTGTTCAGGGCAAAGGGCCCAAATACGCCAGCGTGGGTGCCAACCTCGTCGTCTACAGAATCGCTGATATTGAGGCGTGGCTAGATGAGCATGTTGTCGGTGGTGAGAAGCCATGACGACAGCGAACGAGGCGTGGAGCATAGAGATCTCCCCCAAGGACGCGCCCGACACGGTGCGTCACGAGCATGAACTCATCGAGCTTGGCGTGAATGGCACCGAGTGGCAGTCACGCCTCGTCGACACTTCCGTCGACGTTCCTGGGCGTTCTGCCCCGTCGTACTTCACCGTTTTGGTACGTCGTGAACCTCGATCTGTGGCTAAGGTCTCCGAGACCTTAGCCACGATTTC
Organism: Corynebacterium sp. HMSC036D03; assembly: GCF_001836185.1. Lineage (NCBI taxonomy): Bacteria > Bacillati > Actinomycetota > Actinomycetes > Mycobacteriales > Corynebacteriaceae > Corynebacterium > Corynebacterium sp. HMSC036D03. The sequence continues at coordinate 2,627 of NZ_KV827752.1, forward strand.
GGGCAGTTCTGCGGACGTTCCTGCTGGTCAGGACTCTAATGTCATTTCAGGCCAAAAACCCTTAGGGGAGAGGCAGAATGGCCGGACCGGAGCGTCCGGCCATCGTGACTCTCGTGACTCCGCAGCAGCAGCGGTGGAAGCCGCTGCGGTTGCAGGGGTTGATGCCGGTGTCGATGTTAAGAGTTTCGGCCAGCTACCAACTGTGAGGTCGATGGGTAGTGGCGGTCGCCGGGCTCAAGTGATCGGGTTTGATACTGAGTTCACCTACCGCGAAGATGACCCCGCTAAGCGCGTCATCGATAGCTATCAGTTCGCCTGTACTGATGCTCTCGATGATGGTGTTCTCGTACAGGTGGTCGTGTTGCCTCTGGCGGGTGATCGCATCTACCTTGAGGATGCTCTCTACATCGTCAGTCTTGCAGCCGGTCTGCATGTCCTGTCACCCTCTCGGGAGCCTATCGATCCTCGTGGCGTGCTCGTCCGCGATGTAAGGAAACTCAACCCTCGGGGGAAATTTGACTACTCCGCCACGCGAGATGCGGCGTTCAAGGCTCGCATTGCCGTCGTCCTGGCGTGTCATTTCGGCAACGCCGATCTGACCGCTTTTCGGCGCCCTCCCGAGCAGCGCAATGGTGGGGAAAAACATTATGACATCCTCCGCCGCGTGACCTCTGCTTCGGGGGGCTTAGTTTCGCTGCAACCTGCCCGCTTCATGCGCAAGTCTGGCAAAGGCTCCAACAGCTATCGCTGGTTGCCGTTCTCTGTGACCGTTCGTGACACGATGTGTCAGGCTGCACCCGGTCATAAGAGTCTCGCTGCTCTTGGCGATGTTTGCGGTGTTCCTAAGCTTGATGTTGGTTCCTCAATCGAGAATATGACCTCAATGCGTCGTGACGATCTGACGTCGTTCCTCGAATATGGTGTGAATGACGCGGTCATCGTTGTTGAGTATCTGGCGATGCTGTGGGGTCTCAACATCGTTCCGCCTGTCACCCTTTCGGGTGCGGGTGCCAGTGCTGTCCGCGACGGAATCATGCGCTACATGGGCGACAAGGTGATGAAGGACTTCCTCATCAACTTTCGCGGTCTCGTGCGGTTGACGGACCCTGAACCATTTTTAGACCATGACCATCTTTCGTACTACACCACACGAGAGTTGGTACCCGTGGACGGCGATGCGAATCAATCCCACACTGCGTGGAAAATGGCGTTTCACGGAGGCTGGAACAGTTGTCTGTCTCCTGGTCATCACCCTTACCCGACCTTCGATCACGATATCCAATCTGCGTATCCATCTGCGATGGCATCGGTGATTGATGTGGATTATGTGGGCGGTTGTATCGAGGAGGTTGTGAAGGACCGGGTACTTACGCTGGACGACTTTCCGTTAGGTCCCATCACCCCGTTAGTTGCCTACGTGAGTTGGAAGTTCCCGGATGATGTTGTTGCGCCTTGCTTGCCGGTGGTCGTCGGTGACTGCGTGTTGTATCCACGAACGTCTGACGGTGCTGGAGCCGCGCAAGGTGACGATGTTGGGGGGTACGACGGGTTTCATGGTGCTTGGTGCGCTGGGCCTGAGTTGTACCTTGCGTTGAAGCTGGGGGCGACGGTGCGCGTTCAGATTGGCTACCGCATGAGGTTGCGTATGCAGTCTGATAGTACTCCGTCCCGATCACTGCGCTTCGCCCTCCGACAGATGGTTGAAGACCGTGCGACTGCGAAGAAGATCTTCGGCAAGGGGTCGCTGGAAGAGCAGACTGTCAAAGTTGCGACAAACTCGGTCTACGGGAAGCTGGCCCAGGACGTCTCCGAGCGTAACGGGTGGGGTGCATGGGCTGAGGAGATGGAGTCTATTGGTGGGTCGTCCGTAACCTCTCCCTATCACGCGTCGATGACAACGTCGCTTGTTCGCGCTCTCCTTCTGGCGATGGCCAATACGATTCCGATTCTGTCTGTCACGACTGACGGCTTCATCACGCCTGTTGAAGAGATTGAGCACTTTGATTGCTTTGGCATCGCGAATGTGTTCCGTGCCGCCCGTCGTGCGTTGGTAGGTGATCCGACGGTCTGGGAGATCAAGCACTACCAGGACGATCTAGTGAATTTCTCGACGCGTGGCAATGTGTCCTTGCTGGAACACGGTGTGCTCGCTAAGGCTGGGTTGAAAGTTCCTGAGGAGGTTGAACGTGGGACCGTCGCGGAGCGTCGCTGGTTTCGCGATACCGCTCTTTCACGCCTGGGAAAGATACCTAACCCCTACACGTCTTTCCCAACATTTCGGGAGTTGTCGCGGTCCGTAAACCGGTTGGACTTCCACCCGGTGGATCGCACGCCTGAGGTCTCAACGGTGGACTTTGACCTAAAACGGCAGCCTCTACGTGGCACGCTCCGGGTTGATGTGATTGACGGCAACGAAATGGCGGGGTTCGACACTTGCGCGTGGGACTCAGTCGACGACTATAAGCATGCACGTGGGATCGCTGGTCACATGCAGTTAGTTCGGTATGGGACCACAGGTGTTGACCGTCCTACTGGGTGTCTGCGCACGGGTCATGATTGGGAGACCTGGTTTAAGCGTTTTGAGTCTGCTCGGGGTCGTCGTATCCGTACGGCTGACAGTGCCCTACTCACCGAACTCGTTGCCGCGCATAAGGCTGGTCTTGTCGTCGTTGACCGTTTGACTGTTCGCGTTTCCGTGGCTCAGAAGGTGGGTTGGTTGTCCTCTTTGGGGATGGGTGAATTCACCCGGGCGCAGTGGGATCACATGAGCAAGAAGGTTCGGCGTTCGACGGTGCTACGCGATGCCGATATGGATGCTGTTCGTGCCTTTGCCGATGAGCTGAATCGCGGTGATGGCTATGTCTAGCACCCCTCCCCCTGGTCGGTTTGGTATGAAGCTTTCTCGCGGCCCTCCTATAGGCACTTTTATCGTCACAGAGACGCTAACCATGCAAGCAACAGCACCCCAGCTAAGTCTTGAACCATCGGGTGCTTAGACCGAGTTCCCGATGGCACCAATACACCGCAACCCAAGATAAGGAGGAACATATGGAGCCACAATCGCCCCGAGCACCACGGATGCCGAGCGCCCCACGAGCGCCGCGCAGTGGAGCTAAAACAGGCGCGGAAATGGAGGAGAGCAGGTACGCAGCGGAGGAGTCTGCGAAGGGGCTTATCGCCGGTTTGGTTGGTCTAGACCGCGCCGATATTATCCGTCGTTCCAACCGAGTCCAGGAGATTCTGGACGATTTTGCCCAGCACGCCCCAAAAGAAGAAGTGTCTTTGGAGCAGCTTAAAGCGGAGGGAGGAAAGGTTGACGCTGAGCTTGATCAGCTAGAGCAAACCCTCGATGAGCGCGCTCAGTCGCGGCGGAAAAAGCAGAATCAAGGTGGCTACCCACCGCAGCCGCCGCGGGAAAAGAAGCCTCGTGTCCCTCGGGTCAAAAACCCGCGATTCACCCCACTTTTCCAGAATGAACCAGAAGAAAAAGACACCAGTAAAGGATGGGAACCAGAACTATGATTACGAAGTCTCAGACCGCTTCGTCGGTAAAAAAGATTGAAGCTCTCCGCCAGGAGCGGGAGCAAAAAGAAGCCGAAGAAGCCAAGAAGGTTGAGGAGTTTAAGCGTCAATTAGGCGAAGTTCTCTACGCCTGCGCTTATGAGCCTTCAAGCAAGTGGTCCAAATTTCGCGGCGGTTCCGTAAAGGAACTGTTCGCAGAAATCGGTATACGGGAGGCCCCCTCCCGTGAAGCGTCCGAGGGACACGAGGGCGCACCTCGCGGCGGAACGCAGGAGCCGATAAAGGCTCCGCAGTCGATTCAGAGGACTCCACAGAGTCAAATGAATCCCGCCGCAGGCCCGAAGCACGCGGGCCAGAATGGCCCGCAAGCGTAGGGCCAGAGGGTCGAGGGAGAGAATCTCCCTCGCCAGCGCCACGAGGCACCGGAGGTGCCCGAGTGGCTTGCTGGCCGCCTGTTTGTGAGGGCCGTCTTTGACGGTGGCGAGTACGCCTGAATCTGCCCCGCAGATTCAGGGGGCCGACACCGGAGAAGCGTGACCCTTACAAACAGACTGTGGCCCTGGCTGCATCAGCAGTCGGGGCCACCCTGCCACAGTAAGCACGATAAGTAGGAGGTGGATATGCGAGACAAGTTCTCGACATATTCGCGTACAACCGTGCGCCTCGATAAGGATTTAGACCGATTTGTCGAGGAGGTCGCACGGGTTGTAGGGGTGCAAAAGGCCGTCGTGTTCCGGGAAGCTCTCTATGTCCTCGCGGAGGAGGAGAGCGTGCTGACGCAAAAGCGTTTGGCCCCGGACACGCTGCGCCGCCTGGACGAGATGAACGACCAACTGCGGCGGATTGGCGTCAATCTAAACCAGTTGGCTCGCCGCGCGAATATCGACGGCGTGGCCCCCGTGTCTGAGGCTGTAGAAAGCATTGGCTCCGAGGTTTCTTCTCTTCGCAAAGAGGTGAAGGACTTTGTCCACAATCAAGATTAACTACAGCCAGAATATCCGCGCGGCAACGGTCTACGCCGTCTATGGAACGGCAGACAATGCCCGCAAGGGTGAGGTGCGAGCCGATGCTTTATGCACGGTTCAACCTAACGCTGAATCGTTTTCTCCGGAGGCTACGGCTGGCCGTTGGTCGGGTGTGGACTTCATGGAAGCCAGTGTGGAAGAAATGGAGCGATATGCTCCGGCTCAGCGCACTGACGAAGCAATTATTTATATCCAATCGTGGGCTAAAGACGAGCTGGATAAGGACGACCCGGCTGATGTAGCTCGGGCTAATGCAGCAGGCTCAGAGCTGGCGATGCGGCTGACGCAGGGCACGGGAGTTCCGTTTACAGTTGCCACACACACCGACAGCAAAAGCGGCTGCGTCCACAACCATATTGTCTTTGCCAACCACGATACGCAGACAAAGAAGGCTGCGCCGAGGGACATGCGTAACTGGTACAAGTTGCGCAATATCAACGACGAGTTGATGCGCGATTTGGGGATGCGTGTCTTAGAACGTGAGCCGGAAATATCGCTGCTTCCTGCCGAGCGCAGGGCACGCAAGGAGGGCAAGTCCACAGACTCGACGGGCCTGGGCGTGGATGAGCTGACCGCAGCCACGTGGGCTGATTTTGCCCGCAAGCGCATGGATGAGCTGTGCGCGGATGAACAGGTGGCAGATGCTGACGACCCACTGGCGAAGGCAGTAGAGATTGCTGGCGAATACAACCTGTCTCTAAAAGTGCAGCCCAACTCAAAAACCGAGGGTGAGTCGCTAACCGTGGCCCTGGTCGACGACGACGGCGAGGATGCCTACTTCACGAACACCACGAAGGCCGGACGTACTCGAAAGCGTAAAGCAGCTAGAGCTGGCTCAAAATTGGGCCGCAGCTACTCGCTAGAGGGTGTGACCGAACGCGTTAACGAGGCTCAATCAGCCTTTCTTGCGCGGCAGCTTGCAGCACTTCAAGCCAATTCAACCGATGACGACCTGGAGGCGAAATACGGCTCCAGCCTTCTCGATGACGAGGAGGAAGAAAACTATAACAACCAGGAGGTATTCAATCATGGTGTCAGTGACCGAGATGACGAAGCTAGCCCAAGCAGCGGCGAAAGGCAAGATGGACAGCGTCTTGAAGGTTCTCAGCCCACGCCTGGACAAGGCGGAGAAGGCTATCAAGACGCTGCAGGAGAAACTGAAGAGTCTGCCGGAGAATACAGGGGACATTCTCAGTTCTCTGCCCAGCGACTTCTCGACGAGGTTGACGCAAGCGGAAAGCGAATTAAGGAACGTAAAAAGCAATCTCGCCGCAAACAAGAACTACGTGAGCAGCAGTCACTTCCAAGTAACGATGATGGAAGTGCAGCAGATGATCACCGGGCTGATAAGGAACATCGAGGATCTGCCCAACGGCCTGGAGGGGGTAAAAGGGTACCTAATCGAGATAAGCGAGCAGATGTCGCGTCTGACAAGGATGCAACAGCTGGTACTCAAAGCAGCCGAAAGCCCCATCCATCTCGACAAGGATTCCAGCCAAGCAGTAGCCCAGAGCCTGAACGCTCAGATGACTTCGAGCCTGACTTCTAGCCTGGAACCGCTGGTAGAAGTAGCTGTATCTGAGGCAATGTCGAAAGAGTCCGAAAGCCTGCACAAGGCAGCAGAAGCATCTAAGAAGGCTCGCAGCGCCCTGCTCCAGGAGAAGGAGTCCAACGAAAAGCTGCTGGAGAAGATACGTGCAGAGCGCAAAAAGTACAACGCCGACATGGAAAAGTCGAACAGGAACTTTATCAAGGCCTGCCAGTCTGCCTCGTGGATTGCAGCCAGTGTTCTCTTCGTTGCTATCGCACTCGTTGCTGTCGGAGCCTTGGGTAAGGGGCTACTGAGTATGCTCGGCATACCCGACGGCGTGTCTGCCTTGTGGGGTCACGTCCAGGAGGCTAACGGCATCGGCCCAACACTGGGCTGGTTGGTGTTAACACTTATCGTCATAGGGGTTCTTATAGCGCTTATGACCTGGATGCTGTCCCAGGCTGCGCCGGGTATTGCTCACTTGGTCGAGGAATACCGTCGCAATCACCCGAGGAAAGAAACGAACCACTAACTAGAACACGTGCACCGTAAAAAGTAAATGAAGTGCCCCGGGTTTTGTTCCTAGGCTTGTGCCTTAATTTCCATTATTTCTCGACTGGGGTGGTGTTCCCAAAACTCGGCTTCGACTTCAGCCGGCGTGCGGTAGCCCAGGCTCTGGTGGAGCCTTGACTCGTTCCACCAATTCACCCACTCGAACGTGGCGATTTCCACGTCGACGACATCGGCCCACGTTCGCCTATGAATCAGCTCATTCTTGTAGGAGCCGTTGACGTTTTCAGCCAAAGCATTGTCATAGGAGTCAC
>NZ_KV827753.1:0-222 GCF_001836185.1 Corynebacterium sp. HMSC036D03
TGTGGCACGCGATGAACCGTGAAGGCTTTCATATTGGTCGCGACAAGACTGCACGACTAATGAAACTTGCAGGTGTTTCTGGCCGCAGACGTGGGCGAACCCCTGTGACAACGATTAGCCCGAAGACACCGGATCATCGCCCGGACCTAGTGCGCCGAAACTTCCGTGCGCAGGCACCAGGCAGGCTTTGGGTTGCCGACATTACCTACGTTCGCACCCTGT
>NZ_KV827754.1:0-7367 GCF_001836185.1 Corynebacterium sp. HMSC036D03
CAGCGGAGAGCTCTACAGAGACATCCCCACAGCCTCCGAAGCATCCGCTTCAAATCCTTCGCAATGCGCGAGCTGCTCTGACGAGGCGATTACTGGCTTCATGTACGCGTTGTGGAGGATGGCCCAGGCGAGCATCGCGCCGCGAAAAGAACAGCCGCGGCAGATACTTGCTTCCAGATTTATTCCGGTCAGGTCGTAGCCGGAGAAGTCTTTTCCGGAAATATCTCGGCCTGCGAATTCTTGGAACCAGGTATCAGGCGTTTGCTTATACATTGCCGGTTCTTCCTGTATAAGGGCCAAAACGGGAAACGACGCGGCGCCCCTACAGCAGCCGCGTCGCCCCTATTCCCTATCACTCACAACGGATTGGAGAAACCGTTTGCCTACCCCCTAAGTAGGCATTGTGAGCAAGATTCACTCTAGCACCGATTGGAAACAAAACGGTAACCAATCAAAAGTTTCCACAGAAGGAATCACAAAATTGCATGTTTGGTCTAATTTTAGAAAAACCAATTAGTCAGTACATTTAGCGTCTTAGCCTTTTCGTTTCGCCGAAAAGCCGCGCTTCATAATACCTATCGAAAAAATTCCAACTGCTACAAGGATGCCAAGCCCGATCCACGCGAGGCTCAGCTGCCCCGAGTTACCGGCAACCGTAAAGCCAACCGTTGACCAGTGCATTGGCAGCAAGCCCATCACGGTCTTCCACACCCCGGCCACAGCGGTGGCGGCAGTTGCAGACTTCCAGAACCAGCCCACCGCAGCAAGTTGCAGCAGGCCAAGAACGATGACCACGCCAAACCCAAGCTTCGGGAAGTAGTGCAGCACCACTGCCGTAAGACCAGCGCTTCCCAACGCGGTCGCCGCAGCCATGGCAGCAGCCAGCCCCGCAGCCATACCATCAACGCCGGTAGCCAGAATCATAAAGACAATCTCAGCCGCGGCAGTCAGCACAACTACACCAGCAAGAAGGCTCAGCCAAGGCTTCCGCGAACGCACCACATAAGCGCCCAGGGCAGTTCCACCGAGCGAGACCATCGCCGCGATAAGCAGCGCCACGATGGGGCTCAGCAGCTTTACTTCCATACCCTGACCAGCCGCGGCAGCCGGCAACGCACGCTGCACATCCTGCACCTTGGTTTGGTTCTGCTTCGCCATGCCGTCAACACGCTTGGCACCTTTGTCCAGCTTGTCGACGCCACCGAGAGCCTCATCAACCTTGGAGTTAAGCTCCTTGGTGCCATCGTTCAAACGCTTGGCGCCATCAGCCGCCTTATACACGCCATCGTGATAGGCATAGCCATTAACCGCGAGCTGATTGGAAAGCTCCCGTGAGCCATCCTTCAAACGCTTGAGTTGGTTAGTTAGATTCTGGTCAATCTGAAAATTATTGACTTGATTGCGCAGGTCCCCGAGCTGCGACTTGATGTTGCGCGCCTCGGGGGAATTATTTCCCTCAAGGTCCTTCAGCGTGCCGTCGATGGCGGCCAGCAGCTGGCCCTGCACCACGGTAAGACCTGTAATTTGATCCACTGCGTTGCCAACACCGTTTGCTACCTCAGTCGCACCATTGCCCAGCTGATTGGTGCCGGACTGCAGCTGAATCAGACCGTCGTAAAGCTCCTGCGATCCGGCGCTGAGCTTGTCGACGCCACCGCCCAGCTCACCAGCACCATCCTTCAGCTTGCCCGTGCCGGTGGAAAGCTGCTGGGTTCCCGACTTCAAAAAGCCAGCCTGGGCCTGCGCCTGGCTTGCAGCACGCGCCGCCTCGCTTAACGACGCCGCACCTGCTTGACCTTCTGTCGGCGCACCGGTTCCCTCACTCGACCACGCACGTGAGGCATCCCACCCCGGCACGCCTGTCACAATGGCACCTACCACCAAGGGCAGAACCACCAGCAAGCACAGAAGTGCGCCACGCAGGCGCGAGGGACGGGACGGCAAATCAGCAAGGCGGGAGTTCATCCTTTAAAAAATATCGCTCCCACCACCGCAAACAACGCAGGCGCGCCGTTTTAAGTCGGGGCAAAGATACAGAAATCCCAAAACTTCCAACCAACTGATCATAGGATTTAGCCCATGAAACGTTCCCTACTGATTCTCCCCCTAGCCGCACTTCTTCCACTCACCGCCTGCTCCCCCAAAGACACTGCAGATAGCGAGCCGCAGTTCGCAGCAGCCGAATCCAACACGGCCGCAAAAGAAACCGCCACTAGCGAGACCCCAACCACCACCAGCAGCAAGGCCGAAGAAGCACCTGCCCCAACAACGAAGACCGTCACCGCCACGGCCAAGCCGGAGCAGCCAGCGCCAGATACGCCACAGGCGCAAAGCAAGGGCAGCTGCTCAGTCGATGCACTTCAGCAGGCCAACACCTCGATGAGCAACATGACTGTTATCGATTGTGACGGTTCGTGGGCATACGTTGGCCAGCGCAATACCGATTGGCTCACCTGGGCTTATTGGGATGGCCAAAAGTGGAAGAGTGAACCTCACATCGGCACCACTCTCACTGGCATGGGCGGACCCTGCTATGACGTCGAAGGCATGAAAGCACGAGGCCTGAGCGACGCTATGGCAGTGGACGCTCAGGCCTGTGATTAGGAGGTTGTATTACGTGCTAGTTCTTCTCTGCGAAGAGCTCACGGACGCGCTTTTCTAGGCGTGGGGAAACTGCGCCCCAGTAAGCGTAGATGCGTTCCTCGGTCTCGGAGGAAACGCCAGCCATGGCGTTGGTAATGTTGTCCGCCATGCGCTCCTTCTCCTCGTCGTTATAGACGTTCTCGTACAGGTCGGTTGCCTGCGCGGTATCGGAATCCTCAGCGTGGCGGACATACGGTGCGCGAACCAAGTCCAGACCTGCCGGGTCCGGGTTGACGTAGAGATCCGGAGCGGTGGTGGTCTCCAGCTCGCTGCGATCGTTAACGTCACCGTCAAGGTAGCCGCCGCCCTTTGCGTGGCGGTTCGGGGAGTAAACCGGATCCTCAGGAGCATTGAAGAGGAACTGCATACTGCCCTCGTGCTCGTAGGTGTTGACCTTGTCCGCATTCAGCGGCTGGTTAACCGGCAGCTGCTTGTAGTTCGGCCCAATGCGGTAACGCTGCTGGTCAGCATAAGCAAAGACACGAGCCTGCAGCATCTTGTCCGGAGAAAGGCCGATGCCCGGGACCAGGTTGGAAGGATCCAGTGCAACCTGCTCGATCTGCGCGAAGAAGTTGCGTGGGTTGCGGTTGAGCACAAAGTATCCGACATCAACCAATGGGTAGTCCTTCTTGGACCAAACCTTGGTGAGGTCAAACGGGTTGAAGCGGTATTCAGCTGCTTCAGCAAGCGGCATGATCTGCACCTTGACGTCCCAGATTGGGTAGTCGCCCTCTTCGATGGCGTTGTAGAGATCCTCGCGGTGATAGTCGGCGTTCTTGCCGGCCATCTCGCCTGCCTCAGCATCAGTGAAGTTCTCAACACCCTGGCGAGACTTGAAGTGGTACTTCACCCAGAAGGCCTCGCCTTCCTCGTTGACCCACTGGAAGGTGTGGGAACCGTAGCCGTTCTGGTGGCGGGTGGTCTTCGGTGTACCGCGGTCACCCATCAAGTAGGTGACCTGGTGAGTGGACTCTGGGTTGCGGGTCCAGAAGTCCCACTGCATATCCGCGTCACGCAGGCCGTTGACGCCGAGTCGCTTCTGGGAATGAATGAAGTCAGGGAACTTCATACCGTCACGTAGGAAGAAGACCGGGGTGTTGTTGCCGACGATGTCGTAGTTGCCGTCCTCGGTGTAGAAACGCAGTGCGAAGCCGTGCACATCGCGCCAGGTATCCGGAGATCCCTGCTCGCCAGCAACGGTGGAGAAACGCCCCATCATTGGGGTGACAGTGTTTAGTTGAAAGAGATTCGCCTTGGTGTAGCGCGAGACATCGTTGGTGATGTGCAGCTCGCCAAAGGCGCCATGACCCTTTGCGTGCGGGGTGCGCTCTGGCACGCGCTCGCGATTGAAGTGCGCAAGCTTCTCAATCAGGTGAATGTCATTGAGAACAACTGGGCCGTTCTGCCCTGCGGTAATGCTGGTATTCTCGGTAGCAACCGGCTGGCCGGAAGGGCTGGTGGTATTTGGGCCGCCCGCGGGGCGCTGACCCTTGTCGAGGACCTTGTCAGCTTCAGAGTTAGTCATGGAAAGCCTCCTAAGAAAACTAGCGGGAACTAGTCAATAAAATTGTTGATAATTTGGGGTGGATTATCAATCACGGACAAGCGATAACCTACCCCGTTTAATAGGCCCTCGCAACAAAAATCAGCAAATTAATAAGTTCTGGCAGGGAAATCTAATTTAGCGTTCATCCTGGTAAGTTCATTTTGGTGAAACACCACTCCGAGCATGACGACGCCCGCGTCACTGACCTTGCGCTCAAGGCCGGCCGCGGCGATCGCGCAGCTCTCACGGAGTTTATTAAGTCCACTCAGGATGATGTGTGGCGTCTTCTCGCACACCTAGGCGGCGCGGAAATCGCAGACGATCTCACCCAAGAGACGTACCTAAGAGTTATTGGCGCACTCCCCCGCTTCGCCGCGCGCTCTTCGGCTCGCACCTGGCTGCTCTCTCTCGCGCGCCGCGTATGGGTGGACAACATTCGCCACGACATGGCGCGTCCCCGCAAGGCCGCAACGGAATATGAAGACGTAGCGGCACAGACGCCTTCGACCGAGAACTCCGGAGCGTGGAGCGATTGGATCGACGCCCGCACGCTAATCGACGCCCTGCCCGCAGACCGCCGCGAAGCCCTCATCCTCACTCAGGTATTGGGCTATTCCTACGAAGAAGCAGCCAAAATCGCTGGCGTACGCATCGGCACGATTCGTTCCCGCGTTGCCCGCGCCCGCAAAGACCTCATCGAAGGTACGGGAGCCTAGCCGGGAATCATTAGCGCGAATCGTTACCTACTATTTATCAGGCTTCACTTTCGGTACAATTAGCTGCGATTTTAGCGCCGGAACCCAGAAGTTTTCGCGAAAGTTCTGTGCACTTTTAGAAAATTTTCTGGATGAAAGACATTAAAGAAAAGTAGCATGGCTTAAAAACACACGTGACAAATCGAAGGTCGACCCGGGCCAGCGCGCTACAAAAAATGCGCGCATTTCTTTTTGCCCGGCGCGTGTGAGAATGCGAGAAATCTCCTCATGATGAAACGCGCATTGGCTATCTCCATGGCGTTTATCGGTGTTGTTGTCGGCGCGGGCTTTGCCTCTGGCCAGGAAGCTATGCAGTACTTTGTCGCCTTCGGAACCACTGGTTTCTGGGGCGTAGCGCTGGCTGCCGGGTTGATGATCATCACCGGCATTGCAATTTTGCAGCTGGGATCTTATTTCCAGGCCACAGAGCACACGGCGGTGTACGACAAAATTTCCGGACCAATTACCTCCAAGATCTTGGACTGGTCCACGATTGCCACGCTCTTTTCCATCGGCTTCGTGATGTTCGCCGGTGGCGGATCCACCATCACGCAGCAATTCCCAGATATAAAGATTTGGGTAGGCGCAACGCTGATGTTGGTGCTCGTCCTGCTTGTCGGCCTGCTCGACGTTGACCGCGTCACCGCAGTCATCGGCACCATTACTCCATTCATCATCATCTTTATCGTCTTGGCCACCGGCTATACCATCGTCACCGCCGACGTCGATTGGAGCCACCTCAACGAATTCGCCACGAATAGCGTTGACACCCCGCTGAGCAGCTGGTGGCTCGCCGCCCTGAACTACACCGGCCTGAACGTCATGTGCGCGGTGTCCATGTCCATCGTCATCGGCGGCAACATCCTCGACAATCGTGCAGTGGGCATCGGCGGCCTCATCGGCGGCTTTATCTACCTGCTTCTGCTGACACTGCTCGTGGTCTCCCTATTCATGGTGGCACCGACCGTGCATGGAAAAGATCTGCCGGTTCTAGAACTCATCAACACCATTCACCCGTCTCTGGGCTATGTGATGACGATTGTCATTTACGGCATGGTCTTTAACACCGCAGTGGGCATGTTCTACGCGCTGGGCAAGCGCCTGACCCGTAAGAAGCCGAAGCTTTTCTACCCAGTCTATGCCGCTTCCTGCATCATCGGTTTCATTCTTTCCTTCGTCGGTTTCAAGTCTTTGGTCAGTAACATCTACCCAATCTTGGGCTACCTTGGCCTTTTGATGATTGCCGTTATGGTCTTCAACTGGGTTATAAAACGCGACAAGATTACTTCCGAAAGCAAACGTCGAGTGCGTGCTCGCACCCTGGTCCAGCGCAAGCTCGACCCGCGCGAGCACTTCACCAAGAAGAACCAGAAGGAGCTCGCAAAGCTCGCGGCCGCTTCCAATATGAAGACCGACGAGTTTGAGGACACCGTTGCCGAAGAAATCCACGAGGAGCTCGAGGCAGATGACGAACTCGAGTACGACCGTGAAGATCCTGATCCTTCAGTTGTCTTCGTCGAGCACACCAAGCCAGAAGTTCCACGAGACTAATACAAAGCTCTCCCCTTCCTGCTTAAGCAGACCTTTCCAAGGCGTATGAGTTGGCCTAACCCAGCTCATACGCCTAATGTTTTACAACGCACACGTGATAAATCGAACGTCGAACCGGTCTTGCGCCACCATGGCAGCAAACGCCTCGCACACAAACTGCACAGCCTGCAAAATGATGAGCGCGGACTTACCCTCCGGCGCGTGTGAGATAGCGAGACTCTCCCACACCTTATGTTTAAACGCGCAGTAGCCATCTCCATGGCCTTTATTGGCGTTATGGTCGGCGCTGGCTTTGCCTCCGGCCAGGAAGCCATGCAATATTTTGTATCCTTCGGCACGCTCGGATTGTGGGGCATGGTATTGGCCGCCGCCCTCATGGTCGTCGCAGGCATCGCTTTCCTACAGCTTGGTTCCTATTTCCAGGCTTCGGAGCATACCGCTGTTTACTCCCAAATCACCGCGCCTATCACCTCGAAGATCCTCGACTGGGCCACCATCATCACGCTTTTTGCGGTGGGCTTTGTCATGTTCGCCGGCGGCGGCGCCAACCTCGCCCAGCAATTTTCTTCCCTCCCAACGTGGGTGGGCTCCTTGATCATGCTGGTGCTGGTGCTCATCACGGGGCTTCTCGATGTCGATAAAGTCACCGCTGTCTTGGGCTTTATCACGCCTTTTATCATCCTCTTCATCGGCTTCGTCACCATCTACACTTTGGTGACGAACCAAGCGACCTTTGAGGAAGCAAACAACTACGCCATCCACAACGTTGATCCGGCAATCGCTAATCCTTGGATCGCCTCCCTCAATTACACTGGCCTGACCGCTATTTGCACCGTTTCTGAAGCGTCCTGGGTTTAGTTCCGCTTCTTTTA
>NZ_KV827755.1:0-31320 GCF_001836185.1 Corynebacterium sp. HMSC036D03
ATATCAGGTGTCCACCAAAAGGGGGTCAGGTCCCATCGATGCCATGCTTGCTGCCATCCACGAACAGACCGTATCCATTGCCGGCGCAGAATACGCCGAACTTGGCGTAGCAATGTCCGCCACAGATGCACTAACCAAACTCGAGCATCGTAAAGAAATCGAAGCGCAGGTACTCAAGCTGATTCAGGACATTCCGCAGACCGAGATTCTTTTATCCATGCCTGGTATCGGCCCGCGTAGCGCAGCGCAGATCCTCATGACTGTTGGCGATATGTCCGACTTCCCCGATGCAGCGCACCTAGCATCCTATGCAGGGCTATCACCGCGGACGAATCAGTCAGGAACGTCTATCATGTCGAATTCGCCTAACCGGGCTGGCAACAAAAAATTAAAGAACGCCCTATGGCAATCGTCTTTTGCATCGATCAGATTCCACGAGCGTTCCCGGCAATTCTATGAACGAAAACGCAAAGAAGGCAAAAGACACAACGCCGCAGTCGTCGCACTCGCACGCCGGCGCCTCAACGTTCTCTTCGCCATGATGCGAAACGGCGAGCTCTACCGAGACATCTCCACAGTCCAGGAGGCCGCAGCAGCCTAGAACCAACAGACCCTCACCTCAAGCCGATTGCACAGCAAGCCCAATCGGCTCCTCACCGTGCCCGAAAACAACATCCACAAGGAAAAGCAGAAACCCTTCACACCCCCCCAACAAACTCACCCACGGAATTGACAAACTATATAGGAACACCTCCCTGGGCGATGGTGCAGGCGCGGAGAGCGCCGCTGTTGCCGATGCCGCGCCCAACACCGCGACGGTAGTAGAGTACCCGCTGCCGGTGCAGGAGTTTGCGGTGACCCGCTACGATTTGCCCGCCGGCACCACGGTTTCCACGCAGCTTCCCGGACCGGCCATCGCCCTGGCTACTTCTGGTGTGGTCACGGTAAACGACCTGGAGCTAGCCCCGGGCGAGGCCGCCTGGTTGCCGGTAACCGGCGGCGACACTACCCGCCTTAGCGCGGCCGCGGGTAAAGATTCGCAGCTCTTTATCGCGGCGGCGCGCCCTGCGCGGCAAGTAGCGCTACCGCGCCGCTGGGGACGCCGCCGCGCGACAAGTAGCACTGTCGCGCTAACCGGCGCTATTTACGACATGGTGGGGCGGCGGAACGCAGCTGCGGCGGCTAGCAGCACTACGGTGAGTGCTACCATCCAGGCCACGAAAGCCCAGACTGCGGTGCCGGGCTGGCCGGTGGCAAGGATTTCGGCGCTTGGCGTGCCGTCGATGGCGGCGCCGGCGCGGGCGGCGAAGGTAAGCGGATTCCACCGGGCGATGGGTTGAACCACACCAGCGAATTGCTCCACGGGCACGAGGCCGCCGTTAAGTGCCATGGCCGCCATGATGATGGGGGCCGGGCCAATGGCGGCCTCCGGGGTGGCGCACATCGCGCCCACCATGGCCGATAGCGAGGCGGCCACCACCGCGCCGAAGATGATGACTAACAGCACCCAGCCAAACCCGGCCAGCGTGTGAATACGCAGGCCAGAAGCCACGGAAGCCAGCAGCACCGCGCAGCCGGAGATAAGGCTGCGTAAGGAATCGAAACACCAGCGGCCGAAGATCTCCGGGCTGGTGCCGTAGCGCGTGGTCGCGATGCGGGTGGTGATACCGCGTTGGCGTTCCTTAATTATCTGCGCGGCGGCGGAGGTGCCATTCATCAGTTCGCTGGAAAGGATGAGCGCGATGGTAAGCGGTAACGCGTCGAGCGTGGCAGAGCCTTGCGAGGCCGCCATGAGGTCGCCAAACAGCCACCGCATGACCAGGAACATCAAAACGGGACCAGCCACGGTATTGGTAATTACCGCGCTATCGCGGCGGGCGGCGCGCAGGTGCCTTCCAAAATGCGTGGCGACAGTGGACAGCCAGGTGGTGTCGTGCGACACGGTGGCGGTGGTGTGGTTAGTCATGTTTCCTCCCCTGGAAAGCGGTGATAAAGCCCCATACGCCAACGACGGTCATGGCGATGAGCCAGCACAGTGCTTCGACTCCGCGCGCCCCCAGGGCAGCGCCACCTAGTAGGTTGCGGGCGGTGTCCAAGATGGGAGATAGCGGTACGTGCCGGATGATGGGGCCAATGCCGCCGGGCAGCGCATCCGCAGGCACGAATGCGGTGGAGAACATCACCATGACCAGCACGAGGTTTTGGAAGAGCAAGGACGCCGAGGTGGGCTTGGGGGCCAACAGGCAGGAGCCATCGATAAACGCGGAGAGGATGATGGTGAGGGCGGCGAAAAGGGCGATGGTAAGGATAATACGACCCGGTCCGGCAGCGTAGCGGGCACCGAGCAGGATCGTGGTGAGGACGACGATGCTGCACGACCACGCGGCGCGGGTGAGATCTGCCAGCAGCCGGCCGACGACCGTGGCCCAGGCGGGCGTCCCGGTGGCGCGGATGCGGTCGTGGATGCCGTTTTCGGCGTCACGCGTAATCGCCAAGGAGGAGCCCCCGGCGGCGAACACAATCGCCTGAATAACGCCGGCGGGCAGGAGGAAGGCGGCGTAATCGATGCCGAGTTCCGTCGAAGCCTTGGCGAAGGTGGCGTAAAAGATGACCATGAACAGGCTGGGTATTGCCACGGCGGAAACCATTACGGCCTTGTTGCGGACGGTGCGCAGGACATTGCGGTGCCACGAGGCAGCGACTGCTCCGAGCGCGTTCACTGGGAGCCTCCACCGGTGTGGGGAGCCTGCTGCGCGATGTCGCCGGACCCGGCGATAGCGAAGTAGACATCGTCCAAGGAGGGCGGAACCAAGGAGACGTCCGCGACCGAGGTGTCGTCGCCATCCCACAAGGCCAGCGCCCGGACTAGGGTGCGGTGGCCATCGGGCGCATCGACGCGCAATACGGTGTCCTCTTGGCGGCAGTCGATGCGGTGTTCTTGCAAGGTGTGGGTGAGGCGTGCGGCATCGTCCGGGCTAGACATCGTGATGAGGCACACCGTGGTGCCATAGCGGTCCTTGAGCTCGGCGGGGGTGCCTTCGTCGAGCACCTTGCCTCCGGCGAGCACGGCGACGCGGTCTGCGAGCTGGTCAGCTTCTTCCAGGTATTGGGTAGTAAGCAGGATCGAGGTGCCGTCGGCCGCCAGCCCGCGGACGGTATCCCACACGGAGCTGCGCGCGGCGGGGTCGAGGCCCGTGGTCGGCTCGTCGAGGAACAGCAGCGCGGGCGGGACAGTGAGGGAGGCGGCGATATCTAACCGCCGGCGCATGCCGCCCGAGTATGCCGAAACCAGGCGGTCGGCGGCGCCAACCAGATCGAAGCGCTCAAGAAGTTCCGCGGCGCGGGCCTTCGCATCGCTAGCTTTAAGCCCTGCCAGGCGGCCAAAGAAGATGAGGTTTTCCTTGCCGGTAAGCTCCTCATCCACTGCGGCGTATTGCCCGGTCAGCGCGATGGAAGCGCGCACCTTGGAAGGATCCGTGGCTAAGTTGTGGCCATCGATGATGGCGGTTCCGCCCGTGGCGGGCAGCAGCGTGGAAAGGACATTGACCAAGGTTGTCTTGCCGGCACCATTGGCGCCTAGGACGGCGAGGATGCCCCCGCGCGGAATGGCGAGGGTCACACCGCGCAGGATTTCCGTTCGCTTCTTGACTTTTCCCAGGCTACATCGCAGATCTTGGACATCAAGCACCAGGTCGCGGCCTTTTGCGTGGGCGCTGGTTGAGGGGACTGCGGTGGCGCTGGGGTCACCGCTAGCGGTTGCCGTGGTGGGGTTTTCTTTCATGATTCATCCCTGGATATACGTCAACGGTCTATTAGACGGCGCACCGATTCTCCTACCGCAGAAGGAAAACCGATTATTGCCCGCGAACGATGGATTGTGGTCCACGGAGCAAGCGCCTGGGGTAGTGCCAACTAATCCTTAGAAAATGATGTATGTCTAGCGGCACCGGGTCGTGCACAGCGCCCCGCAGGAGAGGTCTGCACAGGTCGGCTGATCGGCGGCGACGCTGCAGGTTGCTGCAAAGTTGAGCATACCATAATTAGGCATGGCATGCTTGACAATTAAGTCGAAGGCCTGTAAGCTACCAAGTGTGAGCTAAGAATCTGGGTATTCCGACTAGTCAGGGTCAAACCGCGTGGCTGACCGTAATTCGTATTGTGGCTCGCGCCTCTCAAGCACAAAGGAGTATCCATGGATTCTCGAGAGCAAATCGAAGATAAGATTCTCTGCGGTCAGCCCTTCCGCCCTATTGAGGACCCGGATCTCTATTACGAGATGATGGAGGCGGCGGAGAAGTGTCACGATCTCAACCAGCTTCGTCCACTTCAAACAGCGGAGAAGCAGGCAGTGATGGCAGACCTGCTTGGTGAACTGGGGGAGCGCTTAATGGTTTTCCTGCCATTTCATGTCCAATATGGCTCGAAAATCAAGGTCGGAGATGGCGTGACCTTCAATCGAGGAACTACGGTACTTGATATGGCCCCGGTGACATTTGGCAATGAGGTCATGGTTGGTCCATGGTGTTCCTTCTTTGCTGGCAATCACGCCTTAGACCCCGTAGAGCGGCAATACATGGTGTGTACCGGGGGTGCGATCACCATACAAGACCATGTGTGGCTTGGTGGCAATTGCACGGTAACTGCGGGTGTCACGATTGGGCATGGTGCAGTAATTGGTGCTGGCAGTGTTGTGACAAGAGATATTCCGCCCATGGTACTCGCAGCCGGTAATCCGTGCCGAGTCATTCGTGATATTGGCCCGGAAGATAAGCTCATGGGGGAGTCTTGGGTTCCTGAGTGGCCTAGTTGGATTACGGATTGAGACGGCTGTGAAAGTTCTCGCGGTCGTCCTGGGTTCTGAGGGTGATATGCTGCCATTTGCGCACCTTGGTGTCGCACTTCGAGATCGTGGCCACCAGTTTGTTTTGGCTGGGTTTAGCGAATTCGGCGGGAGTTTTCGTGCAAACGGGGTGGACTACATCGAGTTACCCGGTGATTACCGGGCGTTAATGAAGCGCCTTTTGGGCGATAGTAAAGGCATGATGGACACTGTCTTAGGTATCCGTGAGATGATATCTGACGCCCACGTTTTCGATGTGTTAGAGCATGCCATGGATGGCGTTGACGTGGTCATGTACACCCAATTCAGTGAAGTTGCTCGGTTGTTAGGGGCTGCACGCGGAGTCCCCAGCGTTCGGGTGCAGGTTTTCCCTACCGAACCCTGCCTCCGTTACAGCCTCGTGGATCCGCGAAAACTGGACGGCTCTGTCGGAGCTCTGGTCACCCACTGGATGTCCAATACTCTGATGGCTTGGGCGATGCGCCCAGTGATAGCGGCATGGCGCCGTAGGTTGGGGCTGCGTCAGCGAGCGCTCTCCTCTCCACCAACCACGATCTACCAATTCAGTCCCGCGTTGAGTCCGCCGGCGCCGGAATGGAAAAACCACATTCACGTCACTGGCGAGTGGCTTGACCCGCACCACAGTGAACTCGCCCTAGACCCAGCAGTCGAGGAGTTTGTGGCTGCCGGCTCGGCCCCGGTTCTGGCAAGCTTTGGGAGTATGGTCTCAGATCGCGTTTATGACCTTCAACGATGGACTCGAGACGCGTGCATCGAGCATGGTCTGCGGGCGATAATCGTCGATCCCGATCATGAGCCTGGTGTGAGAGAAGGAATCCTCACCGTCGCCCGGGTCCCGTTCGCGACTGTGCTTCCGTGGTGCCGTGCAGGCATCTGCCACGGCTCACTGGGCACCACCGGGGCGATCCTGCGCGCCGGCAAGCCGTGCCTTGCGGTTGCATTCGGTGGTGACCAACACTTCCATGCCAACGCAGTTTGTCGAAACGGTGCCGGGCCGAACTATATTGACGCCCAGCGAGGCGAACTGAGTGCCCAGTCCCTGGCCGCCGGAATTGCCGATTTGGTAAGTGGAGCATACGACTCCGCAGCCCGCAGGATGCCCGAGTTGCTTGCCACAGACCCGGGTACCGTCGCAGCAGTAGAAATCGTGCTTAATCAGTCCGACCTAGCGAAAGGCGAAAAATGACAGAAATCAGCTGCGAGGGAGTCTTTCCGTTTGTGGCCGGACATCGCACTGGAACCCTCTTGTTTTGCTTCCATCACGCAGGAGGCAGCGCTTCCGTCTATCGTGGATGGGTGGGGGTCAACCCAAGCATTGACGTGGTGCCGGTGGAGCTTCCCGGAAAGGCAACCCGTCGCCGAGAGAAATGGGTAAGCGACTTTGACAAGCTCGCCGATATGTGCGCAACCGAGATAGTAGATCTGGCGGCGGGCGCGCCGATTGCGTTGTACGGCCACTCCATGGGGGCAGCGCTGGCCTACCAGGTTGCTGCCTGCCTGCAGCAGATGCATCGGCCCACTATACCGGAAGCCGTGGTGGTGGCCGCACGGCAGGCGCCCGGAGAAACCGTGCCTGGGGAATACCACTCGTCAATGGGGTTCGGTGCGCTGCGCAGGGAGTTTGAGAAGGTAGGTGGCACACCACCTGAGATCCTTGCCAATGATGATGTGATGAAGCTGCTGCTCGCTGACATTCGTCGCGATTATGTGTTACACGAGGGCTTTCACCATGCAACCACGGTGCTTCGCTCTCCTGTGCTGGCATTGGCGGGGGATAGCGACCCAGCTGTCAGCCCAGAGATGCTTTCCCGGTGGGAAAATTTTACCAGCGGTAGTTTTGAACTGAAGGTCCTGCCGGGTGGGCATTTCTTCCCGCTCGATACTGGAACCGAGTTCCTCGACCTGCTTGCCGGTTTTCTAGCGGGAATTACTGGGAACACTGCCTGGTTAGCGCGGAACAATGCGTGATTGTGACTGTTGAGTAAAGAGGCCCCGATGACCGAACAAAAACCACCCATTACATTTAGGCAAATATCTCAACCTGCCCACCGGCAGATCACGGTGTCGCTGCTATTGGCGGTGCTGGCGGCGGTTTTGTCGCTGGTGCCGGTAATCGTGCTGGTTGAGCTGGTGCGCACCGTAATGCTGTCCTTCCAGGGAGAGCCGATAGATGCGTCAAAGCTGTGGCTGCTAGTCGCGGCGCTCATGGTGGCCACCGTCCTACATGGACAGGCAACCGTGAAGAGCCTCCAGGTAAGCCACCAGGCCGACGGCCTTTTGGGCGAGCACTTACGCCAGCAGCAGATTACCAAGCTGGGTAGGCTCCCGCTGTCTTGGTTTACGCGGACACCGTCGGGGACTGTGAAAACCTACATCGAAGACGACGTCACCAAGATCCACCAGCTCATCGCCCACGCGCCGCACGATTATTCGGCCGGTGTACTCGTACCGCTATTGAGCCTGGGATACATGTTCGTGGTGGACTGGCGGATAGGCCTGCTGGGCCTGGTACCACTGCTGTTGGCAGTGGCCACCATGCCGTTTATGATGCGCGAGTTTCAAGAAAAGGCGGAGAAATTTAAGTCCAGCCAGAAGCAGCTAGACGCCGCCGTCGTAGAGTTGGTGCGCGGCATCCCGGTTATCAAGGTGTTTGTTCCGGAAGGCTACGACGAGAGCATTTTCCTTAGTCGTTCCCGGAGTTTTGGTGGGTTCTATCGCGAGTGGTTGCACGCCACCGTACACCCCACCGCTTTGATGAAGATCTTCACCTCCACCGGGTTTGGCCTGCTGGTGGTAGCCGCGGCCAGCCCGTGGCTCATCACGTCTGCGGGCGTACCAGTGGCCGATGTGCTGGCAGCGTTTTTGTTCATCAACAACATCGCCGCGCCTCTGCTTATGCTTTCGCGCACTAACATCATGTTTTCGGAGGCGAAGGCTGCCGCGGCGGATCTCACCGAGTTCTTCAACATCCCGGTATTGCCGCCCGCTGCTGGCGGCAGGGAGCCTGCAAACGCCGGAATTGAGTTGAAAGATTTAAGCTTCTCCTACGTGCCGGACACCCCGGTGCTTTCCGGCATTAACCAAAAACTTACCGCCGGCAGCATCACTGCGGTGGTGGGACCTTCCGGCTCGGGGAAGTCCACGTTAGCCGCGCTCATCCCCCGGCTATTAGACCCCACGGAGGGGTCGGTGCGCATTGGTGGCGTCCCTAGTACTGATCTCCGATCTGACCAGCTCTACCGTAGGGTAGGGTTCGTCTTCCAGGACCCTTACCTTATGCGGATGAGCGTGCGGGATAACATTCGCCTCGCTCACCCGGAGGCCACCGACGCAGACGTGGTTCGCGCCGCCCGCGCCGCCCAGATTCATGAGCGCATTACCCATCTGCCGCGCGGCTACGACTCGGTGGTGGGAGAGGACGCGCAGCTTTCCGGTGGCGAGCAGCAGCGGCTGGCTATTGCCCGGTCCATCTTGCTCGACGCGCCGATCCTCGTGTTGGATGAGGCCACCGCTTTTGCGGATCCGGACTCCGAGGCCGCGATCCAGCGGGCCATTACCGAGCTGGTGGCCGGGCGCACGCTAGTAGTTATCGCACACCGGCTCCACACGATCACCGGCGCTGACCGGATCCTCATGCTGGAAAACGGTGAGGTCACCGAAGCAGGCACTCACGAAGAGTTAGTGGCGGCAGGCAAGGGCTACGCCACGATGTGGGCACGCTACCAAACCGCGCAGGCGGGCATCCAAGGGGAGGAAAAATAATGATCCGCACGCTCTATTCACTGGGCAGTCCGGCTGATCGTCGCCGTCTGGTGCTGGTCCTTACGCTAATTGGGATTTCCGCGGTGGCGTTGGCCATTGGCCTTATCCTCATTGCACTGTTTTTGGACACGCTGTTTAGCGAAGATCCCGCGCAGGCCGCAGCATGGTTGCCCTGGATCATTATCTCCGTCCTCGTCTACGCCGCCGCAGACTGGCCCACTGAGGTTATTGCCCAGGACCTGGGGCATGATTACGTGCTGCGCATCCACCGGCTTATCGCCGATCGCACGGCACAGCTACCCCTGGGCTATTTTGAAGAAGATCGCGCCGGCCAGATCGGTGTTGTAGCCACCAGCGGTGCGCTGTTTGCCGCTAACGCGCCGGCAATGATGCTGCGGCCCATGCTGCACGGTGCTGCCTCGGCCGGTTTGGCTTGCGTGTTTCTCATCGCCGTGGACTGGCGGCTGGGGCTGGTTACCGTTGCAGTGGCTGCCGTGGTGTGGTTCGCCTATAACCGCCTAATGCGGCAGTACCGCGTGGCAGAGCGCCAGAAGGGCGAGCGCAACGAGCACGGCGCCGCGGAGGTGCTGGAGTTCGCCCAGGTGCAGCCGGTGCTGCGCATGGCTGGGCCGGATTCGCTGGGGGAGCGCGCCGTGCGCGCCTCGATTCGAGAGCAGCTTAGCGCCCAGCAGCACACCCAGAAGACAGGTGAGATGATCATGGGTCGTCTGGCTTTAATCATCATGGTCGGTACCGTGGTCATTGATGCCCTGGCCACCGTGCTACTTCTCAACCACTGGCTAGAAGCAGGCACCTACATTGGCGTCATTGTGTTGGTGTTCATCCTGGCTCGCGTTGCTATGTCGGGCATACCCTACGGCGAGGGCTTGGAATCCGCGCGCAATACCTTAGATGAGATCCAAAAGATCCTCGATGCGCGGGTGTTGCCGGAGCCTGCGGTTCCGGCGGCGCCACGCGACTATGGCATCGAGTTCGATGGGGTGGGCTTTGGCTACGAACCCAACACCCCAGTGGTCCGCGACGTGAGTTTCCGCGTGGCGCCCGGAACTACTACTGCGTTGGTGGGTCCCAGCGGCTGCGGCAAGAGCACCTTGCTAAAACTTGCGGCACGCTTCTATGACGTTGACCAGGGGACCATCCGTATCGGTGGTGTGGATATTCGCGATCTTGGCTCCCGGGCGGTGTTGGATTCGCTGGCTATGGTGTTCCAATACGTGTACCTCTTCGAGGACACACTGTATGAAAACATCCGCCTGGGCTGCCACAATGCAACGCGGGAGGAGGTGCTCCGCGCAGCGGAGTTGGCCGGTGTCACCGAGATTGCCCGGCAGCTGCCGCAGGGGTTTGACACCCTGATTAGCGAGGGCGGGCAGAATCTCTCCGGTGGTGAGCGTCAGCGTGTCTCCATCGCTCGTGCGCTACTGAAGGACGCGCGGATCGTGCTGCTTGATGAGGCGACTAGCTCTCTAGACGTGCAGAATGAGCACCTTGTGATGCGCGGTATGAAAACGCTTTCTGCCGAGCGCACCACCGTCGTCATTGCGCACCGGCTGCACACCATCCGCGACGCGGACCAGATTGTGATGATGAGTCCCTCCGGCACCGTGGAGTCTATCGGCAACCACGAGGAACTCATGGAGAGTTCCCCACGCTACCGCAGCTTCTGGGGTGAAAAGAGCGACGCCACCAGCTGGAAGCTGTAGGGACTAGCTGTCGCGGCCGCGTAGATACCGCACCGTGCGCGCCAGTGCGAGATCATCGCACGGTTCGCAGGCGGTAAGGCGGCCTTTTTCCACGCGCAGGAGAAGATCGCAGCACCGCGCCACCAGCTCCATGTCATGGGTTACTACCAAAACGGTCTTGCCCTGCCGGGCTAGGGCGTCTAGCAGGTGGGCCACCCGGTGCATGCGGCACAGGTCCAGCCCGCTGGTGGGTTCATCGAAGACGATTACCTCGCGCTCACTTAGGACTGCTGAGGCGATGGCCACGCGCTGGCGTTCGCCGCCCGAAAGCGACATCGGGTGCCGGGCCCGCTTGTCCGCGAGATCAAGTGCACCAAGCACCTCGGTAAGGCGCGCTTCGTTTTTCCCATCCGGTCCACTGGTGCCGATGATTACGTCGGACTCCACGCTCTCCCCGAAAAGCTGGTGGTTTACGTCCTGCATTACTAAATAGGACTGGCGCAGGCGCTGCCGGGGACCCGAGAGCGAGCGGTTATTGATGTCCACCACGCCGGTGGCCTTAGATTCCAGGCCAGTCAGAACGCGCACAAAGGTAGATTTTCCGGCCCCGTTGCGTCCTACCACGCCGATGACTTGCCCTTGCGGCAACTCCGTGTGGCTGATGCTCAGGGATGGCTCTGTAGCCTTGGGGTAGGTGAACTGTAGCTTTTTGAGCACCATCGTGCCACTTGAAGGGCGTGGCTCGCGGGTCACCTCGGGGACCTGCTGCGCTGAGCGCAAGCCCATGCGGTACAGTTCGGCCTTGTCTAGGGTGCGAAACTCCGAGCCGCTGAGATCATGAGCGATCTGCCCGTCCTGCATAACCAGCACTCGGTCCACGATGTCAACTAGGTAGGAAAGCCGATGCTCAGCGATCAGGACGGTGCGGCCCTGTGTCTTCCACTGCGCGACGATGCGGCGCAGCTCATCGACGGCGGCGAGGTCGAGATTTGATGATGGTTCGTCTAGTAGTAGTACCTGTGGGTGCATCGCGGCCACTGAAGCGCATGCTATTTTTTGTTTCTGGCCGCCGGAAAGTGTGAACAGGTGCCGGTCGAGGAGATGAACCATGCCGAAATCTGCGGAAAGTTCCCCAATACGCTGTCGAATCTCGTTGGGCGCCACGCCGAGGTTTTCGCAGCCAAAGGCGAGTTCGCTGGCTACTTCCAGCGTGAAAAATTGCGACTTGGGGTTTTGGAACACTGAGCCTACGCGTTCGGCGATGTCGTGTGGGTGGGCATGAGTGATGTCTTCGTCGTCCAGCAGCACCTCCCCCGAAATCTGGGCGTCGCAGAACGTGTGCGCCACGCCGTTTATCAGGCGTAGCAGGCTGGACTTACCGCAGCCTGATTCGCCACACACTAGAACTAGTTCGCCCTTCGCCACGGTGAGATTTACGTGGTGCAGCACCGGCTCCGCTGTGTTTTGACCATAGGATAGTGACACATCGTGCAGCTTTATCACGGCAGCATCACTATATTTACCAGTAGTAGGATCAGGGACACGACGAGCACGCTTATGACTATTGCGTCGCCTACGCGGAAGCCTATCTCGCACAGCGTGGTTCGTCGGCGAGGCGAGCCCAATCCGCGGGTCACTGCAGACATAGCCAGCTCGTTGCCGATGCTCACAACGGACGCCAACAGTGGCACAAAGCGGTATTCGAGCATAGCGATCGGGTTGCGCAGGCCCGAGATGCCACGCATCTGCATGGCGGTGCGGATATCGCGGTATTCCTCGAGAATCGTCGGGAAGAACCGGAACATGATGGACGTGGGGATGGTCAGGGCGTCGGGGCTCCGCATGCGCTGCATCGCGGCCATGAATTCGCTGGCCGAGACGGTGCGTAGTAGGTACCAGCAGCACGTGATGCCAGGGAGGATGAGCGAAAGCCCTGCGAACCACGTAGCGCACACGTCCACGATGATGTGGCGCTCGGGCAGGGCCTGTACCACCACCGCAGGAAAGCCAGCGAGCACCGCGAAGGTGAGTGCGTATCGCAGTGCAGCGGCCACCATGCCGGAGGCGAGGAAAAGTGCCCCGGGAACGGCAATGAGCATCCACCGGGCGGTGCTGCCCAGCGCCCCACTGGACCCGGCCGGTGAGATGAGCACCGAGGACACCACGAGGATGACCAGCACCGTGGTGCGTGGGTCCAGATGGAGTCCCGCTGTGTGCGTGCCTGATCCGGGCAAAGTGGGCGACATCAGGCGATTCCTGCTCGCTGGAAGTGCTTGGTGAAGATGCGCCGGCCGAGGATCCCGCCGAGGATCCCGCAGACGAAGGTTACTATCACAATGATGAGGAATAGCCAAGTCATCTGGCCAATAGAGGTGAGGCCATCCGCGAAACTAGCACCATATTTGGTCTGCATGCCGCTGCTCTCTATGTAGCGCCGAGTGGTGAAGAAAAGCGGAATATATGATGCGGTGGGTGACACTGCTATAAAGGCATAGGCGATCACACTGTGTATTGCGCTCGTATACTTGCCGGCGCGCAAAATTAACTCGGCAAACACGGCCATGACCAAGCTGAGCAGCAGTGGCCATATGCCTAAACCAAGCAGCAGGCTGGCGAGGCCGCTGAGAAGAAGGAATATGAAGACCATGCCGGGCTTGTGCACCTTGGCCAAGAACAGCATCATCGGGATGCCCAGGATGAGGGCCTGAACGCTGGTGATCATCACGTAGGTGATGGGGGTGATGCCGATGAAGGCGATGACCACGCCGGCTACCAAGTTGATGACGAAGAAGATGCCGATGTTCATCAGGTCGGTGATGTTCAGCCGTCCTGCTTTTGCATCTTTCGGGGTGGTGTGGGGAGTACTGGGCATGATGTTTCCTTTCAGATTAGGCTGCTTGTGCGTAGCACTGGGTTGGGGGCAAGTGGCTTGTCAGGTGAGTGAAACAGGGGTGGCATGAACTCTAAATTTCGCCTTCTTCTACGTCGCTGCCGACGATGTTGGCGATCAGGTCGGACAATTCTCGGACCGTTGGATGGTTGAATACGTCACGTATGGAGATCTCTACTGACATTTCTCGACGAATCGAGTTAGTAAGCCGCACGGCCGTGAGCGAGTCGGCACCGATGGTGAAGAAGTCATCGTCGATGCTGATCTCCTTGGGCCCGAGGAGTTCTTGCAAGATGGTAATGATACCCGAATCTCGGTGATTACGAGAGCGTTCCCTTGTTTGTGGTTGTTCAAAGGTTTTTCCTTCTAAACTCTTGCGATCAATCTTGCCGTTCCAAGACCGTGGTAGCCCATCAATGCGTGATATCACGCGTGGACGCATATAGGCAGGGAGAGACTCGGCGAGGTGGTTATTGAGTGCTGCCATGTTAAAGCCCTCATGCGTAACAACGTAGAGAACAATGCCATGGTCGTTGACAGCGACGCAATCGCGGAGTTCGTTGAATTTTCGTGCTGTTGACTCGATCTCACCGAGTTCGATGCGGTAGCCGTTGACCTTAACCTGACCGTCCTCGCGCCCCAGGAAGATGATGTGACCAAGGTGATTGTAGAGGGCCTTGTCGCCCGTGCGGTACATTCGTTCGCCGGTGCGGGGGTGGGTGATGAATGATGCTGCGGTCTTCTCTGGGTCCTTCCAGTACCCCATGGCCAGGCCACGTCCGGCAATGTAAAGGTCTCCCGGCACATGCGTGGGTCGGGGGTTCAGGGCCTCATCGAGGATGTACATTCGCTGATTTGCCAGCGGCGTTCCATAGGGAATGCTGGTACGCGAGGCATCATCGACGCCTACCTCGTACCAGTTTGACCATATCGATGCCTCGGTAGCACCCCCAGCAGCGAAAACTGTGCAGTCCCGGAAGAGGGTGCTGACCTGGTAAGCGATATTTACAGGTATCCAATCTCCGCTGAGTAGTGCCGACCGTACGGAGGAACCAATGAGGCTCCGTTCGCGGAGGTGTTCCACGTACATCGAAAAAAGTGCTGGCACAGAGTTCCACAGCGTCACCGAGTGCGTAGTTACGGCATCTGCCCAGCACTGCGGATCACGTTTGTCTGCTGGAGATGGCAACACCAAGGTAGCACCCCGCGCGAACATCCCGAAGATGTCGTATACCGATAGATCGAAGTTTAGCTCTGAAATCCCCAATATCCGGTCGGTCGGAGTCACCCCGAGGCGTTCGTTGACATCGACAATCGTATTGACCGCCGACTCGTGGGTGATGGCTACTCCTTTGGGAGTGCCCGTCGTACCAGACGTGTAGATGACGTACGCAAGCGAGCTGGGTGTCGGACTCGATTCGCTTAAGGCCTGGTCACCTGGCCGATGCCGGGCGACATCGGCCAGAGTGATGACTGTGCAGTGCTCGGCTAACGCAGCGAAATCATCGTCCGGATGGTCCATCGCAACAATGGATGCACCCGCATCGTTGATGATGGAAGTGTTACGCCCCACCGGTTGGTCCACGCTCAGCGGCAAGTAGGCGCATCCGGCCTTCATTGCGCCTAGTACCGCTGCGATCTGTTGTGCGGACTTTTCCATCATGATGCCAACGAGATCACCAGGCGCCGGGTCAGTTGCAGCAATAAGCTGGGCCCACTTATCCGACTGCTCATTGAGTTGCTCGTATGTCCATTGCGTGGTGGCGTCTATCACCGCGAGGTTGTCACCATGCTCGGCAAGTCCCTTCTGATACAGCCCCAGTAGGCTCTTATCCGCTCCGGGGAGTTCCCGGTCTGTGTCGTTGATTCGATCTGCGGTGGGCGCGTTGGTCGTCGGAGCTATGGTACTGGTGGGCGCGTTCCAGAGTTCAGGGGACTCTGCGAGGTGCGAGAGAGTGGCTGTAAGGCTGGTGAAAAGCTCCGCCACCATGTCGTCGGGGAAGATCGCCTCGACCGCGTCCATATTCAGCATCAGGCCACCATCGTGTTCATAGACCTGGAGGTCCATCCATACCTGTGGCGTCTGCGATAGGCCATGATCGATTACGCCCAGGTAAGGACTCTGATCTGACTCGGGGTGCTCCACGACGCCCAGGCCACACGTGAAGACCACCGGCATGGTTACCCGAGCACCGCGTTGCTTAGTAAGCATTCGCTGCACCGACACGCCGGAGACACTGCCGTGATCGAGATTGCTGAACATGCGCCTGTGTAGCGCTGCAGCGCGGTCCCGGAACGATGGTGCACACTGGGTATCCACGCTGAGAATAGATAGGCTGGTGAAGTCGCCAACTATGTGGTCAACCTCGGGGGCGAACCGAGTGCGGTCGAACCGGGTCAGGTTGATGCTAAGTCGCGGCTCATCGCTGTACCTCGCTAGGACTTCGGCGTATACCTCGGCTAGGAATACGGCTTCGGTCATCCCCTCCTCACGTACCCGTTGCTTAATCCGGCGCCACTTCGCAGCGTCCACCAGGGCGTGGTGGCGGCAAAACTGCGAGGTATTAGCGCCGTTTGTGTCGGTCACCGGCAACTGCGGTGCAGGATAAATAGTATCCACTGCCGATTCCCAATAGGCTTGGTCACGCTTATGGATGTCGCTGTGTGACAGTTCAATCGTGGCTTCGACATAGTCTTTAAATGAATAGGGGATTGCCGGATCGAGACTGTCTACGCCGTGGTCGTAGGCCTGCTTCCACTCACGGAAAATGTGGAACATGCTCCAGCCGTCGATAAACAAGTTATCGAAACTTAAAAGCAGTCGACCCGCGTCGGGCTCGGCTACGTAGCGCACGTCAAAGCATGGCCACTGAGTGGGATCAAACTTCTGGCGGGACATTTCCTCTCGGATTTCATCGAGAGTATCCTCATTGTCGGCGTTGCCGGAGCGAATGAGGGCAATGCGGTAGCGTGGTACTTCGGGCAACACACGCTGACTCAATCCGTCCTCACACACGACGGTGCGCAGCATGGGATGGCGTTTAATCAGGGCATTGAACGCGTCTTCCACTCGCTCCGGGTCTAGGCAGGCAGTGGACATTTCAAAGTAACAGTGGCTGGAAACGTCGCCGAGTTCGATGGCTCCAGAGCTGCCGATGAGATAGGACTGCTGCACCTCAGTCAGCGGGAACGGAGCGTACTGTTCAGACCCGTGAACAATCTTGGGAAGATCCGATTGCTGGTGGGGGACTTCGGCTATCTGGTCAATTCGGGCGGCCATGTCGCGCAGCAACGGAACGTCAAAGATATTCTCTAACGGAAATTCCACGCCAAAACACTGTTCGATGGTACGGCGCAGGCGTGTTGCTGTGAGAGAGTCACCACCCAAGCGAAAGTAGTCTGAGTTCACGTTGGAGCTGGTGTGCAGCAGCTCATCCCAGATATCGATGAGCCGTTTCTCGGTGGCGGTGTGCGGAAGTTCGGTGACAGCGGGCTCGTTGTCGAAGTATTCCGGCACTAATGCTGTGAGCGCTTTGCGGTCAATCTTGCCGTTGCTGGTGAGTGGAAACTTCGCTAGCTCCAGGATGCGTTTCGGTAGCATGTACTCCGGAAGGCGGGTGGCCAGTAGGTTTGTAGCCTTGGCATAGTCAGAATCGCATAGTGTGACCGATTCGTTGGAACTAGCGCGTTCGGCGATGATAAGCGCCGTCGTTTTAGTGATCTCTACATGCTCTACAGGTTTCCACCCAGTGCGCTGCAGGATTTCTTTCCAGCTGCGGGCGCTGAGTAGTACTGTACCGGTTTCGGCCCGAGCGTCCGTGGTATTGTTGGCAATAAATGCGGCGGTGATATCGGACATCGGGGAGGGGGCAGTGGGCTCTACCACCACCATCGTTGCTCCAGGGGCGCTGAGGCCCCAGGCCTCACAGAGCGTTTTCTCGATGTCCTCGCTCTGGTGCAGCGTCTGGTTGCACAGCACCAAGTCCGCCTTCGTCACTGCCTCCCCAGGAGTCGGTTGGGGCGTGCTAGTGACTCCGAGCTGGCGGTACGTGAAGGTGTTACCAACACGTTGTCCGGCATGTTCGAGGTGATGACGATAGGGATCAGCGAGCACGTATGCGCTCGTCCCCGCGATAGCCGCGTAGTCCGCAGAGGCCTCGGGCCGGCGTGACCCGATCTCAAGAATCTTGAGCTCGCTGGTTGAGTGGGTACTGCATTCACGCACAACCGCGCCGAGGACCCGGTGAACCAACCGACCCAACGGACGGGTTGCGAGGAATTGCTCCACCGACATCGAATCTGGGCTTTGGATGAACTCAGCGATACTGCGCTGCTTCTCCGCCATTACGAAGGCTTGCTCGAAGGGGGTGACAAAACGCTCTAACGCGCCGAACGACTCGTCGTCTAGAAGCAAGTCTGCGGTAGCCGGGTGTTCATCTGCTTTGCCTAGCCATGTCTGCCAGCGATTACGGTGTTCGCGGAGGTGGTTTGGGGTCCCCACGCCGGTGAGTTGCTCCTCCCAGCGTCGCATCACTGAGAAGGCATATGCGGTCTGTAAATGCTCATCGTGCTCGACGGACGTGCGGATGTCGCCCTCGGTCAGCACGTCGTTGACTTTGGCGCGCAATGACGTCGCAAACTGCTCCGGAGTAGTTCGGGCAACATGTGACGGTGTGAACTGAGCAAACGTAACCAAAGATGGTGACGATGATGCACCTTGGTGCGTGATACACACGGCACGCTCTATTGGCAGCAACGCTTCACACGCGGACTCGATCTCGCCGAGTTCGATGCGGTGGCCACGAACTTTGACTTGGTTATCCGAGCGGCCTAAAAACTCGATCGTCCCATCGGCCCAGAACCGGCCCATATCGCCTGTGCGGTACCAACGTGAGTCCTCCGAGATTACGAACTTAGTTTCGGTGAGTCCGGGGTCGCCGACATATTGTGTAGCTACGCCCAGGCCGCCAATCCACAGCTCCCCCACAGAATAATCGGGACAGTCCTGGCCATTGCTGGACACCACCCGGTACATCTGTTTGGCAAGCGGCCGACCATAGGGAATTGAGGTCCACTCGGGTGACACTACATCGAGGTCGAGACCATTGGACCAGATAGATGCCTCCGTCGCACCGCCCATAGCTAATAGGTGTGCCTGCGGGGTAACCGTGCGCATGCGCTCAGGCAGGCTGGTATCAATCCAGTCGCCAGATAGCAGAACATGGCGTATGCTGCTGAGCTTGCCCGGTGTCCGATCAGCCGCAGATAAAAGCATCTCAAACAAAGTAGGCACCGAATTCCAGATAGTTATGCCTAAACTATCCACCAGCGATACCCACTTCTTGGCGTCGCGGCGCGCATCATCTGGGATGGTTACCAGTTCGCCGCCAGCAGAAAGGAGCCCGAAGGCGTCGTACACCGAGAGATCGAAATCAAAGGAAGATACGCTTAGTAGGCGGTCTGTCGGACCAACGCCCAGGCGACGGTTGATCTCGCTAATGGTGTTCCATGCAGCACCGTGGCAAATCTCGACTCCTTTTGGTGTTCCAGTGGTCCCAGAGGTGTAGATTACATAGGCTGGGTCTTGTGGATGCAGCTGCGGAAGATTGGCTGTGCCGGTAGCGCTCGTGAAATCTACTACCTGAACTGCAGTTTCGCTCAGAACCTTATCGGGTCGGTCAGTAATCAGATGCGTTACTTGGCTTGCCCCCAAGAGAGCGGCAATACGAGATTCCGGTTGCTGTAGACTCACCGGTACATATGCTCCGCCCGCCATCATCGCGGCTAGCGCACCAATAATCTGGCGAGGACCACGCTCCACCATCACTGCAATCAAAGCGCCTCGCTCAACCCCGGAATTCACCAAAGCAGAGGCGATGGTGGTGGCTTGCTCTTCCAAATCTTGGTAGGTAATAACGTCGCCGCTTGCACTGCGAATGGCCGTGGCCTGGGGGTGGCACCGTGCAGCGGCAATCACCTCATCGACAAGGGTGGTGTCAGGCAGCCGCCAAGAGGCAACTTCGGCACGTGACGCTCGACGGGCCTGCGCTCCTGGGCTCTCTACCGGGTCTGAATGCGAGAGATCGTCGGTGATTGCCTTGTCAATCTCCATCACTAGGGTGGCGAAGAGATCGTCCAGCATCTTCTCGGGGAACAACTGTTCAACTGCGTCGCAGACGATTAGGAAGCCGTTGACGGTGGTGAAGACTTGGAGGTCAATCCACACCTGGGGGGTCTGGGAGATCATGTAGCTAATCTCTCCGAAGGTATCTATAAACTCTTGGCCAACCAGTGGGTCTCCCAGGTTGCAGGAGAACACCACGGGAGCCAAAACTTGCTCACCTCTGGAAGCACGTAGGTCTCGCAGCACCCGCACCGCCGAATACTGTGAATGTGACGAATCCTCATAGAAAGAGGCCTGTATATCCTTGAGGTCCTCGCTGAAAGTGCGGCGTGTGGACTGATCGATACTGGTGAGTGTCAGGGCGGTAAAGTCTGCGACGACATTCTTTATCGCTGTGTCTGAACCGCGGTTGAACAGAGGTACGGCCATGAGGAATTTTTTATTCTCGCTCCATTGGCCGATGGTGCGGGCGTAGGCGGTCAGCAACACCATTGCTGGGGTAGTAGCGTGGTGTTCACACACCTCACGCAAGCGCGACCAAGTTGCCGAATCGAATGATCGACTGCGGCGTACAAACCGGTGTGCTTGTTCCTCGTTGGTGCCGTGGCTCATCGGCAAGGTTGGGGCACCCGGCAACTCGGAGAGGCGATTGCGCCAGTATGCCTGGTCACGGTCGATATCGGCGACGCCTTCGCGAGCGTGTCCAGCGAGGTAGCGAGCGAAACTCCACGACGGGTCGGCGTCGGGGGCTTCACCGGTGGCGTAATGGTGGGCGAGGTCGTGCAAGATAATTTGGAAACTCTGCACATCGCACACAAGCAGGTCGATATCGAAGTGAATAACTGCTACATCCTGAGGGAGGAGGCTGACTTCTAAAGATACCACATGGCCGGTAGCTATGTCCAACAGTCGGTGCGAAAGGCGTTCGCGCGTGGATAGCAGAGCTTCTTCGCGCGTGGACTCGTCCATCTTGGTGAGGTCATGAACGAGGATGGTGGGGTGGGGCGGCTCTGGCAGCACATATTGCTTGCCATCTTCGGTGTAGCAGGCGCGCAACATCGGGTGGGAACGTAGCAGCGTCAGCCAGCTTTGTTGCAATCGGTCGATATTGATACTGCGGGATTCGACCTCTACGTAGCCGTGGGTGCCCACCCCGCCCAGTTGCTGCGAGGAATTGCGGCCAATCCAATAGGCGTATTGGACATCTGTGAGGTCAAAGGGTACGGAATCGTCGATGGGAGCGGCAAACCCATCTTTGGGGGACTCAATGGCGTCAGTGCTGTGGTTTGGTGTGGATTCTACAAGCATCTTCGCCCACTGCCTTACCGTTGGGGCGCGCATGAAATCTCCAAAGGAGACGCGGTGTCCCTGTTTCATCCAATCAGCGAGCAGACGGACTGTTGGAAGTGACTCCAGGCCGTGGGAGAGCAGGTTGTCGTCGATGCCGATTTCGGCATCTTCGCCGAGGATCTGGTGGAGCGAGGCGAGGAGTTCTTCGCGAATTTGTTCCTCTTTGATCATGGTCTTGTCCTCTCAGCTTTGTTCGGATTCACGGTCAGTAAATTGCGCTGCCGCGAGAGCACGCAGCTTTTTCTTGTCGACCTTGCCGATGTTGATCAGTGGAATTTCGTCGACAGTGATCACCTGGTCCGGCACCTTGTATCGGGCTACGCCTCGGGTGAGGAAATCATCCAGAATGGCGGAGCGGTTAACGCCTGGTTGGGCGACGATGGCTGCAACGGTGCGCTCTCCCAGTGCTCTATCTGGCATTGGGAAGACGGCTGCAGCACTAATGCCTGGAGTTCCAGACAAGAGTGTCTCGACCTCAGAAGGGGAGACGTTTTCGCCCAGGCGATTGATCTGTTCAACCACGCGCCCGCACAGCACCAGGTTGCCGTCCTCGGTAAGGTAGCCACGGTCACCGGTGCGGAAGAAACCATCCTCGGTGAAACAGTCCGGGGTATCGCGGTTTCCTTCGTAGCCGAAGAAAGTATAAGGGCCCTTTTCTAGTATCTCTCCCGGCTCGCCTCCCGGGCCATCGATTACCAACTCGTCAGCATCAGAGATGGGACGACCTTGCGTGCCAAGAATCACCGCTGGAGGGTCATCAATACGCGTGAACGTAGTGATGCCTTCACCCATGCCATAACCCTGGTGGATACGCACACCGAAACGATCCTGTATTGCCTCACCTAAGCCGTCGTTAAGCGCCGCTGCGCCAATGATAATTCGCTCCAAGGAAGAGAAATCTGCGGGAAACCACTCTGCGGCCTCCACCCACACCTGGGCTACCGCAGGAACTAGTGCAGTCAGCGTGACCCCGTGGGTCGCAATGGCCGGAAACGCCTCATCGAAGGCTGCGCTGGTGCACAGAACCACAGTGCCGCCCGAAAGCAAGGTGCCCAGAATCCCGGGCTGAGCTAAGGCGAAATCATGAGAGGTAGATAGAACCGCCAAGTATACCGTATCTGGCCCGACGCCGCAGCACTGTGCCGCCGCACGGGTGTTATATGCATACGCCTCATGTACCCGGGGAATTATTTTTGGCATGTTCGTGGTTCCGCCAGACAAAAGATTCAGCGCAACGCTGCGTGGATCCGGCCACTTAGTAGGCGGAGAACATTTGGTAGAAATCGGGGCAGTGAAGAGACCTGGCAGAACTCGGTACGAGGACTCCTTGTCGTGCGTGGGTCCGTTATCGGCCCACAGTTCTTTGAGTCCGAGCTCGCCGGGTCCCATAGCCTCTACCATGGCTACGGTGTCAAAACCGAGATGGTCGCGGCCACCGATATAAGCAACTGGGTGTAAAGACTCACACAACGCTGCAACTTCGGCCTCTCTATGCGCGGGAAGCAGCAGGGTTGGGATAGCACCCACGCGCATCAGCGCAAGCAGAGTCACCACATACGCTGCGGTGTTTGGCAGTTGCAGTAGCACGTGGTCTCCTGGCGAGAGGCCGCTTTCTCGTAGCTCCTCGGTGAACACACAAAGTGATTGCTCGAGTTGTGCGTAGGTCAGGTGTGCGTCGTCAGCGATGACAGCTACATGGTCCGAATAAATCTCGGATGATTCGAACAGTTCCTGGCACAGGCTTTTTCGGGCCAGGTGGCCGGTGCCTTCGTAATGCTTCAACACACTGTTGCGGTCGATATCGCGCCCTCTCATGCAAACTCCAAATCAATCGTGCCTGTGCCGGAACGGCAGGTGAGGCCGCCGTCGACACCAACGTGCTTACAAATGCTTAATGTCTTCTCACTGGCCGCAAAATCGATGTCGGTTATGTGGGTAATCCCGTTAGGATGCGGGGTGCTGCGATGGGTATCAATGGCAAAGGGGGTCACGAAAAGCGGGATCGCCCAGTCGTCGGGTGACAGACACCAGCAGGCGAGCCGTCTGCCAGCGGGATCCTTGCGGGAGAACGGGATTGTCAGGCTCTTGGTTTGATGAGAATCAAAAATCTCCTTTATGTGGTCAAATTCCTTGCGCTGCGCCTCCAGTACCACCCGTGAGTACCCCTGTGACATGGTGGAGAATCTGTCATAGGAGTCGACGAATTTTCCATTGCCAGTAAGGTGTAAAAGTTGGCGGAAAAACGGTGGTACGTCGGCTCGCTCTCGTATCTCCAGGTAGGGACCCTCGCAGAAATAAATAAGCGCGCTTGCAGCGTTTTTCTGTTGTCCTGGTTCAACGTCAAAGCCGCGCGAACGGAAGTAATTAATTGAGTTCTCTAGGTCGTCTGCTTTATAGATAATGTGTCCCACATTAGCCATTTCGTTGTTCCCTCTCCGTGAAGAACGGAAGTAGTGAGGGTACGTTCTCCTGTAGCAGGCAGGTGGCATGAGAACCGGCCACGGCATGTATCTGCAGGTTGCCGAGCACGGTCGCTGGCCAATCGATGTCTCCGCCTAGGCTCGGGTAAAAACCAGTTACACCTTCGGTAGGCTGCAGTACGACTACATCACCGAAATAGACATCGGGGACGTAGTCGATGGTTCCGAGTAACGAATGCCGGAAGACATCGTATAGGATGTCCAGCATCCCGCGAGTGGACTCGGAGTCTGTGTCGAATTCACGGATGCTTCGGTAGATGAGTTTGCGGCGCGCCCTGGGACTCAACACCGCCATCTTTTGGAAGAATTCCCCGATATCTGCGTATGGGCCTTCAAGGGTACACAGTTCTTCGTCACTGATATTGCGGTTGATGCCATCAAGGGTGTGCTCCAGGGCTGCTGCGAGGGTTTTGAGGTCGAAGTTCGCCCCCATTGCACTTAGGTCAGCGTTGAAAATGCACCCATAGGCGAGCTCACACAGCAGTTCATTAGTGACCCGGTGCGGGCACTGGTGGGTGCTGATGCAAGTTACCTGGCGCACGTCGCGGCCGAGTTCGGTGAGCGCCTTCGCGGTCTCCAGCGCTAACATACCGCCAATGCAGTAGCCGACCAACTGATAAGATTCCATATCCAACTCATCAAGTTCCTGGGCGTAGCTCTGGGCCAGATCCCTGATCAGCGTACGGGTTGTGTAGTCCAGGAATCGATCTGCGTCACCAGCGGTAAAACCAACGTGGGCAATCTCTGGCTGGCGTTGAAGCAGTTCGGGCATCAAGAACTCGTAGTCCTTCAGGCGGCCAGTGCCAGCGTGGATCATCACGCGGCAGAACATTGCGTCCTTCGGCAATCGGTATACATGCAGATTTGAAGACCCAGTTGGAGAGCCACTGGCTACAGTAGACAGAGCAGTCAGTTCAGGGGAGGTATGATTAGCAGAATTAACGGCTTTTAATGCTTCGGGTTGACAGCTACTTCCTGCAGCCTGTGCTAGCGCGGAAATGCCTGCGATGGTTGGCACCTTGAGTACGCCACGCATAAGGGCGTCCCACGTGTGCTGCTGTAGGCCAGGTATTTCTTGGCGGAGCCGGGTTACCGTTTCGGCCATGAGCAGTGAGTCACCCCCAAGCGCATAGAAGTCATCATTGCGCCCAACCTCCGTGGTGTCGAGGACATCGCGCCAGATAGTCGCTATCTGCTCTTCCGTTTCGTTGCGTGGAGGATCGATCCGGTTGTTGGGGCTTCCCACCGGTTCTAAGCAGAGTTGCGCTAGGGCCTTGCGGTCTACCTTGCCATTTGAGGTTAACGGCAATTCCGGTAGTACATTGACGGAAGCCGGAACCATGTAACCCGGTAGGTGAGCACGCAGGTAGCCCAGAATGTCTTCACTGTTGAGCGTGGGGACATCGTCGTCATCGGCACCAACGATGATGAGTCGTTGCCCGCATTCGCGCAACGGGTCACTAGTGTTTGGGTACTCCGCGATGCGGTGCATCTGGGTATCCCTGAAGACCTGATCCCACTGCGCGTCCTCGATGAACACCTTGTGTGATTCCGCACGGTGGTCCGTGAAATCAACCAGATTCATCTTGATGGACACCGAGATAAGGGCTGCGTAGAGTTCAGTGATCGGCTCTACTATGACGATCACGCCCCCGGGGCGGCGCAGCTGCTTTAAGCGGGTGAATGACTCCTCGATATTTACTGAATTATGCAGTACGTTGGCGCACAAAATGATGTCGTAACCGCCGAACTCTACATCTTGCGATGTGCAGTCTGAGTTCATATCAAACAGGCCATAGGTCATGGCATCACAATGCGCGAACATTTTTTGGGCTTTATGTAGGAAGAATGTCGAAATATCGGTGAAGCGGTATTCGATTACGTTCTCGGGGAGTCGGCTAACAATTTTTTCCGTCGTAGCACCTATGCCAGCGCCGACCTCGAGGATCCTTACCGGATGATCAGCGTGGTGCTCGGCAATGCCGATCACTGCCTCTGCGGCCGCAGCATTCATCGCCTTGCTAATGCGGTTTTCGCCGTAAATGGTGCGGGCGTTATGGGTATCTCCCTCCGGGAAGAACACCTCGGTGGGACTGATCTCTCCGCGCAACTGGGAAAGAAGCGCCTCAGCTGCGTGCCGTTGGTAATTGAATAATTCCTTACTGTTATTGATTTCCGCTTCCATGTTGCCGAACTGATCCCAGGCCTCTCCGAACACGAAGAAGTCCAGGGTCTGTTGGCTGACAGTCCAACCCTCATCATCCTTAGTGGCTAAGCCTTCTCCAGTCAGAATATTGAGCCAACGGGTTATGAGTTCGCGATACTCTTCGGAGGGATGGATCGCCGCGGTGATTTCCGTAAGAGTGTGGTATTTTCCTGCAACGAGGAAAACACCGGCTTGTTGGAAAGCCGCGAGCAAAGCAGCCATCGCGGCTTCGTTTCCCAGCCGCATCCATGTGGCAAATATTCCCGTGTCAAGGCTCGTATCTGCAGGTGTCCAGCGCTGCTCAAGCATTGTACGGAGCTCCGAGTTTCTGATTTGCCCAGCATCCTTGAGCTCATCTTTGTCGCTCTGTGCATCAGTGACGAAAGCATGTAGTTTAATTGGGTCACTGGTTTCCTGGGTGAGTACTATAGCGCGTTCGACGAAGTCGTTGGATTCGAGGACTCCTTCTATCTCGCCGGTTTCCACTCGATAGCCGTTGATTTTTAGTTGATTGTCCCGACGGCCGTGAAACTCGATTACGCCGTCTGGGCGGTAGCTTCCTATATCCCCGGTAG
Organism: Corynebacterium sp. HMSC036D03; assembly: GCF_001836185.1. Taxonomy (NCBI): domain Bacteria; kingdom Bacillati; phylum Actinomycetota; class Actinomycetes; order Mycobacteriales; family Corynebacteriaceae; genus Corynebacterium; species Corynebacterium sp. HMSC036D03. The sequence goes on from NZ_KV827755.1 coordinate 25,952, forward strand.
CGTACATACGTGTGCCATGCTTTTCGGAAAAGAAAAATTTCTCTGCTGTGGAGGTTGGATCGTTGAGGTAACCGGTGGCTAGGCTTTCCCCGGAAATATGGATTTGCCCTCGCACCCAGTCCGGACACTCATTGCAGGCCTCGTCGAGCACCCACATTCCTTGGTTGGGTAACGCGGTACCATATGGTATGCTAGTTTCATTTGTGTGACAGGTCATCGGGTGGAAAATCGACCATATTCCGCCCTCCGTGGCGCCGCCGAGGCTGATGAGTTCAGCATTAGGGAAGTGGGGTGCAGCATGCGCTGGGAGAGTGCCCGGGATCCTGTCTCCGGACAGCATAACCAGGTCTAGGCTGAGGATGTTCGGGTGACGGGTCACCTCTACCTCTCGCACAAGCATTTGGAACAGTGCAGGAACAGAGTTCCAGGTATCGACGTTGTTATCAACAAGGAAATCGATCCATTTGCTGGGGTTTCGCGATTCCTCGTCTAACGGCAGGACCAAAGTGCCACCGCTTGCGAAGGTACCGAAGATGTCATACACGGATAAGTCAAAGGATAACTTCGATACCCCCAATACCGTGCGTCTTTTATTTCGGCCGAGGAGATTGTTCACGCTATCTATGGTGTTCATTGCAGCCGAGTGCGTAACGACAACACCTTTTGGAATTCCGGTGCTGCCTGAGGTGAAGATGATGTAGGCGGTTTCGGTGGGGGAAACCGGTGAGGCTATGGTGCCACTGTACTGTATCGGGCTGAGAGTATCGACGTTGATGTTGGAGATATCGGTATTTTCTTCGGAGAAATGAGAATTAGTGATGACGTTGGCAGGACGACACGCTTCTATCATTGAACGTTGGCGGATTGCGGGTTGCTCGTGATCGATCGGCACGTAGGCTGCACCAGTTGATACCACGGCAACAGCGGCAGCTATTTGCCATACTCCGTTACCTAGGACGATGGCAATGTAATCTCCGGGACCGACATCAGAGAGCTCATGCTGTAATGCCCCGACGTAGCCAGCCAGATGTTGGTAGCTGTAGGTTTTTCCGCCACACACCAGCGCTGGCTGGTGTGGGTGCTGCTGGACGTTATCCCAAAACCCGTCGTGGAGGCATCGGGTGGTCTGCTGTACGTGGGTTTTGTGAATGCGGTTACGGATGGCGATCGTCTTATCGGGCAAGTGGACTGAATCAGTTTCCTGCCACGCCGAACCGTCGTCGACCAGGCGATCGAGTAGGTCGGTAAATGACTCCCACATGTCGTCGATCAACGCCGGTTCAAAGACGTCCTCTCGCACGTCCCAGTTGACGTTGCAAGAGCCTCCGTCCTGGAATGCCTGACAGTCAATCCATACCTGCGGCGTTCGGCTTACGCCGGAGACAAGGTTGTAGGCCGGACCATTGTTGTGCGGTGTGTCTGCACCCAACGCGCTGGTGAATACTACCGGGATTACCGCGGGCTGCCCGGTAGTGCGGGCTATATCGCGCAACACGTCAACCCCGGAATACGCAGCGTGTGATAGCTCTTCGGATAGCTGCTCCTGGGTTGCGTGCACGCGCTCACTAAAGGTTCCAGTGTGCGGATGGCAAGCATGTAGGGTCATCTCGGTAAAGTCTCCGATAATACGGTTGATTCCGGCAATGGCAGAATCTCGGTTCATCGAAGTGACATTGACGCAAAAGTCACTTGTGGAGGACCAACGGCGCAGTACATCGGCGTAGGCGGTAAGTAGCGTCGCCGAAGGAGTGACGCCGTGAGTGCTTGCTGCGTCGGTGAGCTTTGACCATGCTGCTGGCGAGCATCGCCAGGTACGCCGGGTGAAACGCACCGGCATTTCGGATGTGCGATCGGCTGAGGTCAGCGTCGGCAGTAAGGGTTTGCCGGACAACGAGGGGATGATCTCGGACCAGTACTTTTTTGCATTGGTGCGTGCAGCGAAGCCAGCGGCACTCTGGCTGTGGTGGTTACGGGAGGTGATTATATCCCGAAACGTGGTGTCCTCTAGTTCCGGTAGAACGTTACCTGCGTAGAGAGTTAGAAGTTCCTCGACCATCACCCTCACGCTTACAAAGTCGGCGATGATCATGTCCACCGAAAACTGTAGGATGCTGCATTCGTCAAATTGCAAAAGCTGGAATTCGTGCAGTGGCCAGGTGCCCAACGGGTAGCTACGGTTTTCCAATTTTGCGCGGTGACGAAGATACTCGGCGTCCGGGACATCTGGGTTGTGGCCCGCGAGGTCTACAGCTTGTAGCACCGGCAAACTGCGAGATTTAACCACCTGCAGCGAATCCGGTGGAACGACCACTGCAGAGAGCATGTCATGGCGCTGGATGAGTTCGTGCCAGGCCTGTTCAAGGCGGCTGCGATCAAGGCGTTCCGTTCGTATTTCGGCGTAGCTGTGGCACCCGGTGCCACCCAGATCATAGCCTTCGTTCTGACCGGTTGCGTATGCGCGCTGAATATCGGTCATGGGGAAGGGGGCGAACCGTGCTTGCTCATCATGCGGAACGGCCTCCCGCTCACGCAACCATGCCAAAACCTTTTCCTTATTTGACCTTAAGGCCGCGAGGTCTTCCTCGCGCAAGGAACCCTTGGGTGAACGGTAGTTGAGTCGATCGCCGTTCACCCATAGCGCTATACCGCGGGATTCAAGGTCGTTAATCAGCGCTGTGACATCCATGTTATCTCTCCTGTGTTCCGGTGGTTGGGGTTGTTTCGCTCAATGGGGGAGGTATGAGACTCCCCCAGCGGCCACATCAGACTCTCGAGACTGAGTGGTTCGGCATGCATAGCTGCTTGGACGGTACATGTGGGACCCAGTAATTGTCCGGTGCGCGCCCAGACTGCGCACAATGCCAGGAGGTATTCGGCTTCTTGCGCTTCGTTCTTGGAGCACGCCAACTTGTCATATACTTCGTTCAGAAACTCCGCAATGCCTGCAGGCCAGGTATGGTCGTAGAGGGCGACACGGGTAACGCACGGCTCGATAAGGAGATTCTCATGCAACTGTAGAGTGCTCAAACGATCATCGGCAGCAGTGCTTAGCAAGCCAGCTTGATCTCGTGGGATTGGGGTGTTTGGGTGCCAGATGATGGTTCCGTCAGTCTCGGTGAGCACCAGATTTCCGGCGTGCGTGAAAACAGTTATTCGATGCCCCACGTGAGCGAAATCGTCTGGCTTTTCTGGGTCGTTGTGATTAACCACGCGCAAGCAGAGCGGGGTTTTGCGTATCGAACCGGTGAGCGTAGTGAATATTCCGGTAACTTGGGTGTCGTCATCAAAGCTCCATGGGGTAAAACCGCCGGTAATCCTTCCGATGATATCGAGCGTTGAGAATAGAAAGTGAATGCTACATTCGGCGTCTATGTGGATGATTTTGAACTGCCTGGTTAGTGTTGTTGCGATTTCCAAGTACCGGGATATGGTTGGATTCCAGCGGTAGAAGGTGTTGAGCTTGAACTGCACGTTATTTTTCGCTGCCATCCGGTAGCAATCTACAGAGTCTTTCTTGTGGATCGGGTGCTCCATCACTACATGCTTGCCACGGCTTAAAAACTCTAGGGCGAGCTGCGTGCCGGAACCGCCAACGACGCTAGATCTGACCACCACACAGGCAAGATCAAAAGCGGGGAGATCTTCGATCTTGGTACACAGAGGTACGCCTAGCTGCTCTGCCAGCCGGCGCGACTGTTCGCTGCCCTGAGATAGGATTGCTACCAGCGAAAATTTATCCGCAAGCTTTTTTATCCCGTTGATGTATATACGGCCAAATGTTGTGCCGCATACGACGACGCGTACAGTGTTCATGCGACGGGCCTTTCTAGGTTCTGAGCCGAAATACCGGGGTTTTTAAATGAAGCCTGCATCGTCGTCATCACTCCATTGAGGTGCGTCGGTAGTTGCTGTAGGGCCGACGATTTTAATGTCGACGTTGTAAGAGGCCAGTGACGAGAGGACAGTTTGAGGGGCCGGCAGCTCATAGCCCCATTTCGGCCCGGTTAGTAGTTCGTCGCGGATAACGCTTTTTGTCGCTTCCGCAACAAAAAGAGCGGTGATGAAGGTGGAGTCCGGTGCGTGGACACTGCCTGAGACGCGAACAGGGCGGCCCCGTAGGGTGCCGTGGACAGTGGCTTGGATGGCAAACCAGTGGTTCTTTCCGGCATCGAGTTTGGTCTTCGCTGCAGCTATGTCTGCGCACAAATTCATGAGCGTGGTTGGGTCTGATATGTCGGTTTGTGAGAGCGCACGTAAAAGTAACTGCTGGGTGTCCCGGTCCGGTATGGCCGTGACCCCTATGAGGCGCGGAATAGAGAAATCTTGGGCCATCTTGCGTAGCTCGTTGGTGACGAACGGGCTTGCTATGAGTCCGTCATCGCTTGGGAAAGGTTCCAGATCTTCAGCGTGGATGCTCCCAGGTTGGTAAGCCACGAGGTCGCCGTCGACAATCATCTTCCCAGGATGTCCGTAGGAGTTGTGGGTACTTAGCACCACATCGACCAGACCCGACAGCCCGCCCCGGTCGCGTCCACCAGTGCAGAGAGTTACCGATTGACAGTCGTCGATTAGGCCCGCCAGGTGGCGTAGTAATAGACCGCTGAGACCGGGGGTAGCGCCGGCGTTGACCACGCACGGACGGTTGGTGGGATAGTTGTCGAATGAGTTGGCTCCGAACGGGTCTATATAGCCCACTGAGTCTGGTAGTGCCGACGCTACTGAGGTCTTGAGAAGACATGACGGTCCGGCGCAGTTGACGACGACATCAAGGTCACGGGAAAATTTGTTGACAGATTCCTCGTCGTGAGCGTCAACGATAGCGGTGCGCTCATCTGATGTGTGGTGAGACCGATTCCCGCAGTTCACCATATGTCCGCTAGCGCGCAACAGTGCGGCTACTTGGCGGCCTACTTCGCCATGCGAACCGAGAACCCCCACTCTTGCCGTCTCTCCTGTGCGAACCACTCAATGTCCTTTTCTTAGCGAGCACATAACGCCAAATAGGGCCTGTTTAGGTTAGGCTACCCTGCGCGGCAATGAGTTGCAATAGATAGAGGGTAAAACGGCTCTTCCCAATCTAGAGTGCGTAGCAACATAGCTACCTGGCTGGGGGTAGGGGTCGTTGGGCCGGGTCAAAAGGATAGGCAGGGGGTGTTTTGGTGGTGTCGTGGCATAGCAAGAGGCCCTAGACGGTGCAAGATGGTCGTTATCACACAGTCCATCCAGCCACCTAGGGCCCTGACCATGAACTTGTGCAGGTATCAAGCTCCGGGTTTCGTAGAGGCTGTTTTTCTTGGTTTTCTACGCCACAGAGGATGCGACAGCGGTGGTGGTGGGGACCTGACCCCCTTTTGGTGGACACCTGATAT
>NZ_KV827756.1:0-208 GCF_001836185.1 Corynebacterium sp. HMSC036D03
CGGATTCGCTCAGAATCAGTCGCCGCTTGGGCTTGATCGTGCACAGCCTTCGTGCGGGCACGTTTGCCAGTGCCGTACTTTTTGACCCAAGAATGTAGCGAGGCACGGTTGATACCGAGCTCAGCTGATGCTGAGTTCAGCGAGAGATCCTAGTTGTTTTCATAGAGGGCTACGGCATCGCGTTTGAACTGTTCGGAGTACCTGGACA
>NZ_KV827757.1:0-2047 GCF_001836185.1 Corynebacterium sp. HMSC036D03
CTAGAACACCACCGTTCTAGAACCTCTCCCTTTTCGCGTTTTCACCATTGAACCAACACCATCCGGCCACGGCTACCGGCACGACGTTCCTTCGCCTATCGTTGGCCAACCTGCATTCGAACCACCCAACAGGCCCAAAAGCGCTGTTTCCGAACGCTTCAATGGTCCGAACGCAGCTTTGTTCACCAAATGAACTATCCCAGGTAACTGCGGTGTTCATTATCGCGTGGTTTAAGGACTATACGGATGAGCCTTCTGAATTGTCACTGAGCCTAAAAACAGTGCGAATTAGAGGTTGGTTCCAGCGCGGAGAAGGAGTAGGGATCAGCATTCGAACCATCGAGGAGCGTAGGGACCGCTAGATTTTATGGCTTCGATGGTTCGAACGCACCTTATTTCAGCAAGGCAACTATTTACCGGCGTCTTCGGTCTATGCACAGCGGGGGAGCGGAGTAGTTCAACGTGGCGTTGATGAACCTTGGAGAAGGATGTTTGCGGCTCAGCAGTAGGATAGAAGTCATGTCAGATACTTCTAAGCCTCGAATTTTTAGCATGCGGTGGGAGCAGATCCATTCCGCCTATATCGCCAAGGCGGAACGTAAGGACCGTACTCGCGCTGAGGTAGATGAAGTTATTTCCTGGTTCACGGGATACGATGTCCCAGGCATCGCTGCGGCTTGTCAGATGCGAGTTTTTGGTACCGGTGTTCTGGTGACTCGGTACTGTCGTGTTCCGGGTAGTTGGTACCGGGCCGAGGGGTGCGTCGGCCCGGCCCGTCTGTATTAGTCGTCTGGGGTGGTGGGGGCGGTGGCTTTGCGCATGTCGAAGTCTCCGATATGGATTCGGTGGCCGTTGTTGAGGCGGCTTACGAGTGAATCGGCTCCGACTCTGTCTGGCAGTGTTTCAACCCAATAGGCGGCAGCTGATTGGGAGGAGATAAGTGTAGGCAGCCTTCCGTCGCGGTCGAATATGATCTTGGTTAGGTCTTCTTGCCCGCGCTGGTTGATGCTGATGGTCATAAAGTCGTCGATGATAAGGACATCGACGTTGATCAGTTTGCGCATCTTATCGAGGTAGTTTTGGTCAGTCGGTGAGAAGACCGCCAGCATGTCTACAAGTTGATCCAGCCGGTAGTACGCCACCGAGTATCCAGCCTTGCATGCGGCGATGCCGATGGCGCAGGCAATGTAGGTCTTGCCTGTTCCCGTCGGGGCGAGGATGTGAATGTTGGTCGGGTTTTCCCGCCAGTTAGTGGCTGCGATTCGTTTCAACTGGCGCATGTTGATACCGCGTTGTTCTGCCCGGGTGATTTCAGCCAGGCTTGCATCCGGGTATCGGAATTTAGCCTGGGTGATGGCCTTGGCAATGTTGCGCTGTTGGCGTTGTGTATAGGCTTCTTCGACTGCAGCGAGGAAAATGTCTTCTGGTAGCGCATCCGCATAGGCCTCGTCGTTGACAACCTCGTAGAAGATGTCAGCGAAGGTCGATACGCGAAGCTTGCGCATTTTCGCCCGCACAATCTCGTCGTCGATGCTGCTCATGATTTTTCACACTCCTTCTAGTTTTCGTAGTGGTCAGCAGGCCGGATAAAGACGGCATCGGCCACCTCACCGGTAAGCGGGGTACTTGGGCGTGGTTGGCGCTTGGCTACAGGCTGTGTTTTTGGCCCTGGTTGCCCGGGATGTTGTTGGGCGTGGGCAATGTCAGTCTGGAGGCGTTTGATCACAGCCATCGTTGGGGCCAGCTTCTTGTCCACGACCTGCTGGCATGCAGGCTCTAGGGTGGCTTTGTTGTGCTTTTTGCCCAGGTTGGCCAGCACGTTGCGTGCCTGGATGAGTCCGCGGGGTACGGCGGCACTATTGCGGTCGAGGATCATCGCTATGACTGCGTGCGTTGCTGCCCCAAACGACGAGGCCCAAGCCAAAAGCTCATCACGGGTAAGCGCCTTGTGGCCTTCATCATCGCCACATGGCCCATGCTGAGGGTTGGTGGAATACCGGTATTTGAATCCGTGGGCCTGGCCCCCGGAAAGTGGACACGTCGGGGG
>NZ_KV827758.1:0-263 GCF_001836185.1 Corynebacterium sp. HMSC036D03
TTCATCTGCCAGACGTTAAACACCCATCGTGAAGGCGGCTTCCTTACTTCGCGCGGGTACCGCCAGTCTAAAGCCCGTGGATTAAGTGCTCGTCGCCTTCGCGATGCTGTGCTGATTGAACACATTAGTGCTGTTCATCGCGATAATTACGGTGTCTACGGTGTGCGGAAAATGTGGCATGCTCTCCGCCGTGACGGAATTGATATCGGTCGTGAACAAACTGCTCGGTTGATGCGCCTGGCCGGTGTTTCTGGCAAAGGCAA
>NZ_KV827759.1:0-202 GCF_001836185.1 Corynebacterium sp. HMSC036D03
CAGCGGAGAGCTCTACAGAGACATCCCCACAGCCCAGGAGGCCGCTGCGGCCTAGCCCCTACCAGCCCCGGAGCCGATTGCGCAGGAAGCCCAATCGGCTCTTCAGCATGCCCGAAAACAACATCCGCAGCGTGAAGCAGAACCCCTTCACACCCCCAGCAACCTCACCCACGGAGTTGACAACCTATATAGGAACACCCCC
>NZ_KV827760.1:0-397 GCF_001836185.1 Corynebacterium sp. HMSC036D03
TTGTCATAGGAGTCACCCACCGTCCCAGTCGACGCTGCGATACCGTGCTCAGCCAGGCGCTCGTTGTAGACGATGCTCACATATTGTGAGCCGTGGTCTGAATGGTGAATCAAGCCCGTTGTTTCTTTGGCGCACACGATCGCCTGGTTGAGCGCTTGCAGCGGCAAGGCTTCGGTGCGCATCGAATCCGACAGCGCCCATCCGACGATCCTCCGGGAGAATACATCGGTCACGAACGCGGTGTACACAAAGCCTTTCCTGGTGCGCACGTAGGTAATGTCCGCCACCCACAGCCGATGAGGGCCAGGAGCCCTAAATTCACGATTTACCAAGTCTGGGCGCAGATCAGGCACGTTAGGCTTACGGGTTGTGATAGGTGACCTGCCTTTGCCTTTGC
>NZ_KV827761.1:0-440 GCF_001836185.1 Corynebacterium sp. HMSC036D03
CGGGCTAAGTAGCAAAAAGTGTGTCCGCTACGGCGTGTCGTGGGTACGTATCTCCGGGCATAAAGCCTCCTAGGGGCTACGTGGCTTCCATCGTTGTGAGCACAAGGTGCGCGCCTCGGAGATCGCACATACCAGTTTGTGTGCGCCTCGTTTGAGGCGGCGTAGAGGGCCGGTATGAAGCCTTTAAGCGTTCCACCTGCAATGCGCTGCAGGTAGCTAATCTAAACCGTTGCATTCCGCTCTGATGAACCCCCGCGACAATGAAGTTGTATTCACGGCTTCTAAGAGTCGGATGCTGTGGACTACCACAGACTCACATCGAAAGCGGTATTTCGCTATCTAACCTGGCCTATTTCGTATTCGATGAAACAAACCAAGCATTTATATATTCTGGCCAGCACCAATGCTTGGAATCAGACACACTTTTTGCTACTTAGCCC
>NZ_KV827762.1:0-414 GCF_001836185.1 Corynebacterium sp. HMSC036D03
CGTTTTCAGCCAAAGCATTGTCATAGGAGTCACCAACCGTCCCAGTGGAAGCGGCAATGCCATGCTGGGCAAGTCGCTCGTTGTAGACCACGCTCACGTACTGCGACCCATGATCCGAATGGTGAATGAGACCTGTCGTTTCCTCAGCACACACGATCGCCTGGTTGAGAGCCTGCAGCGGCAACGCTTCGGTGCGCATCGAGTCTGATAGCGCCCACCCAACGATTCGCCGGGAGTAAACGTCAGTGACAAACGCGGCGTACACAAAGCCTTTCTTCGTGCGCACATATGTAATGTCGGCTACCCACAGTTTATTCGGGCTCTGAGCTTTGAATTCGCGTTCCACCAAGTCCGGGCGCAGATCCGGCACGTGAGCTTTTCGGGTTGTGATAGGTGCTCCGCCTTTGCCTTTGC
>NZ_KV827763.1:0-26586 GCF_001836185.1 Corynebacterium sp. HMSC036D03
CCAAGCCCCACACACAAACAACTTGACACGCTCCTCATCTGGCGTGTGTGGGGGCTGCATGGTGCCGTAGTCTCCTTTCGGATTATCGACACCGACCGTGTTGTGCTTTGCGCACTGTCCATGTGGAAGTGGTAAAGTCTTAACCGACACGGTCGGTGTCGCTTGAATTTGGACCCCCGCTAGAGCGCCAACTCTATGATGCGGGGGTTACCCATATCTTGGGTAACGTGCGCGCCCTGGACTTGAACCGAGGGTGTGTGCCGCTCGCGCTGCGCACCCCATGAGTGTAGGGCGCGGCTTTTTATTTTCTTCGCCTATTAAATCACACCAATGTGACCTACTGGGAGATTTAGTAATGGTGGCGGTTCTCGCCAAGAGGCCTTATCGGTTATTTTCTTTGGTGAAGCTTGCTTAGAACCTAAGGAATTAGTGGCTTCACTCCTGTTCTTCGGTCTCGTCTTTTAGCCCGTTGAGCATTATTTGGTTAAACAGGTTGTTGATTGTCTTCTCTTCGAAGTCCGCAGCCACTTGATTCCAATGGAATTCTTCTAGTTTGGGCAGCATGGCCGTAATAGCCATTTTTAAGTAGAAACCTCGACTACGTCCTGTCCTATCGCAGAGAGCGTCGAGTCGTTCAATGATTTCGTCTGGCATCCGTACAGACACCACACGTCCGGAAGGGTGGGGAGATTGTTTCATGTGCAGTATCCTCTCCTTGGCAGCAATCGTAAACAATGTTTACCATTGCTGCCACTCGTGGGGCTGTCGCTAGGATTGTTTAATCGACACTCTGTAAACAATGTTTACTATGTGCGAGACTGGTGGAGTCTTTTCAAAACTCTTCAATGGCACCATGGGGCGGCATGCACCAAAGAGAGGGCGGGAGGACGACCTATGGAGGCACTGTCATTTTATCGGCTCTACCAACCATGTCCCCAGCTGCACTCATCGCCATGCCGGCCTGGATGCTCATTGCCCAGATACGACGCGCAGGACTGGTGGCAGGAATCATCAGAGCGCTAGGCGGGGTAATCGCCTGGGTCATCATCTGGTACTTCCTTACCTTCCTCGGCGTGATGATTGGCTCCATGGCCGACCACTACGAGCGCACCACCGACGAGACTAACGACTCGCCCTACTCCAACACGTACGAAGACGCGCCCGCCAACCCTGGCGAGTACTACGACCCCAACGAGCAGAAGTACTAGCCAGCATCACTGCAAAAGACTGCTCTTTCTCTCTACCGACTACTGACCATCAGAATCGTAGTCACCCTCTCCGCCAGCGCCTCTGAGGGCGCTGGCGGCTTCGTCGTTGTCCTGGCGCTCATTGTCGTCAGAGTGCGACTCATCGTCTCCAGACGAATCCTGCGCACTAGGTGTACTGACCGGGGACGTTAGTTGACTTGCGTGGCATCGCCCGGGCTCTGTATCCTCGGCCGCATGTACTCAGGCATCGCCTCGATGAAGCTGCGTTCCGTCCGCTGACGGCGGCGGGACCCCTTATGACCTCTCGTCTGCCGTCCTGGCCATCTGCCGGGCGGCCGCTTCGTGGTGCCCGGCTCCATGACGAGCTGAAAGTACGCAATGCCAACCACAGAACCTTTACGATCATGTGCCTGGATCGGGACATCCCAAGGGCCCGCTGCACACATCCGCGCTGAATCACTCCACCTGACACTCGGCGACAGGCCGCTGCTGAGTGGGACTGACGTCACCGTCTCCACCGGGTCGCGACTGGCGATCGTCGGCGACAACGGCCGGGGCAAGACCACCTTGCTCCATATACTGGCGGGGATCTTGAAACCCGACTCGGGAGTGGTGACCCGGGTGGGTTCCCTCGTCCTGGTCAAGCAGGACATGGCCACCGAGGGCGATCGCACGGTCGGTGACCTCATTGCCGAGGCGACCGCCCCATCCAGGGCCGCTCTGCAGGCCCTCGACGTGGCTACCGCGGCGCTGGCCGCGGGCGATGACGCGGCCGACGCTTATTCCGCCGCACTCGAGGCGGCCACGCGGCTGGACGCCTGGGATGCAGACCGCCGTGTTGACATCGCCCTGGCGGGCCTGAACGCCTGTAGCGACCGCGATCGGGTCCTGTCGACCTTGTCGGTCGGCCAGCGGTACCGGGTACGGCTGGCGGTCGCCCTCGGATCGACCCCTGACCTGTTGCTGCTGGACGAGCCCACCAACCACCTGGACGCTGCAGGGCTGTCCTTCCTGACTGAGCGCCTGCGGGACCACCCCGGTGGCCTGGCCTTAGTCAGCCACGACCGCGCCCTGCTGCGCGACGTGGCGACGACCTTCCTGGATCTCGACCCGACCCGAGATGGTGTCCCGCGAACCTACTCGGGCGGCTACAAAGGCTGGATTGAAGGCCGCCGACGAGAACGCCTCAAGTGGGAACAGGATCACGCCGCCCAGGTTGCCCGACACGAGGAACTGACACGCGCTTCAGCCGAGGCGCGCTCCCGCCTGTCCCAGGGTGGATGGAGACCTGAAAAGGGCACAGGCAAGCACCAACGTGCCACACGCGCTGCTGGAGTGGTCCAAGCCTTCAACCGACGTATCGAAGACCTGAAAAGTCATGAAATCGGCGTCCCGGCGCCGCCACTGCGTCTTGCGTGGCCCGCCTCGGCAACCCGTGCCGGACAGAGCATCATGAACGCCACCCAGGTTACTGTGAAGGGCCGATTGGACGCTCCGGTTTCGGTCGACGTGAACGGCGGTGACCGGTTGGTGGTCACCGGACCGAACGGCGCGGGAAAATCCACCCTGTTGGCACTTCTCGCAGGGCGGCTGGCCCCCACCACGGGACATGTGCGAGTTAATCCGAGAGCGCGCATCGCTCTGCTGTCCCAAGAGGTCCCCGACTGGGACCGCTCCAGCCCCGCACACGAGGTCTATGAGGCCTACCTGGCGAAGCTAGGCCGTCGAGCTCAGGCGCCGTCCCTCGGCTCGCTCGGGCTGCTCGAAGCCTCCGCAACCGGCACGCCGGTGGGGCGCTTGTCGCAAGGACAGCAACGCCGTCTCCACCTGGCCATGTGTCTGGCCCAGGATCCAGACCTGCTGCTCCTGGACGAGCCCACCAATCATCTGTCCTCGATCCTCGTTGATGACATGACCACCGAGCTGCTGCAGACCTCCTGCGCGGTGATCGTTGCCACGCATGACCGTCAGATGCTCCACGACCTGGCCGACTGGCCCTACCTGAACCTTGACCTGAAGGACATGCCATGAACCCGCTTCACCCCTTGACCATCCCCACGTACCGTCAGCTGTTCGCAGCGATGGTGCTGACCATCTTCGCCCAGGGTGCCTGGGCCCTCTACCTTGCCATGCAGACCCTCGACCTGGGCGCCACGCCAGCCGCCCTGTCGGGTGTCGTAGTCTGGAGCGGCATTGGCCTGCTTGCAGGATCCCTCCCAGCTGGCGTAATCGCAGACCGGTTCCCCAATAAGTCCGTCATCGTGAGCGTGCTCACCCTGAACCTCACCATCGCGACCGCGACGTCCACGGCAGCAATCCTCGACATTGTCACCTTCTGGATGCTCGCGGTCTCCGCGTTCATCATTGGCACTTCAACCGCATTCTTCTTCCCCGCCTACACGGCGCTGGTGCCAGTCCTGGTGGACGGCGACGACTTAATGGCCGTCAACGGCCTCGAAGGCGCCGCCCGCCCGTTGGTCGGACAGGCAATTGCGCCCGCCGCCGTCGGAGCGGTCATCGGTGCCAGCATGCCCGCCGCGGGCGGGTACCTCATCGCCGGCGCGCTCGGACTCGCCCTGATCGCCGCCCTGCGGCTTCCTGCCCCTTGCTCAGCCGAGACCGACGCCGAAGCTCCGGCCACCTCTGCGCTGCGGGACCTGCTCGACGGGTTCGGCTACGTCGCCCGCACGCGCTGGGTTCGCTCCAGCGTGCTGTTGGCGGCCGCCATGGGCCTGGCCGTGACCGGTCCGCTGGAAGTTCTCCTGCCCGCGGTCATACGCTCATCGCATGAAAACGGACCTGCACTCTACGGCACCGTCCTGGCTGCCCTCGGCGCGGGCGGGGTGGTGGGTTCTCTGCTAGCTGGGTCGTGGCGCACACCGGAACGCTTCCTGCCGGCCATGGTCGGTGCCTGGGTGATCGGATGCCTGCCCCTGTCCATCCCGGCGCTCACCAGCAATTCGTGGGCCATCGGCGCAGGCCTCGCGTTCTACGGGGCGCTGATCGGGATCGGAATGGTCATCTGGGGAGCAGTACTCCAAGAACAAGTCCCCTTGGAGATGCTCGGCCGAGTCGCCAGCCTCGACTTCTTCATCTCCATCGCCTTCATGCCACTGTCCATCGCACTCACCGGACTCCTCAGCCGACACATCGCCGCTGCCAGCTTGTTCATCGCCGCCGGACTCGTGCCGCTCGCCACGACGATCCTCCTTGCAGTCCTGGGGCAACTCCGAACGCCGCGGACGACGCCCGTCGCAGCAGGTGAGGAGTGATTCACGCCAACGCCACCCTGACACCTCGCCACCGGCTCAAGGTGGCCCAGCTCGTCGTCGACGACGGTTGGCCCATCAGCGAAGTCGCCGCCCGCTTCCAGGTCTCCTGGCCGACCGTGAAGAGGTGGGTCGACCGCTATCGCGCCGGCGAGTCGATGCAGGATCGCTCGTCCCGGCCGAAGACCTCACCGAACAAGACGGACAAGGCGACGACGAAGCGGTGCGTCAGCCTGCGGATACGGCTGCGTGAGGGCCCCGTGCAGCTCGCCGCCCGACTCGGCATCGCGCCCTCGACCGTCCACCGCATCTTGGCCGGTGCCCGACTGAACCGGCTCTCCTACATGGACCGCGAGACTGGCGAACCGATCCGCCGGTGCGAACACCCCCACCCCGGCTCCCTGGTCCACGTGGACGTGAAGAAGCTCGGGAACATCCCCGACGGCGGCGGCTGGCGCTACGTCGGCCGCCGCCAGGGCGACCACAACCGAACGGCGACACCGGGTAAGCCGAAGAGCAAGTGGCACAACCCCAGGCTCGGGTACGCGTTCGTGCACACCGTCATTGACGACCACTCCCGCGTCGCGTACACCGAGGTCCACGACGACGAGACCGCCGTCACCGCGGTCGGGGTCCTGCATCGGGCTGTGGCGTGGTTTGCCGATCGCGGCGTCGCCGTGGAGCGGGTGCTGTCCGACAACGGTGGCGCCTATCGCTCGCACCTGTGGCGGGACACCTGCGAGGCCCTCTCGATCACCCCGAAGCGGACGCGTCCGTACCGGCCGCAGACCAACGGCAAGGTAGAGCGCTTCCACCGGACCATGGCCGACGGGTGGGCCTACGCCCGCTGCTACACCAGCGAGCAAGAACGACGCGACGCCCTGCCGGATTGGCTGCACCAGTACAACCAGCACCGCCCGCACACGGCCTGCGACAACCAGCCGCCGTTCTCACGATTGATCAACGTCCCCGAGCAGTACAACTAGGGGAGGAATCACTAGCGGCCCCCAGCATGTCGTTGAAGTCTCGCTGGCTGACACCGACGAGCTCGCGCACAAACTCTTTAGCTTCGCCTAGGTCGATAATGGACTGCGAGGCTTCACCAATCTTTTCGTTCAACTTGTCTCGCTGATCAATAAGGCTGAGCAACGAGTTGGTGCTCTTTTTCCGGTCGCGAAGCTTACGCTGTCCTTCTTCGAGATACTGACGTAGTTCCTGACGCTTCCTCAAACTTCTACTTGCGGTAACCATAAACCCACAATGCCAGCGAACGCACCGCTCCACTCCTGACACAAACACCGTGCGGGAAGTTCGGCGTAACCGGAAGCAATCAGCGGACTATCCCTGCAGGCTTTCGACAGCGCTGTAGACCTGTAGCAGCGGGCGCGGGCGCCCTTTTTACAACACACTATATGCACTCTTAGTGTTAATCGGGTTTTGGCTGCTAGACTAGGGCGTATGATGACCCTGCGCGTAGTCAACAGCGGAACAGGTTATGAGTACCTGTTGCGCTCTGTGGCTACCAATGATGGGCCGACAGACGCGCCAAGTTTGTCGAAGTATTACGACGCTAAAGGAACCCCACCGGGGCGTTGGTTGGGCTCTGGTCTTGCCGGTTTAAACACCGAGAACGTCGTGCAGGGTGGGGAAGTTACCGAGTCGCAAATGGCCGCGTTGTATGGCGAGGGTCTGCACCCGGATGCGGATATGAAGATGTCCGAGGGGCAGAAAATCAAGGACGTCCAGCTGGGTCGTCCGTTTGCTCACTTCACGAATGATGTCCCGGTTTTGGTCGCTTTGCGTGACGCGGAGCGCCGCCATAGGCAGACTACTGGCACGTTGATGAGCAAGCAGGAACGAGCCGAGTTAGTGCAGGATATTGGCCGGGAATTCTTCATTGAAGAACACGGAGTCGAACCGCAATCAGGCCGGGAAATCGTCAATTGGGTCAACGGATTAAAGGACAATGTGCGCCAGTCGGTGTCGGGTTTTGACCTTACTTTTTCGCCTGCGAAGTCGGTGTCTGTGGCGTGGGCGTTGTCTGATGAAGAGACCGCGCGGCGTATTGAGGCGCTTCATCACCAGGCCGTGCAGGAGGCTATGGAGTGGGCAGAAGACAACGCATTGTTTACCCGAGTAGGCAAGCAAGGTCGTGAACAAGTCAAGACTAAAGGGTTCGTCGCTTCCGAATTTAAGCACTACGATACGCGCGCAGGAGACCCGGATCTGCACTCGCACGTGCTGGTATCCAACAAAGTTCAGACCGAAGACGGACGCTGGTTATCCATCGATGGATACACGTTGATGAAGTATCATCAGTCGATTTCGCACCGCTATGACTCCATCTTGAACACCCTGCTTTCTAACCAAATGGGCTACACATTCACCGCCTGTGACCACGGGGCAAATAAGGAACCAACGTGGGAGATCGACGGTATTTCCGAGTCGTTGATGGAGTCTTTTTCCAAGCGTCGACGCGACGCGCAGCCGGTCTATAAGCGACTGGTGGAAGAGTTTGTTGCCGCGCGTGGTGCGACTCCGAACTCGGTTGAGGTGGGTCGTTTGTGGCAGCAAGCTATCTTGGAAACCCGTGACGCAAAGCGTGAACCAGAAAGCCTTTCAGAGCTTCGCGCAGGCTGGAAAGCGGAAGTTGCTGCCCGTGATACTGGGGCGGAAGAACTAGCTGCCATCAACCAACTTGCCGCAAATTCTGACGGTGATGAGCGCCCACTGTTTGACGCCGAGGCCCACCTTTCGGGCCTGATCGACGACGTTTTAGCCACGGTAACTAGGCGTCGTTCCTATTTTCGTACCTCGCATGTAGCGACTGCTGCGGGTGGGAAACTGCAAGGCTATCGCTTCGATTCTCTTTCCGAGCGCGACCTTATCCACGCCACAGTTGTGGAAGCAATTGTGCGCGATAAGGCCATTGCGCTGAACGATTTCGACGTGTTGGAACTGCCCGAGGCCTTGAAAAATACGGCAGGTAAAGCCCGCGATACCCGCGCTGATAGCGAGCTTTATACCACCCAGGACATCCTCGATACCGAAGACAAAGCACTGGGCGCACTCAACGAACCGATGGCTGCATTCGCACCGTCGGCAGCGATTGATAAAGCGCTTGATGAGCACGAAAATCAGGCTGGTTTCCGCCTAAACGCCGGGCAGGAATCCATGGCGCGCTACCTCCTTACCTGCGGCACACTAGCCGCTACCGGCGTAGGCCCGGCAGGTACCGGCAAGACCGCGTCTATGCGCCTTGTTGCCAACGTCTGGGCGAATGAAGGCCGCAACGTTATTGGTCTGGCCCCGTCTGCACAGGCGGCAGAGGTGTTGTCTGAGGACTTAGGTTTTGACGCTTTTACCATCGACAAACTCACCTACACTTGGCGCGGAAACCACCCCACAAAGCCCGGCCACAGCCTCAAAGACCTGCCAGTATCCATTAACGCAGGCGACATGATCATCGTCGATGAGGCCGGCATGGCCTCGACCCCTAACATCGGCTCACTGCTCGAAATTGCCGAAGAAGCAGGCGCAGTCGTGCGCTTTATCGGCGACCACAAACAGCTCGGCGCGGTCGAAAACGGCGGACTTTTCGGCGCTATGGTCAACGCCGCAGGCCGCACTGACAATCAACTCTCCGAAGTCGTGCGCTTCGGCGGAGATAGCAAGCAATCTGCTACCAGCTTGCGCTTGCGCGAAGGCGATTCTTCTACCTTCGACTTCTACGCTGAGCGCGGTTGGGTCAATGGTGGCGCACGCAGCGACATGCTGGACAACGCCGCAGCAGACTACCTGGCGGATACTTCCAGCGGCAAAACCAGCCTGCTTATTGCTGCCACCAACCGCGATGTGGCAGAACTCAACGAGACAATCCGCGCCCACTACATCGCCGTGGGCGTTGTAGACACCACCGTGGAAGCCCCGCTTTCCAGAGGCGAAAAAGCAGGCGTGGGCGATACGATTCTGGCGCGCAAAAACCAGACTTTCTACGACGACGAGACTGCTACCAGTACCCGTATTAACAACGGCACGCTGCTGACTGTCACCGGAATTGCCGAGGGCGGCAGTATCACCGCCCGCAACAATACAACCGGCGAGGAACTGTGCCTGCCAGCAGACTACGTTCGCGACAATGTGCAGCTAGGCTACGCTGCTACCGTCCACCGCGCCCAGGGCAGCACCGTGGACTGCACCCGCGCCGTAATCGACCACCACGTCGATAGGGCCGGGCTGTATGTCGCACTTACACGCGGCAAAATCGCCAACCACATCTATGCGGTAACCGAACACCAGCTAGATGAACTTGCCGAAGAAGGCCACTACCACTACCAAGGCATAGACCATGCTCCGAGCACAAGGGACGTCTTTAATAAGGCAATCTCGCGTGATAACAGCCCGAAGGCCGCGCGCGAGGTCATAGCCGACGTCGTAGACGAGCAGACCTCACCCGATCGCATGATGGGCCTGTGGCTCATGGGCAAAGACGAGGCCACCAACGACTTCATCGACGCCTACCTCCCCGACTGGATCGATACGCTCCCCGGCGACCTTGCCCGAAAGATTGAGACCAGTAACGACGGTGTAGAACCTATCCGCCACGGCTGGGCAAAGCTTATTGACGCGGGCATTGACCCGCGTACCGTCATGGACGCGGCTACCCGCGATATTGACAACGCTCACGATCCGGCACGTCTTATCCGCTACCGTCTAGACGAACAGCTTCGCCTGCGCGATACCGGAAAGCGCCACCAATTGCCTCCTGTATCTGGTCAGACAGATATAGAACTCGATACGTGGCTGCGCACCCACAACCCTTACGACCGTGCGGAGACCACCCGACTTACTGGTCAAGAAGGAAACCTCAACCGGCTTAACCAGTCTGTGTTGGCAGAGCACGCACGCTTTGCCCGTTCCAAGGTGGAATCGCTGACCTGGCAGGAAGCAAGCATTACCACTCGCCTCTACGAAGACAAAAACGCTGCTGTCAATGAGGTACAGGCTAACTTCCAGCAGGTGCGTCTTGATGCTGCGCGTATTCACGCCTATGAGCAGGCTATGGCAGACCACAGTGCGGCCCTTCGTGAAGAAGAAGCTGCCCGCGCAGACATTGAGCACCAGCGCCTACTGGCAGAGGACTACACCCGCCCAGTAGCCGAGCGGGCCTACGACCATGACGCCGATGGATACGGTACGTACCAACAGCGCATAGACCATGCGCACACGCGTCTTGAACAAGCGCAACAGCGCCGCAGCCTAGCGCAGCAGGCCATTGAAGAGACCGGCGCTAACCTGCCGGAGGCAGGTCTGTGGGACGAAATCTGCTACCGCGCCGACGACACCGAAGAATGGGACAAGCGCCTAAACGCTGCCGCACAACACGACAATGACCACACTCAGAGGCTTCAACAGCACCTCGATACTATCCGCCGCGAGAAAATGGACTTCGCCGACCGTGCCGACATTGCTACCCGCTTGCGTGCAGAGGAAATCCCTCACGATGTTGCCGACCATGCAGGCTACATCGCCGACGAAGTCAACCTACTTGCCGCACAACGCACCTACGAACTACGCCGCCTCGGCATAGATGAACCTGCCCAAGAGACAATCCGCGACATGGTCGCAGAAACCATTGCTGCTGCCTACGAACCAGACAACACTGACTATGACAAGCCAGACACCTCCTACAACGAGGCGGAGGAAGAACCACCAGCGCCCGAGACCACAGCAGAAGCCGACAACACCGACAACTCCCAAGACGAAGACGCCGGCGAGCTACACGAGGGCGCACAAGCAAGCCTCGACTTCATCGCAAGCCTCGGACTAGACGACGCACCGCACATCACCACTACCCACAGCAACAACCACGACAACGAGGAACAAACTCCCACCGACGAGCTTGAAGAAGAACAAGGCCTAGAGCTTTAGAAAACAGCGAGGTCAATGCGCTAGCGCTCACATGTGTATATGCCTACATACGCACATGTGTATGTAGGCATATACACCAGGCGATCAGCTTCTTTCCTCGAGCCATCGTGTAGCCCACTCTTCAAAAAGTTGGGAGATACTTTTCTCTTCTTCCACTGCAGCGAGTTTGAGCTCTTTAATCAATTGTCGATCACGGACGTACAACTGAAGACGTGTCGCTTTATCATTAGCTTGAGCGAACATCTTTGTTGAAGGTGAGCTCTTCGACCTATTTCCAGACGATTCTTTCCGCGCCTTATTCTTAGCCTTTGGAATTGCCACTGTGTACCCCTTAATCCTCAAATGCTGCGACGACTTCTTTGGCCAAAGAATCCCAAACCTTCGTAGTTTTGGGCTTTGTTCCAAAAACGCGACGCGTAGCTGCTCTAGTTGGGATGACTGTTTCAGCAAGCGCTGCAGTCTCGTCACCCTCCAGCTCGGCATGGACTTTATCTAGAAGTTTTTCCCTTCTGTCGACATTCGACAGAACAACTGCTGTTGGTATCCCCATTTCTATTAGCCAAGAAAGCGTTACCTGCGTTCGGTCAATATCCATCGGGGAAACACCAGTGGGGAGAAGGACTAAATCGGCAGCCTCGGCGCTTTCGGTTATGAAAGCTAAACCACCTGGAGGGGTGTCGACTATAAGAAAGTCCGGATTGTTCCCCCTCCTGGCAACTCCAGAGAAATCACTTGAGCTGCGGACAGATTCGATAGGAAATGGAAAATCCTTCACTTTGCTTGCCCATCGGGTGGCAGATTGCTGGGGGTCGCCGTCTGCGACGGCGACCGTATAGCCCATCTTCCGAATTGCCTCTGCGAGCATTACTGAAAGTGTGGTCTTCCCCGTCCCACCCTTCGACTGAATTACGGAAATTACTCGAGTCATACAATAAGAATAGATTCAGGGAGGATTTACTCGGGTAGTGACATGCGTATGTGTGTATATGATGCTATACGTATGGAAACCGTTAAGCAGGGGACCGATCAGAAATCGCTTTATATGCATATGCCGATATACACATATGCATATATACTCATTCCGAATTTTAAAGCTATCAACTTGCCGAGGGACACTCCGGTTGCGGGCGCACGTGAAGGCGGTATGGTTTTGGGTGTCCGCAACGCGCTTCCCCCGGCGCATAGTCGGACGGAAGGAAAATAAAAAAGCCACGACTCCCGCACCCCCGCAGGTGGCTTCTCCCCAGTGCTTCCAACGACGAGAAGCACTAGGGGAGTTTCCTTTTATTGAGTACCTTCCAGTTTTTCTTTGAGACTGGTGGCTAAGTCTAGAAGTTCGTCGGGATTATCTGCGGGTCACCGTTGGGGCAGATTCCGTTGTGCTGCGCGCACATACTTAGCGAGTGTGCCGGCGTCGCGGGCCAGTGGGGAAGTGGCAGGCTACTCTGCCTGTATTACCTGTAGGTGCTTGGCGGCACTGTTGGCGGCGTCTAGTGCGTACTCGTAGTCTCCAGTGTCCCCATGTGCCCCAATAAACAAGGCACACAGGTGCGTGTCCTGGGCTTCATGCACAATGCCAGCCACGCTTATTCTTCACCATCCTCATTACTGTTCTTCTCAGCGGAAGGTGTGGGGATAAGGTCTGTTGCCTTCCACGCAATATATCCTGCAATGCCCTGACAGGCGGTACCGATAGCCAGCGCTGTTCCCCTCCACCACAAGGAATTCACCACTCCAGGCGTAGCGAATCTTTCAACTCCAGCTGGAAGCGCCGCTACAATCGCTACAGCAACTAGTCCCATAACCCGCCTCGGAGGTTTCTTTTCCTGACCCGAGACAGATGCATAGTACATGGACAGAAAAATGGCGAACGGGACAACGTAAAAGAAAGACATGCCCATCGCTTCTAACGCAGAGCGTTCTGCCCACCAACCAGGGAACTTAGCAAAGAAGTTTGCAACAAGGAACAGCAGCGCTTGAACTAGGATTAATCCAATATTTCCAATCCTGTACCGGGTTTCTGTAGAAAGACCACGAATCCTATCCAGAATTCCACGTTTCCCTACCGCCGCCTCTTCCCGGCTATATTCAGTGGGTATAGGACGGCTTTCCGTCTTTCTACCTTCTACATCAGCTGCTGACGGTTGCTCTAGCACTTTAGTGTTCTCTGCCCCGTCCTCCTGCGGGATAGCTTCCGCTTTTTGGGCAGGCTGACCATCTTCGTGTTCAAGTGACTGTTGAAAGAACACTCCACCCGTTCGGGGATTAAAAACAGTCCACGGAATGTCCCCAAAGATGGAAGTTGGTTGATTTCCGGACTCAATGGCAAAACCTAGGTTTTTATAAAAATTAACAAGCTGAGAAGAATCGTTTTCGGCATACCCGTACATCTGCGTGAATCCTAGGCGTTTAGCCTCTTCAAGCGCCTCCTTCACCAGCTGAGTGCCGATTCCTTTATCCCGTTTCTCTCGCTCAACGAACACTTGTGTTAGATTTGCTTTGCTTAAATGCTTTTGCATTACATCTAGCCTTTTCGTGTTAAAGGCTTGGGAGAGAATGTCGCTGGAACAATGAAATCTAGCTGCTCCAATAATTTTGCCCCCACTGTCCTGAGCTATTACAAAGTGATCCCCGAAAAGTGATGTGTTTTTGAGTCCCAGCCTCCTGAAGACCTCTTGTGCCTCTTCTATGTCTTTAACTTTGGGAATGTCTCCTGCACTAAAACCGTTTTTCGTCAGTAGGTTCCCCGCCTTGTCCCTCATTTCGAAGTTTCGCCTTTTGTTTGTTTTGGGGTCTGACGTTGAAATAAATTCGAGTGTATAGTCCATGCCCCCACCTTAGGGTATAAGCATTTGTCAGGATTCCACTCCCTTTTTAGGGTACACCCTATTGTTACGCCGGTGTGCGGCAGAATGTTTCCTGTAAAATAGGGCCGTTCCTAGCATTGTTTTACACGTGTCTAGCGGGGTCTAAGCCTTATGTTTACAGAAAGTGGTGAGTGTGATGTTATCGTCTGACGGTTTCCATATTGAAAGTCATATTGACTCTGTACCCGCGTTGGCGCGGGTGAAAGATCTGCATGGTGGACTCTCGTCGGGGCAGCAGGCGTTGGGCAGGATTGTACAATCCTTGCTTGCTGACGCTGATGGCCTCGACGGTGTTCAGCTTTATGCCCTCTCGGATGCAATCGAGTCGTATCGTGATGCAGTCATAGAACAAGAGAATGCCGCCTTTAAACCTTCGCGGAGCGAAGACTAATGGTCAATGACTCTGGTTCGCATGGGCAGCGGGTGGGCTATATCCGTGTCTCCACGGTGGAGCAGAATAATCAGCGCCAGAAAGAACTACTCAATGCTTCCGGCAGGATTGACCGGTTTTTTGAAGATAGGATTTCCGGCCGCACCAAGACTGCCCGCCCTGGACTTGTCGAGTGTATGGCGTACGTGCGAGACGGTGACGAACTTGTCGTGTCGTCGATTGACCGTCTCGCCCGATCGCTGACAGATCTGCGCGGTATTGTTGATGAACTTACCGGCAAGGGTGTGACTGTTACTTTCCTGCATGAGAATCTCGCGTTTGCGAAAGACACGTCCGATCCGCGCGCGGATTTAATGCTCGGAATTCTCGGTAGCTTCGCGGAGTTTGAGCGGGCCATTATCCGCGAGCGCCAGGCGGAGGGGATTGCGTTGGCGAAAAAGGCCGGAAAGTACAAAGGCCGCAAACCCGCTCTTAGCCCGCAGCAAGTAGCGGAGATTAAACGGCGCATATTGGCAGGGGAGTCAAAGGCAGCACTAGCGCGGGAATTTGGGGTAACCCGTCCTACGGTGTATCGAGCATTGAAAAACACCTAGGGTAGTGCAGCCGTGATGGTAGATCAGCGCGCCCATGAGCCCCGTCATATGTCTTGCCATATGGCGGGACATATGTTTAGGCATATGCTAAAGCATATGTCGGCAGTTATGTAGCACTGCCAGCATTTTCGTGCGTCTAGATAGGGTGACAGGCAGAGAAATTAGCGGTGTTGAGTGCAGCTGCAAGTAGCACTGTACGGGTTTCCCCTCATGGGCGGCTTTTATAAAGGCAGGGGTGAAATCATGCTTCTAGGTCTCGTCAGGGGTGGCTGCTAACGTTAGTGCCGGTTCACAATCATGCCCCGCCACCTGTGGTGGGGCGTGGGCGTGACTTCCTCGTCGGTGCGCGGTAAGGCCCGCGCGTGACGTGGGCTGTCCCGCGCGCCTTTTTCAGGCGAGCGGACAACCCTACGACGTAAAGGGAGGTAG
Organism: Corynebacterium sp. HMSC036D03; assembly: GCF_001836185.1. Lineage (NCBI taxonomy): Bacteria > Bacillati > Actinomycetota > Actinomycetes > Mycobacteriales > Corynebacteriaceae > Corynebacterium > Corynebacterium sp. HMSC036D03. The sequence continues at coordinate 14,689 of NZ_KV827763.1, forward strand.
ACAATGGGTAAACACTCATTGGATACACCCGGTCGCAAAAGAAAAGACCTTGATGCCACCAAGCTTGACTGGCTAGATGTGGCTACCAAGGTCATAGTTCTTGTGACCGTAATCGTGAAGCTCGTTACCGCGATGCTTCACGTGGGTCTTTAGGCCCGAGGGTCTCAACGAGCTGGCACTCGTTGGGGCCCTTTTTATTGTGCAGCCGCAATTCAGGGATGAACTGTGCTGTCACTTTTTAGGCTAATGGGCGCGCGAAGGTTTCGCAATACTCCCACACTGAGCCCGTAGCCCTCCTTTTCTCTACTGCGGGCGGGAATCTGCGTATTCGTGCGCCCGCGAGTCCTGCCATATGGCGGAACATATGTTTAGGCATATGTTATAGCGTATGTTCCGCCATATGCTAAAGCATATGTTCTGTGTTATGCAGGTTTACCTGCTAGTTCTTGCGTTTAGGCGGAGTCCGAAAATGGTAATCCACAAGGCTAGTAGGCCGAAGGAGATGAGCAGTGCGGCCAGTTCTCGCGAGAGACCGGCCTGGGTGAAAAGGAAGGAGGGGACAAGGATCATTGCTGCGCTTATGCTGCCTCCAAGCGCGGCGTAATACATACGGTCTTCTGGCCGTTCGCGGCGGATGGTCTGGATGATTAAGACGAAAAGTACTGCGAGTGCGGCGAGGGTGATGGTCGTGTACATTCCTTCTCCTTTCGGGACTGGTGCCCATTTTATCGGTGAGGGTGTGCACGGTCTGTGTGCTGCGTTTTCCAAGAGTCAGGGTGTGTTAGTGTTATCCCCCGTAAGATCCTGATGAGCAGTTGAACAAACTGCACCACCGGAAGTAACAAACTCGAAAGGGTATGTTACCTCCGGTTTCTTTCATTTTTCAATCTTTGAGGTGCGAAGATTGCACGCGTGGGGATTGAGGGTGTGAATCCCACTGTCGTGGGTTTGATGAGGTAGTCGATGTTGCGGAAGCTTTGGCATCGGCGTGCGTTGTGCTCCGTACGTTGTTTCAAAAACGGGTTTCATCAAACGGAACAAAACCTGGGACACTTCATATCCCACCCCAGGCCTAATGACTTGGGTGCAGCGGCAACGCTCATCCGATTTAGGCAGAGTCGTTGCAGGATCCAGTGGGTCACCTGGTCCGTGGTCTTTGAATTGTCGGGCGCGCAGGCAAGGCCAGCACGGAAGATCTTCTGCAAGCAACGCTTGTTGGTGCACCGGTAGCGTGGAAGGCGCACATGAAGTTGTTGGGTGGCCGACGATGGGCAGATCGACCAGGCTGCGGATGACGTGGTCGCGGAATACTCCAGGCTGCCCGCAGGTAGGGCATTCATTGATCGGCTCGACGGGTTCGGCTTCAATAACAGTGACGTCACCGTTTTCTGTGGCACCGGTGATAGTAGTTCCTAGTTTTGCGGTGCGGCAGATGGTATCGACGATGACATTTCCGTTAGGCTGCACAGTAGGTCCTTAGTTTTGTACGGATGGATTAGATACCTTTTTCCTACAAAGCCAAGGACCCCAATATCTTGTGCCACGCCCGAACCCCCGGCGAACTAATCAATGCACTCTAAAACCGGAAGAGCCCTTTTAGTACTACTGGTGGATTTCGGTTTTGGTGGGGATTAACGCCGCCGGCTTCGGTTTTTCCGTTGAGGAGGTCGTTGACTACTTCCCGATGGTGAAATGGGTCGATGGTGAGGTAGAGAGGAACCAGTCACCTGGAAGAGATCGATCCAGTCGTTGGTGTGCAATCTGGGAGGTAGGGTCGCGGGGTCGATTCCTCGCGAGCGCAACCATGATTGTGTTTCTGAACGTGATGAAAACAACCCTGCCCTTCGGAGAATTTCCCCTATCCCGCGTCCCCGGGCAGTGAAAACGGTGTGCACCATCGCCTGAAAGGCTTTGCGCTGCTCTATCGGAATCTTCGGGTCACCCACCCGGCGGATCACTAAGATCCCCCCGTCAACGTTTGGCTGTGGCCGGAAAGCAGACCTTGGTACCCGAGAACCCAGGTGAAATGTGAACCATGGGGACCACTGAGCCGTCATCATCGTGCTTGCGCCTACCCCGGCCCGGCGGCGAGCGACTTCCCACTGCATGAGGAGTACAGCGTCAGTCCATGCTGGCGCATGCAGCAACTTTCGAAGAATGGCAGTGGTGAGGTGAAAGGGAATGTTTCCCACAATGACGCAGGGAGTGGCGGGTAACCGGAAGTTAAGGAAATCATCATGGACCACTTCGACCGCCGCCGAGGAGGTTTCTTGTGTGATTTTGGCAGCTAGTTTTGCGTCCACTTCAACTGCCGTTATCGCCCTCCCCAAGTGGGCCATCGGGTGAGTGAGGGCACCGCTTCCTGGTCCGATCTCAATGATGGGGCCGGAGGTTTGTTTCACAAGGTCGATGATGGAGTTGATGATCTTGTGGTTGGTGAGAAAATTTTGGCCATGCTCGTGACGGCCGTGTCCGTATGCAGACATCAGGTGTGCTCCTTGGATTTGAAAGGGAGCCGGGCATGACAAATAGCCGCCCGGCTAAAGGACCGGAGCGGTTTTTAACCTACGGGGTAGGAAACCGCCTTAGCGGTTGGTGCGCAACCGCAAGAAAGCGGTACCTGAAATCAACATGGGTCTAATTATATCCATTTAAATTCGCGGGTGTGAAGTGCCCCGGGTTTTGTTCCTAGGCGTTTGCCTTGATTTCTATTATTGCTTGCGGCGGGTGCTGGTCCCAAAATTCGGTTTCCACTTCAGCTGGCGTGCGGTAGCCCAAGCTTTGGTGAAGCCTCGTCTCGTTCCACCATGACACCCACTCAAACGTCGCGATTTCCACCTCGACAACCTCATCCCACCTGCGAGTATGGATCAGCTCGTTTTTGTAGGAACCATTAACGTTTTCCGCCAGAGCATTGTCATAGGAGTCGCCAACAGTTCCGGTGGAAGCGGCAATCCCGTGCTGGGCAAGACGCTCGTTGTAGACAACGCTGACATACTGCGAGCCGTGATCCGAATGATGAATGAGACCTGTTGTTTCCTCAGCAGACGCGATCGCCTGGTTGAGAGCTTGCAGCGGCAACGCTTCGGTGCGCATGGAATCTGATAACGCCCACCCAACGATCCGTCGGGAGTAAACATCGGTGACAAACGCGGCATACACAAAGCCTTTCTTCGTGCGCACGTAGGTAATATCAGCCACCCACAGCTTGTTCGGGCCTTCGGCTTTGAATTCTCGCTCCACCAAGTCCGGGCGCAAATCCGGCCTTTGAGGTGTGCGAGTGGTCATAGGCGAGCGGCCTTTGCCTTTGCCTGATACACCGGCTAGACGCATCAGCCGCGCGGTTTGTTCACGACCGATATCGATTCCGTCACGATGAAGAGCATGCCACATTTTCCGCACACCGTAGATGCCGTAATTATCCCGATGGATAGCACTAATGCGTTCAACCAGCACAGCATCACGAAGGCCGCGAGCACTTAATCCACGGGCCTTGGACTGACGATACCCACGCGAGGTGATGAACCCACCAGCGCGGTTTTTCTTCAACGTCTTACAGATGAACTCGACAGAGAAACGATTCCGGTATTCATCGATGAACCGGATCATTTCCGACGTTTTGGGTCGAGTTCCGACGCGAAAAAAGCTGAGGCAGCCTTTAAAAGTTCATTGGTGTCGCGTAGCTCTTGATTTTCACGGCGTAGCCTCGCGTTTTCGGCGGCCAAGTCTTCAGGCACGGGTTCTGGGATGTTTCCCGCACGGCGGGCCTGTTGGGTCCATTGACGGGCTGTGTGCCATGACACCCCCAGCTTTGGGGCTACTGCCTGGCACGCGGCTTGCATCGACATATTTTCCGCCAAGATGCGGTCCTCTACAAGACGGACCACACGGTCCTTCGCATCCTGGTCAAATTTTCTTGGCATATTCCAGATTTTCCCATCTACTCAGACGGAACAAAACCTGGGACACTTCAGTCTCTCCTATCCATCTTCACACTCCTTCCACCTGAAGTGTTTGAAGTGGAAATCTTCAATTATGGTAGCCTTACCTAAACTAGGTATAATCTTTATACTTTCCGAAGGGAGTCTCTGCCGCTGCAAACACCAGCCCTGAACGGGATTCGGTCTCAACCAACGGTGGTACCGCTGGGGCATCGGCCAGCACCAGCTGAATCCGCAGGGGCGAACCACTAATTTCCATGGTGCAGACGGCAGCGTCCGATTGCAACTTTGGTGCAGATGTATCGCAGCGCCATTCGCTTCAACGGCCTGGAGGCCGCAAATGAATCGGATGTGCTGCGTATCTACCGCTAGAAACCGCAGCACATTGGAGACCAGCCGCCAAAATGGGCGAGGTTTAGAAGATGAGAAGCGAGGGCCGAGACGAATGTTAGTCCGAAGTTGAAGGTGGCTGCGAGGTTGAAATCCATCCGGAAATATCGCGAAGTTCTGGGAATTTCCCTTCCCATCGCTGGAGTACAACTCGCCGGAGTTGCATTGACCACCACGGACGTATTGATGCTGCAGTCCGTGGGCGTACTGGCGATAGCCGGCGGCGGCCTAGCGATGCAGCTTTACAACCAGATCCGCACGATGTGCGTGGGCATGGTGACGGCCGGGGCAAATCTTGTGGCTGAAGCAGCAGCAAAAATGGAAAAAGAGAAAACCTCTTGTCAAAATTGCGAGGCGGGAGCAGAACAGATCCGGCGGGCTGTGCGCTCCTCCTTCGCGGTGGCCACTGGCACTGCAATTCTCGGCGCGTTACTGGTCATCGCCCTAGGCGGATTGGTCCTTGTTCTGCCCATCGACAAGCACGTTGCCCAACTCACCTTCGCCATGACCCTTGCGCTCGCACCCGGGTTAGTCCCGATGATGTGGCTCAACGTCCTGCGCCAATTCGCCGTGGGCATGCGAAAACCCGGCTCCCTGTTAACCATCACGCTGATATCGATATTTATAAATATCGCATTGAACTGGTTATTTATGACATGGGCAGCCTCGGATCACTGGAAGGTAGCGGGCATCGGGCTTTCTACAACTGTCATCCAACTGCTTACCTTCCTGGCCTTCCGGATTGTGGTACTGCGCATTCCCGAGCTACAGCCCTATTTCCACATCCTTCCGTGTAAAGGAGATGGGGAGACTATCTGCCGCCTCGTCCGCCTCGGGGTACCAGTCAGTCTGACCTATGGCTCGGAGGCTGCAATAACAACCATCGCCGGTTTAGTGATGGGGACCTTTAGCCCACAGATGCTAGCGGCGCACAATATTGTGAACCAACTGGCGTACATCGTTTACCAAGTGTGCATCGGCTTTTCTCACGGCGGCTCGGTGCTGATCACAAGGGCTCGGGCCGAGAGTGCCGACTCAGTGCGCGAGATTACCCGACGCATATTGTTCGTCGTGGTCACGTATCTGGGAATAATGGGCGCGCTGTGGCTTCTGTTGGGCAGGTGGGTACTGCATCCTTTCTTAAAAGAGGCAGATCCCACCACCTTTCACATTGCCGTCCTGCTCCTATGTCTCGCGGTACTGCAACAGTTCGCCAAAGGAATCCAAAACGTGGCAGTGGGCCTACTGAGAGGCCTGAAAGACACCACCTCAGGGCTACGCTGCACCCTCGTCGGGTACTGGCTGGTTGGCGTCCCCGGGATTCTGATATTTGGAAAGCTCCTCGGATGGGAAGGATATGGCGTCTGGTTAGGACTCATCATGGGTTTCGCAACCACGGCGGTACTGCTGCTACGCACATATTCCCGCCGACTGAATGAACTGACTTAACGGGAATGTTGGGGGGTAAAAGTTTCATCACCCATTGTAGATAAACAAAGGTATGGCTAACCTAATAGATCCACTTGGAAGAAAGGATTGCCTTGTCCCTCACGACAACTAGGGCTCGCGGTTTTAAAACCCCACGCGCCCCTCACCACCGAATGGCCCGCGTAGTCGCCTCAGCCGTCACCGCCACTGCCCTCCTTATGACCGCTGCCTGCAGCACTAACGATGAACAACAGACCGCAGATGACGGAGAAAAGCAACAGATCACCGACATTCTCGGGCGCGAAGTCGAGGTCCCGAAGAACGTCGATCGGGTCCTCATGGGCGGGCAACGGATGCTTTACACGACATCCATCCTCAACAAAGAAAACCCGCTCCAGGGCATCGTTGCCTGGCCAGATGACCTGGAGCAGAACGACCCTGGCACGTACAAGAAGTACGAACAGAAATTCTCAGAGATCGAAGATATTGAGCAAACTGGTGAAGTTTACGACGGCTCGATGTCCGTTGAGCAAGCTTTGAATTCCCGTCCAGATGTCTTCATTGTCTCCGCAAGCAGCTTCGAAGCCGCCCAGGATGCTGGCATCGTAGACGGTCTAGAAAAGGCCGGAATCCCCACGGTTACCGTCGATTACTTTACCGACCCGGTGAAGAACACCGCACCGAGCGTGCGCTTGCTCGGCAAGGTACTCGGCCACGAGAAGGAAGCGGAAGAGTATGCCGAGTTCTATGAGTCCAAGGTGAACATGGTTCAGGAGCGCCTAGAAAAAGCCAAGGCCACCCCCACACCGACCTTCCTCTGGCGAGCTCCCGGCTACTTCGACTGCTGCTCTACCTTCGCTAAGTCCAACCTAGCCCAAATTGTTAACGCAGCGGGTGGCGAAAACGTGGGCGACGATATGATCGACGCCAAGCAGGGGCAAGTCTCTCCCGAGGCGCTAGCTGAAAAAGACCCAGACGTCATCATCGCCACCGGCGCAGACTGGACCGGCGCCAAGCAGCAGCCAAAGAAGAATGGCTTTGTACCCCTGGGCTACGACGAGTCCACCGAACAGGCAGCCAAAGACTTCCAACGCGTTGTTGACGGGCAACCTGTCCTTAAGGAAATGCGGACGGTCAAGAACAAGCGGGCCTACGCTGCGTGGCATCACTTCTACGACTCCCCATACAACTACCTAGCCATCGAGTGGTTTGCCAAAGCCATGCACCCCGACCTGTTTTCCGATGTCGACCCGCAGGCCGATTTGGAAGAACTACATGAAAAATTCCTCCCTGTGGAGGCTAGCGGCACCTTCTGGACTGGTTTGCCATGAGCCACGGAGCACGAGCGCAATCAATTGCCACCGGAAGCGAGGTGGACGACCAAAACTCTACCCCGCAACGGCAACGCCCCCGGTCAAACTGGTACCGAACAGCTAGCAGGCGAAAGGTAGCGATCATCGCAGGGCTTACGGCCCTGCTATGCGTCACCATTGCCATAGATTTCCTCATCGGCAGCAGTTTGAACGCAAATGAGGCGCTCTACGTGCTCTTTCACCCCAGCGATTCCCGCCCAATTGACTGGCAGATCATCTTTGATATACGTCTGCCTATGACCGTCACAGCGGTGCTCATCGGTGGCACCCTCGCTGCTGCCGGCGCAGAGATGCAAACCATCTTGGATAACCCCTTGGCAGAGCCCTATACGCTGGGCATTTCCGCCGCTGCGAGCTTTGGCGCAGCCTTTGCCACCGTCTCAGGATTCACCGCGGCGGGAATCGGGGCAGCGCTGGGAATGGCGGGCAGTGCTTGGGTCTTCGCCCTCGCGGCCTGTGCGGTGATCGTCCTATTCTCTCGGTCAAAGAGCTCTGGTACCGAGGGAATGATTCTGCTGGGCATAGCCATCGTGTTCCTCTTCGATGCTCTACTAGCGCTAATGCAGTACCTCGCCTCGCAGACCCAATTAGAGCAGGTGGTTTTCTGGACCTTGGGCAGCCTTACGCGCGCTACGTGGCCTCAGATCGGCCTTCTCGCGGTCATCTCACTAATCGGAATTGCTTACTTCTACCGCAATGCGTGGACGCTGACCGCGTTTCGAATGGGCGACGACCGCGCTAGGTCCATGGGTATCAATATCCCAAAGCTGCGCACGTACACGCTGGTGGGAGTCTCCCTTATGGCGGCAACTGCCGTTTCGATGGCCGGGACAATTGGTTTCATCGGACTCGTCGGCCCACATATCGCCAGGATGCTCGTTGGTGAGGACCAACGCTTCTTCCTCACCACGTCCATCATCTCAGGTGCGCTTTTGCTGACCTCAGCCTCAGTGGTATCCAAGCTGATCCAGCCTGGGGCGATTCTGCCTGTCGGCATCATCACCGCGATTGTGGGCGTTCCCGTGTTCGTCGTCCTCATTGTTTTGCGACGCCGCCCCCGAACTGTCTCCTCAACCTAATGATCGCCTCTCCCAGTACTTCCTGCCCCAGAAAGGACCCCCTCGTGGAACAACCGCCCACGGTTCCGCCAGAACCCACACTCCGGGTAGATAACCTGTGCTTTTCCCATGGAGACGAACAGATACTGAATGACGTATGTCTCCCAAAGATCGAAGCTGGAACCGTCACCGCCCTCGTCGGCCCTAATGGCGCTGGTAAGTCGACTTTGCTGCGCTGCATGGCTAACCTATGCCGATTCAGCGGCGACGTCACTGGGCCCGAGGCAGTATATTTGCCACAGGATCCCCCGCCGGAAAGCACCCTTACCGTATTCGAATCGGTACTTCTGGCACTCCAGCATTCCCGGACGGGATTCAGCGGACTACGGGTAGCCACATCCACACAGGACCGAGTCAGCTCGGTCCTCACGCGGCTGGGGCTAGAAGACCTAGAATCCCGAACAATGTCCCAGCTCTCCGGCGGCCAGCGTCAATTAGTAAGCTTCGCCCAGGCCATCGTATGCCGGCCGCAGGCATTACTACTGGACGAGCCAACCAGCGCTCTTGACCTAAGAAATCAGCTCATCCTCATGGAGCATATTCGCGCCTATGCAGCTGAAGCACCCGCGGCGGTCGTGGTTTCGATGCACGATCTTTCACAAGCAGCGCGCTTCGCTCACCGCATTGCGGTACTCCACGCGGGCACTGTATACGCACACGGAGCAGCTAAGGACGTGTTAACCGCAAAAATGTTGCGTGAAGTCTACCGCGTAGATGGAAAAGTCACCCTTACTGATGACGGTTCTGCAGCAATCACCACATCCAGAGCCATATAAGGGGCTTGAAGTGCCCCGAGTTTTGTTCCTAGGCATGTTCCTTGATTTCTATTATTCCCTGTTGCGGGTTCTTCTTCCACAATTCGGTTTCCACCTCGGCTGGGGTTCGATATCCCAGGCTTTGGTGGAGCCTTACCTCGTTCCACCATGACACCCACTCGAACGTCGCGATTTCTACCTCGACAACATCATTCCACCTGCGAGTATGGATGAGCTCATTCTTGTAAGAGCCGTTAACGTTTTCAGCTAGAGCATTGTCATTTCAGTCACCGACGGTCCCAGTGGAAGCGGCAATCCCGTGCTGGGCGAGACGCTGGTTGTAGACAACGCTGACGTACTATAAGCCGTGATCCGAATGGTGAATAAGGCCTGTTGTTTCCTTCGCGCTCACAATCGCTTGGTTGAGTGCTTGCAGCGGTAATACCTCGGTGCGCATCGAGTCCGATAATGCCCATCCGACGATCCGCCGGGAGTAAACGTCAGTGACAAACGCGGTGTACACAAAACCCTTCTTCGTACGCACGTAGGTAATGTCGGCCACCCACAGCTTGTTTAAGGCCTTGGGCTTTGAACTCACGCTCGACCAAATCCGGGCGCAGATCCGGCCTGTTGAGGTGTACGGGTTGTGATTGGTGATCCGCCTGTGCCTGTGCCAGAAACACCAGCTAGGCGCATCAGCCGGGCGGTTTGCTCACGACCGATGTCGATTCCGTCACGGTCAAGCGCATGCCACATTGTCCGCACGCCGTAGACACCGTAATTATCCCGATGAATGGCACCAATGCGTTCAATCAGCACAGCGTCACGAAGGCGACGAGCACTTAAGCCCACGGGCTTTGGACTGGCGATAACCACGCGAGGTGATAAACCCACCAGCCCGGTTAATCTTCAACTCCGGTGCAGATGAACTCGACAGAGAAATGATTCCGGTATTTATCGATGAACCGGATCATTTCTTAACGTTTGGGGCCTGGTCGTGAGGCGAAAAAGCTGACGCAGCCTTCAGCAACTCGTTGGTATCTCGAAGCTCTTGATTTTCGCGGCGTAGCCTGGCATTTTCGGTAGCCAAATCTTCAGGAACAGGTTCTGGGATGTTTCCCGCACGACGAGCAGGCTTAAGTCCATAGACGAGCCGTGTGCCATGAAACCCCCAACTTTGAAGCTACTGCCTAGCACGCGGGATGCATCGACATGCTTTCCGCCAAGATGCGGTCCTCCACGAGACGGACCACACGGTCCTTTGCATCCTGGTCAAATTTTCTTGGCATGTTCCAGATTTTCCCATCTACTCAAACGGAACAAAACCTGGGACACTTCACGTCGATGTAGCGCTTGTAGACCACTGCCTTGCCTCCCCTGTCCATGGTTCTTTTCTTTGAAGAAAGTCTAGAAGACACAAGGCTACGTGGAGGGTTATAGGACTGTGGTTGTTGTGGGGTGTTTTAGTGGCAACCAAATCTTTGATTTGGGCGGCAGCCCAACGAGCCGTAAGGCGAGGCGGGAGCATAAACAGTAGCTCGTAGTGAACGGTTTTGTTGGTTGATCGGCTGGGGATATAGATCTACAGGGATATAGTTATAAGCGACCTGGGAAAATAGAGAAACTCGCAGGTGAAACCCTGTGTATAAGTGCCTTTATGTGTCAACTTATGCGCAGGCGTGTGTCAACTTATGCGCAGGCTCTTTTTCTGTGTGTCAACTTATGCGCAGGTTGAGCTGGGAGAACCTGCCATGTGTCAACTTATGCGCAGGCGTGTGTCAACTTATGCGCAGTAGTCTCATGTGGGTTTCCGTATGGGTAAATCAGCGCAGCCGTATTTTGCGTGAGGGTAAATCTGTGCACGCTGTTTTGGGCAAAAAGAAAGCGCCCCGTAGGGCGCTAGTCTTCCGTGTTCGGTTTAGTCGAGTTCGGGGCGCGGTGGCTTCTGGTGAACTGATGGAGCAGTCCTCGTGACCGTTACGCCGTCTGTGTTGGCTTCAATTCCCGAGTTCGGCCATACCTTTGAAACTTCTTCGATTGCTTCCTTTGTGCGTCGTCTGAAGTCTCGCATCTGAGTCGTAGAGGTTATCTCTGAGGTGGCGAAGTTGGCGGCGATTATGTCCCAAGTGAAGGTGTAGGCTTCGCGGTTGTTTTTAGCCAGCCAGTATTGCTTTACGGTAAGCCAGATGTAAATGTCCATCGAACGTGGTTTGTTGAGCTCGCGCAGTACATTGAGGTCGATGGGGATGGGGGCTTCGGCAATGTGCTTGAAGAACTGGGGGGTTAGGACGAGTTCTGATTCCATGAAGCTCCCCTGGTTGGGGTCGCGGGGGTCGAACCAGAGGTTCCAGTCTTCGAGGATTTGGGTGTTGCGTCCGCGTGCGTGAACGCCGTCGTCGCTTTGGACAGTGATGAAAGAACCTGCGATGCGTAGGAGCTGCTCGCGGATATTTTTCAGGTTTCCGGTTGCTCCTCCGGTGCCGCGTCCGGTGATGCCGATTGCTTGGAGGAAGTGGCTCATGGAGTGTCCTAGTGGAATGCGGCAGGCTTCTTCGTGGGTGATTTTTCCTTCTTTGAGGCGTCCGGCATTAGCTACGGCGCGGGTGATGATATAGGCCATGATGAGCCTGGGGTACTTGCCGTAGGGGACTCCTCGTTGGGAGAGGATGGTGATTGTTCCCTGTGGGGTTTCGACGGTGCGGTTGTTTCCCTCGGTTTTGCGGTAGGGGAAGAGTGCTTGGACGAAGAGTTTGGAGGTGTAGCCGACGTCTTGGGATTGGAGTAGTTCTTGTGCGGCGTCGTGTTCTTGCCTGCGGGCTAGTTCTTTGACTGCTTCGAGCTTGGCGCGGCGCTCATCTGGAGAGTGTCTGATGGTTTGTGTGTGGGAATCCAT
>NZ_KV827764.1:0-219 GCF_001836185.1 Corynebacterium sp. HMSC036D03
AACCAAGCGGGGCCCTATCCTAATCAACCATCGAAAGCCGCATTTAAACTCAGAAGCGGACAGAACCTGCATTCGAACCATCGACGCCATGAAATCTAGCGGCCGCAACGCTTCTCGATGGTTTGAATGCAGGTCCCAACTCTTCATCCGCGCGGAACCAATCTCTAATTCACTCTGTTTTTAGGCACAGTGACAATTTAGAAGGCTGATCCGTATAGT
>NZ_KV827765.1:0-11240 GCF_001836185.1 Corynebacterium sp. HMSC036D03
CCCTGGGGTGGAACTGCTAACAACGTAATGGGTAAGGTCAGTAAATTGGGCCTGGCGTAATGCGATAAGGATTGCCTAACCTAATACTAGTTCAGGTGGTGTTCCCGATCGGGAATCGGCAACGGAAGCGAGGCGGCGACGATGAACGGAAAACGTGGATCGACCGGAGAACCCCTCTCCGGAGGGGGAGCCGGGGACGCGGTGGCGTCGCAGACGGATGACGGGCGGTTGGTGCACGTCGCACCGGTCGCAGCGGGTAGCCGACCATCCACCCGCGACATGCTCGTCGCCGCCGCGATTGGCGTCGCGGGGTCTCTCATCATCGTGCCCCTGACTTACCTGCAGGTGTTCGCCGGCATCGCCCACGTTTATCTCGTCGCGGCGACGCTCGGGTTGTGGTTCCTGCAGTGCGTTGTTCCCCTTATCGTCGTCCGCAAGCCTGGCGCGAGCCTCATCGCATGCCTTGCCATGGGCGTCGTGTCCGCGGCGACCACCCCATTCGGCGTCGCCGCAATCGGGGCGTTGATTGTGGAAGGATTGCTCATCGAGCTTCCGTTCATGGTCACCCTGTACCGGCGGTGGACGCGTCCCCAGTTCGTGGCGTCGGCGATGTTGTTCTCCGCGCTGATGGGAACGATGGCCCCGCGCGCAGTCGGCGTCGACTCGCTGACCACGCCCATGGCCCTGATCAGCTTCGCCGTAGCCTTGGCATCGAGCCTGGTGTTTTTGGTCCTGGGCTTTGCCGTCGCAAAGGGGCTTCGCAGCCGCGGGGTCACCCGGTGACCGCCGGAGCACCCGCGTGCGCCGGTGCGACACGCGGGACGGCCCCGGCCCGGTTACGGGTTAGTGGCGCGGGCGTGCGGCATGCCGATGGGCGATGGGCGCCCGACATGGTGGATCTCTCCTTCGATTTCGGCACGATCAACGCCATCACGGGACCCGTGGGATGCGGAAAGACGAGCCTGGCCCACCTTATCGCTGGACTGATCCCCTCGCACATCCCCATCGACCATGCCGGATTCGTGCACATCGTCGATGCCGACGGCACCGAACGCCCCGTGGACGGGGACCGGGTCACCTTCGTCGGGCAAGACCCGGCGACGCAGGTGCTCACGCTCCGAGTCGTCGATGACGTGTCCATGGCCCTCGAGTTTTCCCTCGTGGAAGCCGGCATCGTCGCCAAGCGATCAGCCGAGGCCCTATCGGAGCTCGGGCTGTCAGAGCTCGCGGAGAAGGATCCGTGGGCTTTGTCGGGTGGGCAACGCCAGCGGATGGCCATCGCCGGTGCGGTGGCCAGGGCGCCGGAGGTCATGATCTTCGACGAGCCCGCGGCCCACGTCGACGAGGACGGTCGCCGGTCGCTGTTCGCCGCCATCCGTGATTTGCGGGCTCCGGGTCGTGTCATCCTGCTCATCGAGCACGACCTCCGCCCGTTCGACGGGTGGGTCGACACAGTGACAATCCTCGATGCGGACGGGAGCGTCGCCGCGCACGGAGCGCCGGAGGGCATCGCGGTGAAGGGCATTGCGACGTCGGCCGCGACCGCAGGAGCGCCGGACGCCAGTGCGCCGGGCACGGGGCACCGGACCGTCTCAGTCCGGACCGGCGGCGAAGGCCCCGGGGAGCCGGGGATGGCGCCGATCCGGAATTGGAGGCGGACGCCGTTCCACTGCTGGCCTTGACCGGAGCCCATGTGGCCCGGGGCAGGGAGCGGATCCTGAACGGGGCCGATCTGACACTGGAACGGGGCGAGATCCATGCCCTGGTCGGCACCAACGGAGCCGGTAAGTCCACCTTGCTGGCGGTGCTGTCGGGCCAGATGAAGGCGGGAGCGGACCTCCGGATCGACGGCGAGCCAGCCCGGCGCGCCCCCGACGCCTTCGCGTCGTGGGCGTTCCAGAACCCCGAGCACCAGTTCACCCGCGCGACCGTCGCCGCGGAAATCGACTCCGCGCTGGCCGGCACGGACCCGCACGGGCCACTCGGCGCCGATGAGCTGCGGAAACTGCGGGAAGCCCTGTGCCCCCGGGCACTTGACCCCGTCTCGCCGTTCGTCCTGTCGGGCGGACAGAAAAGACGGTTGGGCATCTTCCTGGCGGTGGCGGCCAATCGCCGTTTGCTGCTTCTCGACGAGCCGTTGGCGCACCTGGATTCGCCGAGCTCGCGCATCGTGCTGGATGCGCTGGCGGAATACGCCGGGGCCGGCGGAACCGTTGTGTTCACGTGCCACGACCGCCGTGTCGCGCGAACGTGGGCGGATCGGGCGAGCATCGTCGCCGAAGGGAAGGTCGCCTGGTCCGGTCCCGCGACCGACGTGCCGGCTGCCCCGGAGTCGTCCCGGCGGGATCGCGCACTGCCCGCGGCCGGCGCACGGACGTCCGGGGACGAAAGTCCCTGGACCGGTGAATCCGACGCTCGGAGGCGCGCGGGGTTGAACGCCATCACGATCGTCGCGGCGGTGATGCTCGTCCTCGTCGCCGGGCTGCTCTTCGGCGGAGACGCCGTTCTCGCGCTGACTGGGGTTGCGTTCCTCGCACTCGCTGCGATCGCGGAACGCGACGTTCGGGCGACGGCGGGGAAGGTCCTCCTCGTCCTGTTGATCGGGGTGTTCTTCGGCCTGCTCGGGTGGCGCTCCGAGTTCTACGGCGGTGGGGATCCGGCGGAGGCCGTCCGCCACGGCATCCATCACGGACTGCTGCTGACAGCCGTGTTCGCGGGGACGGTCCTGGTCTCCGCGTGCATGCGCGTCGAGGAGCTTTTCGACGCCATGGTGCAACGCCTCCGGGTTCCCTACACATGGTGCACCATAGCGATTTCCGGGGTGAGCATCGCGGCGTTCCTGCGCAGCGAAATCCCCCATCTGACATGGGCGATTAGATTGCGCTCGATGCGACCGGGGCAGTCTTTCCGCTCCGGCTTCATTCGCGCGACGACGCCCGCGTGCATCGCCTTTCCCTTGTTCGTTAGCGCCGTGCGCTGCGCCGAAAAGCTGTCCCTGACCCTGGCGATGCGCAACTTCGGCCGTCATCCGCGGCGCACCTTCCGCACCGATCACCCCTGGCGAGTGCGTGACGGGTTCGCGGCCGCAGCGTCCGCCGCGGCCTTCGTCGCCGCCCTGGTGTCCGCAGTGACTTGACGGGCACCCGGAACCGGCGGGTCCCGGGCCCGCGAGCGTTTCCGAGCTTGTGCGGAGACGCGTCCCACCCAGTTGCTTCACCCTTTCAACCCTTCAGACACATCCTCCGGGTCACGCCATGCGGGCCCGGTCCGCCCGGCACCGGCATGGCGCCGACAACCGAAAGAGCTACCAATGAACACGATCCAGACCATCAGCGACGTGCTTCGGGACAAGGCCGATGAGACGAAGAAGGGGATCACCTTCGTCGAGAATCGGCGGGACGTCTTCGTCCCGTATGGCCGGGTCCACGCGGAGGCGGTGGCGGCTGCGACTCGGTTGGCTGAAGCCGGCATCGGCCCCGGCGATCGCGTGATCTTCCAAGTTTCGGAGAACCGCGGGCTCATCCGGGCGTTCTGGGGCTGCGTCTACGCCGGCGCGGTTCCGGCGCTTGCGCCGCCGGTGTCGGGCCCGGTTGACGTCGACAGGGTGCGGACGCTCTCGGACATGATGCCCGGGGCCCCGATCCTGGTCGACGAACGCAGCCACACGCTGCTCACCGGCGCAAACGGTGCCGTGGTCGTGGGCGAGGACCGGCTGCTCGACGTGTCCATCGTCAATGACGCTGCCGCGGAACCGGGTGCGGCGATGCCGGGTGATGCTGAATTGGACTTCTCTCAGGCGGGGGACGTGGATTCCGGGGATGGCGCCGAGGCGGTCCCCGCGTTCCCGGTGCGAGGTCGATTGCTGCCGCCACCGTTGTGGCGGTCGCGGGGAAGCCGGTCGCGCCGGGGTGCCGGGATCTCGTCGGTCACCCCCGGCTCCTCGAACCGGTCCTCGCCTTCGCCCGCGATGCGGGCATCCATATCGAGGTGCCGCATGACAACCCGACCACGGGGCCGCTGCCGACAGCGGCCCACTGCGATACCAAAGAAAAGGGGAAACGATGACGGATCAAGCTGAACGAGGTGCGGCGATCGTCGTCCGCGACCTCACGAAGAGCTACCCGATTGCGGGCAATGCGGGCACCCCGCCCGAAGGCGGGGCAGGTGCCCCGCCGGACGGCGGGCGCAAGGGAAAGCGCGGCGCCCGGATGCGCAAGCATGTGCTCGACGGCGTGAGTTTTACCGTGCCTGCCGGGGCGATAGTGTCGTTCCTCGGCCACAACGGTGCAGGCAAGACCACCCTCATCCGAATCCTGTCGACGCTCATCACCGCCGACTCCGGCGAGGTGAGCATCTTCTCGCGCGATGTGAAAGAGGACCCGGCGGGCGTGCGCGCCGACATTGCCACCACCGGCCAATTCGCGGCGATCGACGAGAACCTCACCGGCCGGGAGAACCTGGAGTTCTTCGGGCGGCTGCGCGGACTCGACCGCGCCGCCGCGGCCGCCCGCGCGACGGAACTGCTCGCGCAATTCTCGCTCGCGGACAGTGCCTCGACGCTGGCGTCGGCCTATTCGGGTGGCATGCGGCGCCGTCTCGACATCGCCGCGTCGCTGTGCGTCGTGCCCAGGCTGCTGTTCCTCGACGAACCCACAACGGGGCTGGACCCTGTCAGCCGCGAAGAGCTGTGGGGCTTCATCCGGCAACTGCGCGACGACGGAATGACCCTGGTGCTGACCACCCAGTACCTGGAAGAGGCGGAGGCGCTGGCCGACCACGTCCATCTGCTCAAGGATCGCCGCATCGTCGCCAGCGGAACGCCGGAGGAATTGCGCCGCGACTTCGGGTCGCACGTGCTCCGCGTGTCCTTCGCCACCGCCGCCGAGGCGGAGGCGTTCGCCTGCTGCCTCGGGGGAACGTGCCTAGACGGCGCCCGCGTCGCGGGGAAGTCGGTGTCCCTCGACGTCGACCCCGGACCGCGGGTCCTCGAGGCGGTGGCGCAGGCGATGGAGGCCTCGGAAGCGTCGCCGGATTCGCTGAGCGTGTCGCCGCCCACCCTCAACGAGGTGTTCATATCGATGAACGCAGGGGGTGCGGCGCGATGAGTGCGACGTCGGTCGCGGCGTTTCTCCGTCGGGATCTGCTGCTGTTGCGACGCAACACCGCGTCGCTGATCTCCATGTTCGTAGTTCCGCCCCTCTTCCTGCTGTGCCTGTACGCGGTGTTTGGGTACTCGGCGGGGCAATCCGGCTTCGGGTACCTGCGTTTCGTGCTCGGCGGCTGCCTGTTCCAGGCGGCGATGCTCACTGCCGCGGCGTCGGCGATGGCGGTGGGACAGGACGTCGAATCCGGGCTCGTTGACCGCGTGCGTGTGTTGCCCGGGGCCACAGGCGGCTATGTCGCCGGCAGGCTCGCCACCGATGTGCTGCGGATGTCCGCGTCGATCGCGGCGCTGCTGGTCGTCGCGTGGTCCTGCGGCCTCGACATGGCTGTCGGTGACGTCGCGTGGACTGTCCTGTGGTCGCTGCTCGCCGCGGCGGTCCTGTCCCTGGTCACGGACGGGGTGATCCTGATGGTGCCCGCCCCGGTGTCGACGGCCTCATCGATCCAGGCGCTGGAAATGCTGCTGCTCATGTTCTCCACCGCGTTCATTCCGGCGACCGCTTTGGACGGCTCCCTGCGCGACGTCTTACGTCACATGCCGTTTTCGCCGATCATCGAGGTGATCAGGGCGGCGTCCCCGGATGCCTTCCCGGATAGTGCCGGGGAAGAGGCAGCCCTGTGGCTCGGTGTCGCGGCGGTCGCCGGAATCGTCTTGTTCATCCGCCGGTTCACCTCGAGGAGCGAATCATGATCGGCGCCATCTTCGTGCATCTGCGGCGCATCGCCCACATTTGGCTGCGGCGCCCCGACTTCTGGTTCATGACGTTCATTGCTCCGCTCGTGTACCTGTTCATCGTCAACCGCATGTTCGGTGGCCTGGTCAGGCAGCTCACCGGAGAGTTCGAACTCCGGAACGCGGTCATCCTGGTCGTGACGGCGTGGGCGTTCATCCTGGCCATCACGGGATCGTCCACCGTGTTCGTTGAACGCAGCAATGGCTTCCACGAGCGGTTAATCACCATGCCGTCACCGTACGCGGCCGTGCCGGCCGCACGGATCATTGCCGAGTTCATCCGGATCATGGCGATGACGGCCGTCGTCGCGGCGGTGGCCGCCTTGCTTTCCGACGGCCCCCCGGAGGTGTCCTGGTGGTGGAGGATCGCGGTGACCGGGGCGATGGTTGCCGCGGCGGCCGCATGCACCGGCACGTACATCGCGTTCTCCATCACCAGCCCCCAGGGTTCCGTGGCCCTCATCCCGTTAATCATCGTTGCGATGTTCGTCAACACGGTGCTCATGCCCGCCGACCACTTCCGTCCCCTCCTGCGCGGAATCGCCGGGCACACCCCCGTATCCGCGGCCGGCGAGGCCGTCAACGGCACCGGGGCTGCGGGTCTGGTGGTCTGCGCGGCCTGGTTCTTAGGCATCGCCGTGCTCGCGGCGTGGGGCATCGCCGTGAAAACGAGGCCGGGGGAGTCTGCATGACGGGCACGTCCACGGGGGCGGCGCCGCCGGCGACGGCCCGCGAACCCGAGCACCTAACCCGAAACCGCCGCGTGGACGCGGCCCACACACCCCGGAGACAGAACCAGATGAAGTCGATTGCCCAGATCGTCCAGAACAACCGCAGACTCCTCGCGGCCTACGAGGACAAGGTCCAGCCGAGGTTCCTCAGCCGCTATGCGCGTGAACCGATGGACGCCGCCGCCGTGTATCGGAAGCTCCGTGCGCTGGATCCCGGGCCGGATGCGCCGGCCCGGGTTCTCGACCTCGGTTGCGGAACCGGGTGGCTCGCCCGCATGCTCGCCGCCGAGCCTCGCTATCGCAGGGCGAACATCGTCGGCTACGACCTGTCGCCCAATGCGATCCGCATCGCCCGCGAACGCGCCGCCGTCGAAAGGCTCGGGGCCCGGACGGAATTCCACGTCGCCGACGTCCTCGCGCCGCTCGCGGGAGAGCCCGGCAGGACCGATGAAATCTGGGTGTGCGGCGCGCTCCACCAAATGAAGGATGCGGGTGCCGCGCTCGGCAGGGTCGCCGGTCTGCTCGCCGACGGCGGCATCGCCTACGTGCAGACGTTCGCCGAGGATCCCGACGTGAACGAGCGGGTCGACATGGCCGTCATGGCGAAGATGGGTCACCGGGTGTTCCGGGGCAGCGAGCTCGAGGACCTCGCCGAAGCCAACGGGCTGAAGCTGGGCAGAGCCTCACACGCCGGCATGGTGTACTTCTGCACTCTCACGAAGAAAAGCGCGATCGGGGAGGCGGGCAAGTGAGCGCCGTGGACGGGACCGTAGGCCCGTGGTCGCTGCTCGCCCCGATCCGGACGCGGATGCGTGCGGTGGTCGCGTTATCCGTCCTGTCGTCGGTGGCTACCGTCGCTTCGCTGGTCGGCATCATCGACATCGCGATGACGTACCCGGAGGCCCCGGAGCATCGGACGTGGTTGGCCGTGGCTGTCATCGTCGTCGCCGCAACGGTGCGCATGGCCGCGGACGGCGCCGCCGGCATGCTCTCGCACCGGGCGGATAACGACCTGCAGCTCCACCTCCGGCGCCGGCTGGTCGCCCAAATCCGGAAGTTGCCGCTGGGCTGGCTGGACGCCCGGCGCTCGTCGGGAATCATCGGGTCGGTTGAGAAGGACGTCGCGGCTGTCCACCAGCTCATGGGCCACACCGTCGGTGAGACCGTGGTGGCGGTGCTGGTTCCCCTGCTTTCCCTCATCGCGCTCGTCGCGGTGGATTGGCGGATCGCGGCGGTGGCGGTCGTCCCGGTGCTGGTCACCTTCGCCCTGATGGGCGTGATGATTTCGCGCGGAGCCGGTCTTCAGCGCGACTACGAGCGAGCCTCCGAAGGAGTGACGGCCGCGGTCATCGAGTTGGTGCGCGGTATCCCGGTGATGAAGTCCTTCGGACGCGCCAACCAGGGCGCGGGGCGCTACGATGCCGCGGCGTTGTCGTTCGTCCGCGCGTGGTCCGCCTGGTCCCGGCAGTCGAACATCTATCTCGGGTTCATCGACGTGGTGACGTCCCCGATCACAGTCCTCGCAGTGGTGTGCTGGGCCGGCCTCGCTCTGAGGGACGCCGCGGGCGGCATACCGGAGGGTCTCGTCGCCGGGCTGGTTCTCAGCCTTGGACTCTCCGCGGCGATCGTGCGGGTGGCCATGAACTCCGAACCCATCATCGCGGGGATTGCCGCCCTGAAGTCCATCGCGGAGGTGCTGGGCACGCCGCCAATCGCCGAGCCCGCCGATCCGGTGCCCGTGCGCGGAGGCGCGCTCGAGGTCCGGAACCTGGTCTTCTCCTACGGCGATGGGCCGCGGGTCCTCGACGGGATGTCCGCGACGTTCGAACCGGGGACCCTCACTGCGCTGGTGGGGTCCTCCGGTTCCGGAAAGTCCACCGTCGCCCGGCTGTTGGCGCGTTTCCACGACCCCGTTGAAGGCTCGGTGCTGCTGGGCGGCGCCGATCTTCGCGACATCGCCGTGCGCGACGTGCACCGCTCGGTGTCGGTGGTGTTCCAAGATCCGCAGTTGCTCACGCTGCCGTTGCGGGAGAACATCCGGCTGGCCAGGAGAGACGCCACCGACGGCGAAATCATGGCGGCCGCGAAGCTCGCGAACCTCGATGCGGTCATCGCGGCGCTGCCGAAGCGTCTGGATTCGGTGGTCAACGTCGACGTGACCTTTTCCGGCGGTGAGGCGCAGCGCGTGGCCATCGCGAGGTCGATCGTCACGGACGCGCCGGTGCTCATCTTCGATGAGGCAACCGCTTATGCGGATCCGGCTTCCGAGGCCCTCATCCAGTCCGCAATCGAGCGTTTGGCCCGTTCGCGGACGGTGATTGTGATCGCGCACAGGTTGAGCACGATCCGCAACGCCGACCGCATCCTCGTTCTCGATGGGGGAGCGGTCGCGGAGGCGGGTACCCACGACGAGTTGCTTGCACGCGGTGGCCGCTACCGGGATTTGTGGCGCGCGTTCGCGCTCGACGACGAACCATCCGCTCCGCGGGGCACTGAATCAGACGATGAAAAGGCGGGGAACCGATGATTCGGGACTTGTGGTTGATGACGGATCGGCGCTCGAGAATGACGCTGGCGTGGCTCATTGCGTTGGCCGCGCTTGCCTCGCTGGCCCAGGGAGCGGCGTTCGTCGCGCTGCTGCCGCTGCTGTCGGCTCTGGCCGAGGGAGATGATGCGACGGCGTGGCGTTTCACCGGCGTCATCGCTGGCCTCGCGGTCGCCCATGCGGTGCTGTCCCTCGCCGCGGGGACGGTCGGCAGGGCGAATTCCGCAGCGGTGCTGTCGTCCCTGCTGCGTTCCCTGGGCGAACGCGTGCTGACGTTGCCACTCGGGTACGTCACCAAGTCCACGGCCGGCCGCTTTTCGGAGATGGCGTCGTCGGGTATCGCGTTCGCGGCGTCCGTGCCGCACGTGATCCTGCGGCCCGTCATCGCCGCGGTGGTTGCGCCGACCGTCATCGCCTTCGGAATTCTGGCGGTGGATTGGCGCGTCGGTTTGGTTCTCGTCGCGTCGGCGCCGGTGCTCTTCTTCGCCTACCGGGCCATTGGCCGGGTCGGCGGGGAGTCGGACGAAGCGCATGCTGACGCCGTCGCTGCCGTCTCCGGCAGGCTGATCGAGTTCACCCGCTGCCAGCAGGCGATTCGCGCCGCGAGCGACGGTTCAGCGGCGGACGCGATGGTGGATGAGGCGATCCGGGCCCAACACGATACGTTCGCGAAGGCGACGTCGACGCAGGGGGCGGCCATCGGACGGTTGAGTTCGGTCGTCCATGCGGTGTTCACGGCGGCGGTAATCGTCGCCGTAGCAGTTGCCGCGACGGGCGGGATGGCGCCGGCGCAGTTGGCGCCAATGCTCATCGTGGTCGTCCAGTTCACCGGACCGATCACCACGGCGGGAGCGTTGTCCGGCGGTTTCGGTGCGGGCCGCAACACGTTGGCTGCGTTGCGTGACCTGCGGGCGATCCCCGCCCTTCCCGAACCGACCGCACCGGAGCTGCCCAACGGGCATGACGTGGAGTTCCGCGGCGTGAGCTTCGGGTACGGGGATAAGAAGGTTCTCGACGGCGTCAGCTTCCGTGCACCTCAGGGAGCGCTGGTTGCTGTAGTGGGACCGTCGGGGGCGGGCAAGACGACGGTCATGCGGCTGCTGTCGCGTTTTCATGATCCGGACTCGGGGGAGATCCTCATCGGCGGGGTGCCCTTGCCTCGGATCGGCACCGACGGCGTGAACTCGCTGGTGACCCCGGTGTTCCAGGAGACGTTCCTTTTCGACGCGTCCGTGCGGGACAACGTGGTCTTCGCCGACCCCGAATTCGGTTCCGGGCCCGGTGACGGGGACCGCTTGCGCGAGGCCGCTCGGCGTTCCGGGGTGGACCGCATCGTGGAGCTGCTGCCTTCCGGGTGGGATACCCCGGTGGGGGAGGAGGGGACGCTGCTGTCGGGAGGCGAGCGGCAGCGCCTCGCCATCGCCCGGGCGCTTCTGAAGGATTCCCCGGTGGTGCTTCTCGACGAGCCGACGTCCTCGCTGGATGCGGCCACTGAGCGGGCGATCGTCGGCACGATGGAGGCGTTGCGCGGCGATCGCACCGTGATCGTCGTCGCCCATCGTCTGCACACCGTCCGCGATGCCGACCTCATCGTCGTGCTTTCGGAGGACGGGACGGTCGCAGAACGGGGCACGCACGATGAATTGCTGGCGAAGGGCGGCCGCTACGCCGAGTCGTGGGCGTGTCGGACGGGGAGCTCCTCGGGCGCCTGATCCTCATCACCTGGTCGATGCCCTCACGGGCGCCCTGCCGCAGCTTCCCGAATCCCACCGCCAGGCGCTCGGTGGGCAGAGCGAAACCGCCGACGAAAACACCGAGCAGCACGAACACCGACGAGCTGTAAGGCTGAAGCTTCCTAGAAAGCGAAAATAGCCCTCTTCCTCATCCCCCGTGAAAGCTGGGAGGGAAGGGGGCTCTTTGCTGCCTTGCCGCTAGCTACTACCGCCCGTGCACCTGGTTTTGAGCAATTTCCAGCCCGTGGCTGACGATTAGCTCCACTGCCTCCGCCGCGGTGGGCAGGGTGAAAGCGAGTTCGGACCTGACCCCTTTTTGGTGGACACCTGATATC
>NZ_KV827766.1:0-211 GCF_001836185.1 Corynebacterium sp. HMSC036D03
GTTGAGTTCAACATTGATGAAGAATTCGGTATCACCGAAGCAATCGCCACCCTTGACAATGGCGATTTTGGCACCCGCACCATCCGTTTCGAGACTGGCCAGCTGGCTCGTCAGGCGGGCGGCTCTGTCACCACTTACCTGGACGAGGACACCATGCTTCTGTCCACCACCACCGCCTCCAACCAGCCGCGTGAGGGCTTCGACTTCTTCC
>NZ_KV827767.1:0-427 GCF_001836185.1 Corynebacterium sp. HMSC036D03
AGCTGAGGTAGGAACTAAACCCAGGACGCTTCAAGGCGCGTGTGTTCAGCAACAAGCTGCTCCCCGTTGAAGACGCTCACCAGTTGCGGGGTGAGTCCTACTGTTACCGATTCTCCTACCAGCTGAAATGGCACTGAGTAGTACTGGTAGTCACAGGTGATGTGCCAGTTGCGATCGACTTTGAGCCGCTTATAAGACACTTCCGTAAACGGCGTCGGCGGAAGATCCCGCATCATTGGTGCTTCTTCTTTATCAAAGCGCATCTGCCGTGTTTAGCCATCAGGCCGCGTCATTGTGCTGTTGATATCGACAAGACGCTCCGCGATCGCCTCATTAAGCTCATCAAGGCTATAGAAGACCTCGTTGCTGAAGTAACCCAGGATTTTGGTGTAGGCGATTTTCACGGCACGCTCTACCGCTGCCTTGT
>NZ_KV827767.1:527-1367 GCF_001836185.1 Corynebacterium sp. HMSC036D03
TAAGTCGCCGTAGAAGCATTATCTGGCACGATGATTGCTGGTACTTTGCCAAGATAATTCAACGCCTTAACATGGCACTCAATCCACGCCGGCATCTTCTCATTCGCAGCGGCCGTAACATACATCAGCCCTGAGTACGGGCTGACCGCGACAAACAATGACGCCTTGAACGCGGTATCACCACTGGCCTGATCTACTACAGGCACTTTGTCACCGGCCCAGTCGACATAAAGCTCTTGCCCTGGCTCATGGGTGATAACTTCGACGAGATCGTTGGCACGCAGAAATTCATTGAGCCCACTACAAAACTGGGAGTACTGGTACTTTGTCTTATCCGTCGGACAAGGCTGCGACACGTAGTCCATCCACAGCTTATGCCTGGTCACATGCTTTGTACTTTTCAGCTTGCGTGCAAGAGCATGAAAATCAGGCTGGTCGTAGGGCAACGACCGCTTACTCCGACCATCACTGAATCGATCATCGAACCATCCCGGTGGGAGCTGACGGAAGCGCTCTGGAGTTAGTTCCTCATCGTTGATGACTTTCTTCGCTCGGGATACTTCTCGTCGTGAACATCCCAATGCATGTGTGATCTGCGCGTAGCTAGCACCATCAAGGCACATCGCGATGATCTGTTTGAAGTTGGCCACAAGGACCAGCTCCTTCCAAGTAGAAGTTGACGCAACACCAGCGGATTGTGGTGTCGCCAACATCAACTATGAAAGAAAACCCCCTTGCAGTACCGGATACGTGGAACACCGGTACCAACTACGCAGACTCGCGGTACCAACTACCCCAAATCGACACAGTGGAGGCAACCTGGCCAGGATCGATGGTGCA
>NZ_KV827768.1:0-313 GCF_001836185.1 Corynebacterium sp. HMSC036D03
CCGACATAAAACAATAAACACACAACTCAATACAAAAAAGAAGGGAAGCAACTACTACGGTTGCTTCCCTTCCTTCTTTGCGTTTTCCACCATTGAACCAACACCACCCGGCCACGACTATCGGCACGACGTTCCCACGCCTATCGTTGGCCAACCTGCATTCGAACCATCCAACAGGCCCACAACGCCCGGTTTCGGCGGCTTCGATGGGTCGAACGCAGGTTAATTCAGCAACGAAACTATCAACCGGCATTTCCGGTCTATGCACGGCGGGGGAGTGGAGTAGTTCAACGTGGCGTTGATGAACCTTGGA
>NZ_KV827768.1:413-32391 GCF_001836185.1 Corynebacterium sp. HMSC036D03
TTCAACGTGGCGTTGATGAACCTTGGAGAAGGATCGGAATCTTCTTAGCAGTTATACGCCGGTCGGGTGTGGCAGCTAGGCTGGGATGGATAGCTTAAAACCATCATTACCGTGAGGAGATTCCCACCATGTGTCCACCGGAGAGGGCAGCGGCGCGCGCCGTCGAACTTTTTAAGCAATACGGGCAAGGCGATACCGCTGTTACCGCATTGGACCATGTCAACGTGGTCTTCGAGCGCAATAAATTTACTGCCATCATGGGCCCGTCAGGTTCAGGAAAGTCTACGCTGATGCACACCATGGCCGGTCTTGATTCAGCTACTAGTGGTTCAGCCTTTATCGGCGACACGGATATGTCGCAGCTAAACGACAAGTCCATCACCGCACTGCGCCGTGACCGCCTAGGGTTCATCTTCCAGTCTTTCAACTTGGTACCTACCCTAACTGCGGCAGAAAACATTACCCTGCCAATGAATATCGCTGGCAAGGAAGTAGATAAGTCCTGGTTCGATGAGGTGACAACCCGTCTGGGATTGGCACAGCGCCTGAGCCACCGTCCCGCAGAGCTTTCCGGCGGTCAGCAGCAGCGCGTGGCGTGTGCGCGTGCGCTTGTATCCCGCCCAGAGATCATCTTCGGCGATGAGCCCACCGGCAACCTTGATTCCAATTCTTCCGCGGAGGTTTTGGATATTCTGCGCACCGCAGTGGATCAAGATGACCAGACCGTCGTCATTGTCACCCACGATGCCAAGGCAGCCTCATACGCAGACCGCGTGGTCTTCCTGGCCGACGGCAAGCTGGTCAACGAGCTGCAGAATCCAACCATGGAATCCATCCACAAGGTCATGGCGGAGATCGAAAGCTAATGGCTAGAAATACCACCATGCGCAAGGTCTCCTTGCGCAATATCGTTGCCCATAAGCTCCGCCTTGCGCTGACGCTGCTCGCGGTCGTCCTTGGCACCGCCTTTATTGCCGGCTCGTTCATGTTCACCAATTCCCTGTCGAATACTTTCGATGCGGCGGTTTCCAATGCTTTTACTGGTGTTGACGCTGCCGTCAGCAAGAAGGATTCGGGCCCGGACTTGGATGAAAAGATGCGCCAGGACCTAGCTAACGACGACATGGTCGGCAAGGTCAACATCGAAAGCGCGCAAAACGTGGTCGTCGCCAATGACAAGGCCGAAGCATTCCAGACCACCGGCGGTGGGGCGAGCGTTAGGCCCTACTACAACGCTGAAGAGTCGGTAGGTGAGCCCGGCGAGATTATCCAGGGCGAGGCGCCACACGGTACTGGCGAGGTCACCATCAACGATGCCGCGGCAGAAAAGTACGGCGTCACCGTTGGCCAAAAGCTGCTCGTTGTCCACCCTGACAAGCGTGACGAGGTCACCGTCGCTGGCATCGAGAAGCCAGCCGTGGACGCAGGCCCAAGTATTACCCTGCAGATGGATAGCAAGGCCTTCGTTGAACGCTACGGAAACTCGCAGCAGCTGAAGGTCTCTGCCGCTGAGGGAGTAAGCCCAGAGCAGCTCGTCGATCATCTTAACGCCACCTACGACGTCGAGGCGGAGTCCGGCGAAAAGCTTGCAGAGGAAATGTCGGATGCTATTTCTTCGGCGCTGAAGTTCGTCAATTACTTCCTCATTGCCTTCGGCCTCATCGCGCTGTTGGTCGGCACCTTCATTATCGCGAACACCTTCTCCATGATCGTCGCACAGCGCACCAAAGAGTTTGCGCTGTTGCGTGCGCTGGGCGCATCGCGCCGACAAATTACCCGCTCGGTCGTCGTTGAGTCCTTCATCGTGGGCCTTTTGGGCTCCGCGGTGGGCGTCGTCGCCGGCATGGGCCTGGTGGCGATCATCAAGGCCGTGCTTGCATCCCGCGGCATGCCTGCAGATAGCGGCCTCGGATTGAGCCCGCTTGCGGTCATCGTGCCCATCATTCTGGGCACCGTGGTTACGGTGGTTTCCGCATGGGCACCTGCCCGCCGCGCGGGTGCAGTCGAGCCGGTTGAGGCCATGCGCACCACAGAGTCCGCTGCGGCAAGCTCGCTGAAGGTACGCACGATCGTCGGCGGTTTGCTCATGGGCTCGGGCGTCATCTTCGTCATCGCCGGCGTGCTTGTCGACGCCGCGACTGGCATCCGCGCCGGACTCGTCGGCCTGGGCGCGCTCAACTTGATCGTAGGCTTCAGCCTCGCAGGCCCCGCACTTTCACTACCCATCGTTCCTACCTTGGGCCGAGTCATCGGAGCGCCTTTCGGGGCCATCGGCAAGCTGGCGTCTACCAACTCCAAGCGCAACCCGCGCCGTACCGCAGCAACCGCCTTCGCGCTTACCCTTGGCGTTGTCCTCGTGACTGCCATCGGCATGCTGGGCGCCACTATGAAGTCCTCCGTTGCGGAGACGATGGAGAAGGACATCAGCGCCGATTACCTGCTCTCCGGGCCTTCCCAGGGCAGTTTCCCCACTCCGGTAGAGACAGGCGAGCGCGCCGCCAAGGCCGAGGGCGCTGGCGAAGTCATCACTGTCGGCACCGCGCCGGTGAAGGTCGAAGACCAAGCCTCGTTGAGCTATGGCCCCGAACACACCATGTCGGAGACGGTTGATTCCAACCCACAAAACATCTTCATGCTGAACATGGTCGAAGGCGATAGCGACATCGCCGAGGGCGGTTTCATCGCCGATGCCACCACCGCAGGCGAGCAAGGCTGGAAGGTCGGCGAGAGCTACGAGCTTTCTGGCATGGTTCCGGGCAAGACTACAAAGGTCGAGCTGAAGGGCATTTATGAGGACTTCCAGATGCTGCCCAAGCTGGCGGTTTCCCAAAAGGACGTCGAGAAGCTGCTGCCTGGCGACGCCCTGACCGTAGCGATGGTTGGCGTCAACGCAGCGGAGGGCGTCGACTTGGAGCAACTGCGCACCAACCTGGAGGAATCCGTCAAGGACCTCGTGG
The DNA here is from genome assembly GCF_001836185.1 of Corynebacterium sp. HMSC036D03. NCBI lineage: Bacteria > Bacillati > Actinomycetota > Actinomycetes > Mycobacteriales > Corynebacteriaceae > Corynebacterium > Corynebacterium sp. HMSC036D03. The sequence continues at coordinate 3,371 of NZ_KV827768.1, forward strand.
TGGTGCAGGTGGCTTCCGGTGAAGAATACGCTGGCGAGGCCGCAAGCATGATTAACCAGATGCTGACCATTCTCTACGCGCTGTTGGCGCTTGCGGTCATCATCGCGGTGCTCGGCATCGTCAATACGCTGACCCTGGGCGTTATCGAACGCCGTCAGGAAATTGGCATGCTGCGCGCCGTTGGTACCCAGCGCCGTCAGATCCGCACGATGATCACCCTGGAGTCCGTCCAGATTGCAGTATTCGGCGCAGTGGTGGGCATGATTCTGGGCCTGGGCCTAGGCTGGGCCTTTATCAAGGTACTGTCCGAAGAGGGGCTTGGTAGCGCCGTTATTCCGTGGGGCATGCTGGCCATCTTGCTGGTGGGCTCTGCCGTGGTTGGCGTGCTGGCCGCGCTATGGCCAGCACATGGTGCATCCAAGACTCCGCCTTTGGATGCAATCGCGGACTAGAAGTTCTGATAGATAATCGGAGCCCACATCGCCCCGCGCCAGGCTAGAACGATGCCCAGCGCGAGGGTGAAGAAGAGGTACTGGATACACTTCCAGTACCTCTTTTCTTTAAGCATTTCTCCGAGCTCCTTGGCTAGGGTCGACCACGTGGAGAGCCCGCCGGCGAACCCGACGATGGCTAGGGGATAGAGGACCTCGCTAAGCGCGCCGCTTACTTGCTCAACAAAGCCGTAGGCGAAACCGATCGCGAGCGCGCCACACATATTTGCGGCGAAGGTGCTAACCGGAGCGGGCAGTACCTTGGTGAAACCGTAGCGGGCCATGCCGCCGAGGAAGGCGCCGGAGAGGATGTAGAGAACAATCACTTGGCGCCTACCTTGTCACCCAGGAGATAGGCCATAACGCAACCAACCACCGTTGCCAGCACGTAGCAGCCAGCCTGCGCGGCAGTAACGGAGGAGGTTAGGAAAGCGAACGTGGCGAAGCTAGTAAAGCCGCCGAGAACGCCCGTGCCCCAGAAGGGCCCCGGCTTGAAATAACCCATCAGGGCGCTGCCCAAAACGTTGATTAAAAGCAGCGGAATCATTCCTCCGCCCAACAGGGATGACAAAAAATAGCGGGCTACGGCGCCTAATGCGGCGCCGGACCCGACTACTAGTGCTTGAGGCATGGCCTACATATTACTTCCACTCCATCTGCTGGGAACGGACGAACGCCTCAACTTCCTCAACTGGCTTGTTGAGCTTGGGATCAAACTTCAAATAGGCCTTGGTCTCGCGGGCGATGAGAACGAATGGACCCCAAATCACCCCGGCGATGCTGTTGAGAATATTTGTCACTGGTTCCATGCTGAAAAGCTACTACGTGACAGAAAAGGTGATTTGTAGATCTGGTTCACATTTTCCCCCTTGTGGGGGTTAAAAGTCCTGCGAAACTCCACGTGGCTTGGCAAGCTAAAGCCACGCCTAAAACGGACTTTTGTACCTCCCCATCCACCCCCCTAAAGGAGCAATCCATGGCACATGAACGAGCTGGCCAGCTTGCGCAACCAAGTGACCTCATCGATATCGCGGAGCTTGTTACCGCCTACTACACCCGTGTTCCCGATGTAGAAAATCCGGACCAGCAGGTGGTCTTCGGTACCTCTGGTCACCGCGGTTCGGCTTTGGATGCCGCTTTCAATGAGCGGCACATTCTGGCCATTACCCAGGCCATCGTGGATTACCGTAAAGAGCAGGGCACCACGGGCGCAATCTTTGTTGGCCGCGATACCCATGCGCTTTCGGAGCCGGCCATGGTCTCTGCATTGGAGGTCCTGCTTGCAAATGAGGTTGAGGTGCGTGTCGACGACCGTGGCCGCTACACCCCAACCCCTGCTATCTCGCATGCCATCCTGACGCACCCAGGCACTGACGGCATCGTCATCACGCCTTCGCATAACCCGCCACGCGACGGCGGCTTCAAGTACAACCCACCAACGGGCGGGCCTGCCGATACTGTTGCCACGGATTGGATTGCGGCGCGCGCCAACGACTATCTGCGAGAAGGTCTTTCCGGTGTTGCCCGTGTAAACGTTTCCGGCGTGTTGGACGAGCGCTGCGCAAAACACAATTACGTCGATTCTTACGTGGCCGACCTGCGAAACGTCGTGGACATGGATGCCATCAAGAAGGCCGGCCTGCGCATCGGCGCTGACCCGATGGGCGGTGCCTCGGTGGACTATTGGGTGGCCATTGCCGAGCAATACGATCTGGACCTTACGGTGGTGAATCCGGCGGTGGATGGAACTTTCCGCTTCATGACGCTCGATACCGATGGCTTGATTCGCATGGACTGCTCCTCGCCGAACGCCATGGCCTCGCTCATCGCAAACCGTGAAAAGTTCGATCTGGCCACCGGCAACGACGCGGATGCGGACCGCCATGGCATCGTCACCCCGGATGCCGGGCTGATGAATCCAAACCACTACCTCGCAGTGGCCATTGACTACCTGTTTAGTCACCGCCCACAGTGGGGCAATGCTGGCGTGGGCAAGACGTTGGTTTCTTCCTCCATGGTGGACCGTGTCGTCGCCAAGCTCGGGCGCGAGCTGGTTGAGGTGCCTGTCGGCTTCAAGTGGTTTGTGCCTGGCCTTCTAGATGGCAGCATCGGCTTCGGTGGGGAGGAATCTGCTGGTGCTTCCTTCCTGCGTTTCGATGGCTCCGTGTGGTCTACCGATAAAGATGGCATCATCATGGATTTGCTCGCTGCTGAAATCACTGCGGTAACCGGCAAGAGCCCGTCGCAGCGCTACGCGGAGCTGGCTGAAGAATTCGGTGCCCCAGCTTATGCGCGCACCGATGCACCCGCTGACCGCGCGCAAAAAGCCATCCTGAAAAAGCTTTCCCCGCAGCAGGTAGAGGCCACAGATCTAGCCGGCGAGGAAATCACCGCTAAGCTCACCGAGGCGCCCGGAAATGGGGCTGCCATCGGTGGCCTTAAGGTGACAACCCGCAATGCTTGGTTTGCCGCGCGCCCATCCGGCACGGAAGATAAATACAAGATTTACGCGGAGTCTTTCCTGGGTGAGGAACATCTCAGGAAAGTGCAAGAAGAAGCACAGGAACTTGTTACCCAAGTGCTAGAAGTTTAGGGCTAAACTATCTCGGGTGACTAAGAAAATCGACAAGAAGCTGATCCTGGACGTCATTAGTGCGTTCGCTCGCTTCTACATGGCTTATATCTGGATTAAAGCCGGTTACGCCAAGTTGGGTGAAAATCTTTCAGTAACCCAATCTATTAGTGCTTATGAAGTTTTCACACCCGAGTGGTCTGGATATCTTGCGTATCTAATCGCCCCATTGGAAATCTGTGGTGGCGTCCTGCTGCTTCTAGGTCTTTTCTTGCGTCCGTCCTCTAAGGTTGCCACTTTTGTTCTTTTGCTGTTCATGATCGGCATCGGGCAAGCTTGGGGCCGCGGTTTGGGAATTGATTGCGGATGCTTCACAGTCAATCCTGACGAAGAGGCACAAGTGATGAACTATATGCAGACTCTTGCTCGTGATACGTTCTACCTAATCTTGACGGTGTGGACGATTAAGCGTCCGTTCAACAAATTTGCGTTGCACCCTTAGACTCTTAGAGCAAGCCATTTAAAAGGAGAATGTCAGTGGCAAAAGTAACTAACCCGAATAGCAAGGGTAACTCGGGCTTTTTCTGGGCAGTTGGAGTTCTGCTCGTTATCGCGGCCGTCGTTATTGGATACATCGTTATCAGCGGCAAGGACGCAAAGTCCGACAAGATTGCAGAAAACGCAGTCGACGTCACTATGGAAACTTCTGTTGATGACAACGGAATTGTGACGTTGAAGAGCGCAAAGACCAAGGAAAGCGCCCCAGAAGTAGACCTCTATGAGGACTTTTCTTGCCCTCACTGCGCTGAGCTCGCTGAAGGCAGTGACAAGGCGATGAAGGAAGCAGTCGAAAAGGGCGAGCTGGTTGTCAACGTGCACCCAATGAACTTCCTGGATCTGCGCGGCGTCGACCTGGAAAAGTTCATGTCCGATGACAGCATCAAGCTGGAGGGACACTCCTCCAAGTCCGCATCCGTGATGGACATTATCGCTCGTTCTGGCGATGCGAAGGCTTACTGGAACATGCGCGCTTACCTGTTTGAGAACCAGCAGTCCGTTGGCTCCTGGGACTTTGAGGACTTTGCAGAAGCTGCCAAGGGCTTCGGTGCTGACGGTGATGTGCAGAAGCAGATCAAGGACGCTGGCGTCGAGGCTGGTAACGAGATTGGTCGTGCGAACGCAAAGAAGCTTAAGGAAACCACGGGTACTGTTTCCTCCCCGCGCGTCATCAAGGACGGCAAGGACATCAACCCACCGAAGGGTACTCCTGTATCCCAGTGGAACTTTGTCCCGCAGGTAGTCAAGTAAGACTCTCGCGCTTCGCGAACCTCATGGGCAGCCGGTTATCGGCTGCCCATTTTTGTATTCCTGCAGGCGATTTGGTTCCGCTAAAAAGTTTCTGCTAACTTTATTTCAGTTGCTAGCGCGAGGTAATCGCGTTGGGAATGGGGCTATGGCGCAGCTGGTAGCGCATCACACTGGCAGTGTGGGGGTCACGGGTTCGAATCCCGTTAGCTCCACTTGATTCAAGGGTCGTCACTTTTGTGGCGGCCCTTTTTCTATTCCTTATTTAATGGGTTGTTTGTTTCTTAGCTCCTGCTAAGAGTACATGTCCGGGGTGGGGGCGTACGGTGGGGCGCCATGGAGACTTTTATGAAGCGAGTAGGCACTGCGGACCAAGCTGGCGCCGAGGTAGCGGGGTTGCGGTGGCTGGCGCAGGCACGGCCTGACGTTGTTGCTGAGGTGGCGGGAGTAGGAGCGCGCTTCATTAGCACCCGTCGCGTTGTGGAGTCGCGGCCCACGGCTAGTGCGGCGCAGGCTTTCGGGCGGGCGCTGCGGGAGGTGCACGCCTCTGGCGCGGATGCTTTCGGTGTGGCTCCGGAGGGGTGGACGGGCCGCAATTATATTGGCCGTGTTGAGCAGGAATGCCGGCCGGTCGAGCACTGGGGCGATTTTTATGTGCACCAGCGGGTGCTGCCCTTCGTGGAGGCTAATGGTGCGCTGGATGAGGGCTACCGGGACGTCGTCAAGCGCGCCTGCGATGCGGTGCTAAAGCGGCAGTGGGATGTGCGTCCCGCGCGCATCCATGGCGATTTGTGGGCCGGAAACGTGTTATTTACTGCCGATAGTGCGGTGATGATTGACCCGGCCGCCCACGGCGGTCACCCGCACACTGACCTGGCCATGCTTGAACTTTTTGGCGCGCCCTACCTGGACGATATCTACCGCGGCTACGGGCTATCGCCCGATGAAAAGCGTTGGTTCCCGCTCCATCAGCTTCATCCCCTTGCGGTACACGCGCTGACCCATGGCGTGGCCTATCATCGCGCGCTTGGCGACGCCGCGCATGCCACCCTGGAGCTTCTAGAAGGGTAGGCAGGCCGAGTTAAACCGAGTGCGCGTTTATAGGGAGTGCGGGCCCGGCGGCATGATGCGCTTGTGCGCGCCGCGATGCCAGAGCTCTTCGATACGGGTACGGGCAGAGTCCGGGACCTCTTTGCCCTCAAGGTAGTCATCGATATGAGCGTAACTTACCCCGAGAGCTTCCTCGTCAGGCAGCTGTGGGCGGTCTTCCTCCAAATCTGCCGTGGGGACTTTCTTCCACGTCGACTCCGGCGCGCCCAAGTGGCGCAGCAGCTGGGCGCCCTGGCGCTTGTTGAGCCCTTCCAGCGGCACGAGGTCAGCCGCACCATCGCCCCACTTGGTGAAGAAGGCCGCGAGGTTCTCGGCAGCGTGATCGGTGCCGATGACCAGCGCGCCGACTTCACCGGCGATGGCGTACTGTGCCGTCATACGCAGACGGGCCTTGACGTTTCCGCGGTTGAAATCGCCTAAGCCCGGCTTGCCCAGGCTCTTCGCCACGGCGTCGTCAATGCCCTGCGTGGCCGGGGCGATATCCACCGTCAGGCGATGATCCGGCTGGATGAAGTCAAGGGCAATCTGTGCGTCCTCTTCATCGACCTGCACGCCGTGTGGCAGGCGTACCGCCCAGAACTGCGCGCCTTCAACTTTCTCCACCGCCATCTGCGCCAGGCGGCCGGCCAGAGTGGAATCCTGCCCGCCTGAAATGCCCAGGACGAAACCTTTGGCGCCAGTGTTGCGCAGATAATCCGCAAGGAAGTTAACGCGCGATTTCACTTCTTGTTCTGGATCGATTAAGGGCTTAACACCCAGGGCTTTTATGATACTTTCTTGCAACGGAAGTCCAGTTTGCGACATGACGCCCATGGTAGCGGGCTGCAAGGATGAACGAGTGAAGAATAAAACCTATGTCAAAGTCGTCGCCGTAGTCGCCGCACTAGGTGGCCTCCTCTTTGGCTACGACACCGGCGTTATGTCCGGTGCGCTGCTATTCATCGGTCCCGAATTTGACATGAATGCCAACCAAGAGGGCTGGGTTACCTCCATGCTCTTAGTCGGTGCCGCCGTCGGCGCGCTTGTTGCCGGCCGCGTCGCGGATGCAATCGGCCGCCGCAAGACCCTGACTCTCGGTGGCGCAGTATTCGTCGCTGGTTCGGTGTGGTGTGCGCTTGCCGGTTCTGTTGTGGCACTAGCTGCCGCCCGCACCTTCCTGGGGGTTGCGGTAGGCGCGGTATCCATTGTTTCGCCGATGTATATCTCCGAGATTTCCCCAGCGCGTGCCCGCGGCCGCCTGGTTTCGCTGAATACCTTGATGATCGTCGTCGGTCAGTTGGTGGCCTACCTGGTCAACTCCGCGCTCGCTGGCACCGGCTCATGGCGGTGGATGCTAGGCCTTGCCGCCGTACCAGGCGCCATGCTCGCCGTGGGCATGATCTTCCTGCCCGATACACCGGCCTGGCTGCTAAAGAAGCATCGCATCGACGAGGCCTGGAAGCTTGCTGCCCGGGTCGGTATCTCTGGAACCGAGCTCGGAACCGCTGGGGCGGCGGGAGCTTCCGAAGCCGCGAAACGCGGCGAGTGGGCGCGCTTAAAAGAAGAACGCTGGCTGCAAGTGACCGTGCTGCTTGCCATGCTGATGGGACTTACTCAGCAGATAACCGGCGTTAATGCCATCGTGTATTTTGCCCCGACCATGATGAGTCAGGTGGGTATTTCTACTGCGAACGCCGTGTATACCTCCATCCTCATCGGTACTGTATCCGTAGTCGCCTGCTGGTTGGGTCTGAAAGTCGTCGACCGTATCGGGCGCAAGCGCCTGCTCATCATCGGCCTGACCGGAAACGTCATTTCCTTGGTCGTTCTTTCCATCGCGTACCGCTTTGCCGAGGGCTCAAAACCTATGGCGTTGTTGTCGCTGGCGTTTATGGCCCTTTTCATTGCTTTCCAGCAGGCCGCTGTATCGCCGACCACCTGGCTGCTCATCTCCGAGCTCGTTCCCCCTGAGGTTCGCGGCATCGGCATGGGCATCGCTGGGCTTTCCCTGTGGGTAACCAACTGGGCGGTCGCGCAGTTCTTCCTGCCAATGGTCGAGTGGTTGACTGGCCCCGTTGCCTTTATGATCTTTGCTTTCTTAGGCTTTGCGGCGATCGCTTATACCAAGCTGTTGGTGCCGGAGACGATGGGCCGTAGTCTGGAAGAAGTAGGCGATGAGATGCAGGAGCGCTACGCTAATTAATCAGTGTTTTGGTTATGGCGCGCGCGTGGGGTAAGGTTTTTCCTCGTGTCATGGCCGTAACTTTGATGGCTGTGCTTTAAAAGTATTCAACCGCATGAAGTTTGCGCATAACGAAAGGAGCGCCCGATGAAGGTTCGTAAGTCTCTTCGGTCGCTGAAGAAGAAGCCGGGCGCCCAGGTTATTCGCCGCCACGGTAAGGTCTTCGTGATCAACAAGAAGGATCCGCGCTTCAAGGCTCGCCAGGGCTAGAAGCATCGGCTTTCTTGATTAGAAGCACCCGCCTAGGATTTCGGTTCTAGGCGGGTGCTTTTCTTTTGTGCTTGCCGACGTCGCTTTGGCTGCCCGATCCGCATCTCCTGTTGCGGGTGTGTTGTTAAAGCGATCAGTGGGCAAAGAATTGGTGACAATAGTGTTCTTTATCACAACTTTAGGTTGCCGGCAGGTAAACTTGCAGGAGTCTCATCGATGTAATTTCATGGCCGAGCGTCGGGCGGGTCAACATGTGGGGTCTGGGTGGATAACATCCTGGGAATATCACGAATGTAACTACTATATGTAGTGTGGGTTGCAGCTTTTTGCCACAAAGTATAGTGTCGTTCGTGTCGTTCCGGTGGGCTGGATGAAGCGCTAAAAGCGCACCTAGTTAGGCCGGATAACCCTTAAAAACTTGAACTAGCGTCAAAGGACTTTCATCATGAGCATCACTCTCTACACCAAGCCAGCCTGCGTCCAGTGCAACGCTACTAAGAAGGCCCTCGACCGTGCTGGCCTTGAATACACCTCTGTAGACGTCACCCTTGATGATGATGCTCGTGACTACGTCATGGCACTGGGGTATGTGCAGGCGCCGGTCGTTGAGGCCAATGGTGAGCACTGGTCTGGCTTCCGCCCAGAGCGCATCAAGGAGCTGGCCGCTCTAAGCGCCACCGCTTAAACGGGGCAGGGCTTATAGCAATGTTGGTTGTGTATTTTTCCTCCGCAACGGAAAATACCCGCCGTTTCGTTGACAAGCTGGGCCTGCCAAGCGCCCGCATCCCACTGCGTAAGAATGATGAGCCGCTCATTGTGAATGAGCCTTATGTTCTTGTCTGCCCCACCTACGGGGGAGGGGCCTCTGTTAGCCGCGAGAACTCTCGCCCTGTTCCGGGGCAAGTCATTCGTTTTCTCAACAATGAGCACAACCGCGGCCTCATCCGCGCGGTTATCTCCGGCGGAAACAGTAACTTCGGCGCAGACTTTGGCAAGGCCGGAGACGTAATCTCCGCCAAGTGCAAGGTGCCCTACGTTTATCGCTTCGAGTTACTTGGTACCGATGAAGACGTTAAGATTTGCAGGGAAGGCCTGCTGGCGAACGCAACGGCCCTAGGGCTGGAAGCCGCTGCCTAAACTTATAAAAATAGGTAACTGTGCAATGCGCAGTTACCTTACATATTTTTCTAAACCGTTTCTCACCGCGGCGTAAGACATGCGCTGCCAAGCAAAGGAAGGCTCCAAAAGCCGTGACAACGCAATTGGGCAAGACCGTAGCCGAACCAGTGAAGCCAGAAGAACAGCTTGATTACCACGCTCTGAATGCCTTGCTGAACCTTTACGACGAAGAGGGCAAGATTCAGTTCGATAAGGACCACGAGGCTGCCAACCAGTTCTTCCTGCAGCATGTCAACCAGAACACGGTCTACTTCCACGACTTGGAAGAAAAGATGCGTTACCTGGTGGAAAACAAGTACTACGAGCCAGCTCTGCTCGAGCAGTACGACTTTGACTTCATCAAGTCCCTATTCAAGCGCGCTTATTCCTATAAATTCCGCTTCAAGTCCTTCTTGGGTGCGTACAAGTATTACACCTCTTATACGCTCAAGACTTTTGACGGCCGCCGTTACCTCGAGCGCTTCGAGGACCGCGTTTCTATGACAGCTCTGTTCTTGGCAGACGGTGACACCACCATCGCTGAGCACCTCGTCGACGAAATCATGACCGGCCGCTTCCAGCCGGCCACCCCGACCTTCCTCAACGCTGGCAAGGCGCAGCGCGGCGAGCTCGTTTCCTGTTTCCTCCTGCGTATCGAGGACAACATGGAGTCCATCGGCCGTTCCATTAACTCTGCGCTGCAGCTTTCCAAGCGCGGCGGCGGCGTGGCACTCTTACTGTCCAACATCCGCGAGGCCGGCGCTCCGATCAAGCACATCGAGAACCAGTCCTCCGGCGTTATCCCAGTCATGAAGCTGTTGGAGGATTCCTTCTCCTACGCAAACCAGTTGGGTGCGCGTCAGGGCGCAGGTGCCGTCTACCTCAACGCGCACCACCCAGACATCATGAACTTCCTCGACACCAAGCGTGAGAATGCTGACGAGAAGATTCGTATCAAGACTCTCTCCCTGGGTGTCGTCATCCCGGACATCACCTTCGAGCTGGCTAAGAAGAACGACGATATGTACCTGTTCTCGCCATACGACGTCGAGCGCGTCTACGGCAAGGCCTTCGGTGACATCTCCATTACCGAGCACTATGAAGAGATGGTCGAGGACCCACGCATCCGCAAGAAGAAGGTCAACGCCCGTCACTTCTTCCAGACCATCGCCGAGCTGCAGTTCGAATCCGGTTACCCGTACATCATGTTCGAGGACACCGTGAATAACGCGAACCCGGTCAAGACCGGTCGCATCAACATGTCCAACCTCTGCTCGGAGATCCTGCAGGTCAACTCTCCGTCCGTATTTGCCGACGATCTCAGCTACGAGACCATGGGCTCCGATATCTCCTGCAACCTTGGTTCGCTGAATATCGCCACCACCATGGATTCCCCAGACTTCGCTCTGACCGTCGAGACCGCCATCCGTGGTCTAACCGCAGTGGCTGATAAGACCGCTATCAACTCCGTACCTTCCGTTCGCAAAGGCAACGATGATTCCCACGCCATCGGCCTTGGCCAGATGAACCTCCACGGTTTCTTGGGCCGCGAGCACATCGAGTACGGCTCTGAGGAAGCACTGGACTTCACCAACGCCTACTTCGCCGCGGTCCTCTACGCTGCTTTGCGCGCTTCCAACAAGATTGCCCGCGAGCGCGGCGAATACTTCTCCGAGTTCCCGCAGTCTGAGTACGCCTCCGGCGAGTTCTTCGATCGTTATGACCCAGCCGAGTTTGCCCCACGCACTGCACGTGTGCAGGAACTTTTCGACGCCTCGTCTATCCACACCCCAACTGCGGAAGACTGGGCTGCGCTGAAGGCGGACGTCGCCAAGCATGGCCTCTACAACCGCAACCTACAAGCAGTGCCGCCGACAGGCTCTATTTCTTATATCAACAACTCGACCTCTTCGATTCACCCAATTGCGTCGAAGATCGAAATCCGTAAGGAAGGCAAGATCGGCCGCGTCTACTACCCGGCGCCGCACATGGACAACGACAATCTGGAGTACTTCAAGGACTCCTACGAGATCGGCTACGAAAAGATCATCGATACCTACGCTGCCGCCACCAAGTACGTGGATCAGGGCTTGTCCCTGACCTTGTTCTTCAAGGACACCGCCACCACCCGCGATATCAACAGGGCGCAGATTTACGCATGGCGCAAGGGCATCAAGACCTTGTACTACATCCGCCTTCGTCAGATGGCGCTTGAAGGAACCGAAGTCGAAGGCTGCGTTTCCTGCATGCTCTAACTGCAAAGAGCCCTCACCTTAACGGGTGAGGGCTCTACTTTTGTTCTTGTGTTTGTTTCGCTCTTTTCGCCTTGCTTGTTTGCTTCTTTCCCCTTGCTTGGCGCAAAGGAGCCTTTTAAGCCTTCGCTCCGGCGCTTGCGCGGGCCTCGTCCAGGATGGCCCGCGCGATATTCTCCGCATCGTCTGGGCGTTGCTCCGCGATTGCGCGCGCCAACTCTTGATGCAAGTGGGCGGTGCCGGCGATGGGGTTGCGCTTTTCCGAACCGAAAACTGACTTTCCTTTGAGCATTGAGAGTAGGGAAGGGGTAAGCGCCGCGAACATCTCGTTGCCCGAAGCGTGCAGCACCATACTGTGGAAGCGCAGATCCGTAGCTAGCTCTTCGCCAACTCGGCGGGAAGGCTTCATCTCCAACTCGTGGAGACGCTTTGCGAGCTCCAGGATTTCTTCTCTTTCCTCTTCCGTTGCTTCCGTGGCGGCCATCCTTGCGGCGATCGGTTCGATGGCAAGGCGGAGCTGGTTGAGAGAATTGAGCTGCTTTTTCTGGGAAGCCTCGCAAGCTAGGCGCCAGTCAATAATCGATTGATCGAATACTGACCACTCGCTCAACGGAAGAACCGTAATACCGACGCGCCGTGAGGAAGAAACCATGCCTAGCTGCTCCAGAGCGCGCATAGCCTCGCGGGCAACGGTGCGCGAAATGTCGAAACGCACGCAGATATCCCGCAAGGTGAAGCGCTGGCCGGTTTCAATGGTGCCGCTTACTATTTCTGCGCCGATTTCGTCCAGAACCGTATTGAGCAGGGGAGTAGGAGACTCGCTGGTGCTGGTCACCGTAGGGGATCCTCCTTTTATGAAACCGCAGTTTGAGAGTGCACGAGGCAAAGCTGAAAGAGAATAATTTCCGGCATCCATAAGCCAATCTTGAAACGTAAATACATCTTAAGCGATTGCCGAATCGATCGCTTTCAATGCGTGCAATAGTTTTTGAATTGCGTTCAACCTCTAAACTTTTGGGGTGCGCTCCAAAGTTGTATTTCCCGGCTTTTCTAAGGCCCAGATTAGGCAGCCTTTGATTCCGCCCTTGAGACCACGTTTAGGCCGCATTTGAGACCGCTGTTTAGACCGCTTTCTAAAGGTGCAGCGCTCATTGTTGGCCGGGCCTAGGGTGGTACGCTCGTCGGAGAATGGTTAACCGCAGTTAGCCCAAGATGAATTCCGTTTAAGAAGAAAGTGGAGTCTGACCGTGTCACACGAGTATGACGAGTACATCGCTAGTCACGCAGAGCCTGTGAAGGCGATTAACTGGAACACCGTTCCAGACGATAAAGATTCCGAGGTCTGGGACCGCCTTACCGGCAACTTCTGGTTGCCAGAGAAGGTGCCTGTTTCCAACGACTTGCAGTCTTGGAAGACCTTGACTGAGCACGAGCAGCAGACCACCATGCGTGTCTTCGCGGGTCTTACCCTCCTCGACACCATTCAGGGCACCGTTGGTGCTGTCTCTTTGCTGCCAGATGCAAAGACTCCGCACGAGGAAGCCGTCTACACCAACATCGCTTTCATGGAGTCGGTTCACGCGAAGTCCTACTCAAACATCTTTATGACGCTGGCTTCCACTCCGATGATCAACGATGCATTCCGTTGGTCTGAGGAAAACGAGAATCTTCAGCGCAAGGCAAAGATCGTCATGTCCTACTACAAGGGCGCCGATCCGCTGAAGAAGAAGGTCGCCTCCACTTTGCTTGAGTCCTTCCTCTTCTACTCCGGCTTCTATCTGCCGATGTACTTCTCTTCCCGCGCTAAGCTCACCAACACCGCGGACATCATCCGCCTGATCATTCGCGACGAAGCCGTTCACGGCTACTACATCGGCTATAAGTTCCAGAATGGCTACAACGAGCTTTCTGAAGCAGAGCAGGCAGAAATTAAGGAATACACTTTCGATCTTCTCTACGATCTCTACGACAACGAGATCGACTACACCGAGGATCTTTACGACGAGCTCGGCTGGACCGAAGACGTCAAGCGCTTCCTGCGATACAACGCCAACAAGGCGCTGAACAACCTCGGCTTCGAGGGGCTGTTCCCGGCGGACGAGACCCGCGTTTCTCCGGCCATCTTGTCTTCGCTGTCTCCGAACGCGGATGAGAACCATGACTTCTTCTCTGGCTCTGGTTCCTCTTATGTCATTGGTAAGGCAGAAGACACCACCGATGAGGACTGGGACTTCTAACTCGCCCCGCCAGCTCGGCTGCCACCTCCCTCTCTTGAGTCGCATAATTAACAGCGACTGTTGAGCGTTGGGAGTCACGCGCACTTCCAAGGATTAATCAATCTTCCGGTTGATTACCTTAGGGGGTGCGTTTCGTCGTTTTGACGCCAGGCAACCGCAAAATCCTGTGGCGAGAATCACGCAGAAGTGCAATGGTTTTGGGGCAGGTTTTCGGCCGGTGGCCGTCGTGCTGGGAATTTTCGAAAAATACTGCCTAAAAACGGGGTTAACTAGCTTCTATGGTCATTGGGAAAGCTGGAAATTTCACAGCGAAGTCCCCTAATATAAGTCGAGTAAACTTAGGTGTTGTGGCGCTAAGGCTTATTTTTAGGCTTTGACGTGCATGGCACTTGTTCTTCAGGAGGAAATTAATGACCGCTGTGGCGCCAAGGCTCGACGATTACGTCGCGCCAACCCGTCCAGAGCCGACTGGAAATTCCAAGACCGGCTCTAAGGCTTGGGTAATGCTTACCACCACCGACCACAAGCAGCTAGGCATCATGTACTTGATCATGTCCTTCAGCTTCTTCTTCCTCGGTGGCTTCATGGCCCTGTTGATTCGTGCTGAGCTTTTCAGCCCGGGTCTGCAGTTCCTGTCCAACGAGCAGTTCAACCAGCTGTTCACCATGCACGGCACTGTGATGCTGCTGCTGTTCGCTACTCCCGTTGTGTGGGGTTTCGGTAACTACATCCTGCCGCTGCAGATTGGCGCGCCGGACGTTGCCTTCCCACGTCTGAACGCATTCGGCTTCTGGATCACCCTGACCGGCGGTATCGTAATGCTGCTTGGTTTTGCCACCCCAGGTGGTGCTGCTGACTTCGGCTGGACCATGTATGTCCCGCTGGCTGACTCTGTCCACACCCCAGGAATCGGTGCCGACATGTGGATTGTCGGTGTTGGCGCTACCGGTGTTGGCACCATTGCTTCCGCAGTCAACATGATCACCACCATCCTCACCCTGCGTGCGCCTGGCATGACCATGTTCCGCCTGCCGGTATTCACCTGGTGTATCTTCACCGCTTCCGTCATCGTTCTGATGATCTTCCCGCTGCTGACCTCTGCAGCACTGGGCATCCTGTATGACCGCAAGCTCGGCGGCCACATCTACGACTCCGCTAACGGCGGCGCCATCCTGTGGCAGCACCTCTTCTGGTTCTTCGGCCACCCTGAGGTTTACGTCCTGGCACTTCCGTTCTTCGGCGTTATCTCCGAGGTCGTTCCGGTCTTCTCCCGTAAGCCAGTCTTTGGCTACATCGGCCTGGTGTTCGCGGTTCTGGCCATCGGCTCCCTGTCCATGGCTGTGTGGGCGCACCACATGTTCGTTACCGGCGCTATCCTGCTGCCGTTCTTCTCCTTCATGACCTTCCTCATCGCGGTTCCGACCGGCGTTAAGTTCTTCAACTGGGTAGGCACCATGTGGAAGGGCCACATCACCTGGGATACCCCGATGATCTTCGCTATGGGCTTCATGTCCACCTTCCTCTTCGGCGGTATGACCGGCGTTATGCTCGCTTCCCCGGCACTGGACTTCCACCTTGCTGAGTCCTACTTCCTGATTGCGCACTTCCACTACACCCTGTTCGGTACGGTTGTGTTCTCCGCGTTCGCAGGTCTGTACTTCTGGTTCCCGAAGATGACCGGCCGCATGCTCGACGAGCGCCTCGGCAAGATTCACTTCTGGCTGACCTTCATCGGCTTCCACGGCACCTTCCTTGTCCAGCACTGGGTGGGCAACATGGGTATGCCACGTCGCTACGCTGACTACCTCGAGTCTGATGGCTTCACCGTCTACAACCAGATCTCCACGATCTTCTCCTTTGTCCTCGGTGCTTCCGTTATCCCGCTGGTTTGGAACGTCTTCAAGTCCTGGCGCTACGGCGAGATCGTTACCGTTGATGACCCTTGGGGCTACGGTAACTCCCTCGAGTGGGCTACCTCCTGCCCGCCGCCGCGCCACAACTTCGTTTCCCTGCCGCGTATCCGCTCTGAGCGTCCGGCCTTCGAGCTGCACTACCCGCACATGGTTAAGCGCATGCGCGAGGAAGCGCACGTCGGCCACCACTAGAGCTTTTAGCACTGACTGTTAAGCACTAGAGCTAGCCGCTTTACTCCTGACAACCGCCTCCCCAACTGTACTTGCAACGGGGGAGGCGGTTTTGTGCGTTCAAGGCACTATCCAAGTCAAATGCTTGGCGATTACTCCCATTTCCATCGATTCGCGTGGGATACTAACCGAGTGGATTATCAAGCTGACAACGTAAAGGTTCCCGCGTGTGATACCTTCGCGGTGATTACGACTTCCGGCCCCGATAAGCCTGGCGTATCGGCGGCATTCTTCCGAGTGCTCTCTTCGCATAGCGCGGAGCTTGTCGATGTCGAGCAAGCCATCTTTTCGGGCCGCATCTCGCTTTCGGCCTATGTCCGTGTTGCTGGCGAAAGATTGCCGCAACTGGAACATGGTCTGCGCAATACGTTGAGTATCTATAACCAACAGGTGACTCTGTCTGTAGAAGAGGCAGAGTCCGGCTCCCGCCCGCGCTCGACTCACTCGGTGGTGATTCTGGGGGAGCAGTTATCAGCCCAGACTATGTCATCACTTGCTCAGTGCCTGGCAAACTTCGATGCGAATATCGATCGCATTCGCGGGTTGTCGACTTCCCCGCTTTTAGGATTCGAACTATTCATTAGCTTGGAAGGCTCTGCCGATCCAGTCCGTGCAGCTTTGGCGCAGTTGTCGAATGAGCTTGGCGTTGACATCGCGATCGAGAGAGCGGGCCTGCAGCGTAGGGCAAAGCGCCTCGTGTGCTTCGATTGCGATTCCACTCTTATCACAGGAGAGGTCATCGAAATGTTGGCCGCTCACGCAGGCAAAGAAGCAGAAGTCGCTGCAGTAACCGAAAGGGCAATGCGGGGCGAGCTCGATTTTGAGCAGTCTCTTCGTGAGCGTGTAGCTACTTTGGCTGGCTTGGACGTGGCAGTAGTCGACGAAGTTGCTCAGCAGTTGGAGCTTACCCCAGGAGCGCGGACAACCGTGCGAACCCTAAAGCGGATGGGGTATCGCACTGCTGTAGTCTCCGGCGGATTTATCCAAGTGCTGGAAAGCCTTGCCAAGGAACTGGAGCTTGACTATGTGCGCGCTAATACCCTGGAGATCGTCGACGGAAAGCTCACCGGCCGTGTTATCGGCAAGGTCGTCGACCGAAAGGCGAAGGAAGAATTCCTTCGCGAGTTCGCCGCGGACTCGGGTCTCCTGATGAGCCAAACAGTCGCAGTTGGGGATGGCGCCAATGACATCGATATGATCACTGCTGCGGGCCTCGGAATCGCGTTCAATGCGAAACCTGCGCTTAAAGAAGTCGCTGATGCTTCCGTCAATCATCCGTATATGGACGAAGTTCTCCAGATTCTTGGGGTGCCCGCAGAGGAGATTGCAATTGACTAGCTTTGATGTTGCACATGCACGTCTGGTGAGCGCCATGGACTCGCGCAACTGGCGTGACGACCCAGAAGATCCTGCAAAGCCGGAAACCGTTCAAGCAATGCAGATTGCGTTGCATATCCCAAAGCAGCCCGTTCCGAGCCGTACTGAGGTCCTTGAGGCCGCAGCCCAGGCAGTCGTGGCGGTATGCCTCGACGAGCGAGCAGGCGAGGATGGTGCTTTCGCCGAAGCGCTCGCGCAGTGGTATGGACACCGCATCCGCAAGGTCGCACGCCGTGCGCGGAACAAAGCATGGAGCGATGTCCAACAGCTACCTGGCGTAACCGTTAGCGATCGTGCTCGTGCTTTTGTGCCTTCTGCGGTCGCTGATGTTGAACCGGCCATTCGGAAACTACAAATCGGTCACACCGACTTAGAGCGGGACGAACCAGGCCCAGCAGCACCGGATACGCCGGCTATTTACGTCGATGGTTCGCTAGGAATGTCGGCCGGTAAAGCAGCGGCCCAGGTGGGGCATGGGTCGATGATGCTTGCGGCGGCAATGAGCCTCGACGAGGCGCGGGCGTGGGCTGAGCGCGACTTCGCGCTTTCAGTACGCGAGGTAAGCCACGCCGACTTCCAAGAAGCCTGCGCGCGACCTGAAGCCGTCATCATCCGCGACGCCGGCTTTACCGAGGTCGCCCCTGACTCTGCTACTGTGTGTGCGCTGCCACGAGCCGTTTAAGCGCTGCCTTTACCGTCTCGGAATCGGTTGTTGTCCAAAAACGCGGCATGGATGCTTTCAGGAATCCGCCGTAGCGTTTGGTTTCGAGGCGGCTATCCAAGACTGCGACGACACCGCGGTCATTGATCGAGCGCAATAACCGTCCAGCTCCCTGTGCCATGAGCAGTGCCGCATGAGTTGCAGATACCTCCATGAACCCACTGCGCCCTGCTGCCTGCGCGGCCTCGGTACGCGCTTGCATGAGGGGATTATCGGGGCGGGGGAAGGGGATGCGGTCAATCAGCACGAGTGAGCAGGAAGGCCCCGGCACGTCGACGCCCTGCCAGAGCGTGAGCGTACCGAAGAGGCAAGAGTTTTCGTTCTTGCTGAATTTGTCGACAAGCGCTCCAATCGAGTCTTCGCCTTGGACATAAATATCAAAAGGCAGCTTCGCTTTGAGCTCCTGCGCTGCCTGTTCAGCAGCGCGCCGCGAGGAGAATAACCCGAGGGTCCGGCCGCCTGCGGCCATGATGAGCTCACGCATTTCCTCGAGTGTCTCTGTAGCGAGCCCATCGCGGCCTGGCTGTGGCAAGTGCTTGGCTACGTAAAGGATTCCCTTCTCGGCGGGGTTAAAAGGAGTGCCCGCATCGAGGGAGTCCCACGTTCCTTTCGGCATGCCCCATTGCGCGGCCATGGCATCGAAGCGGCCACCGAGCGCAAGGGTTGCCGAGGTAAGCACAACAGTCTGTTCGCCGAAGAGTTTCTCGTGGAGCATGCCAGCGATGGACAAGGGAGCGACAGCCAACGTATCGATCATCGAACGCTCATCGCGCTCTACCCACACCACGTCTTCCTGCGCGGAAGGATCACCAGTGGCGAAGACATCCAGAATACGGGCAACTGCCTCGGACATAGTGACCAAGTGATTGGCCAAGTTCTGGCGTTCGGCGAAGGTTTCTGGATCGTTTGTCTGCTCACCTTCAGGCGCGCGAGCGATGGCTTCCTTGCAATCGCGTAGAGTATCGCCCAGCGCGGTCAGCTGTTGCTTGGCATTGTCCGGCATATCGATCCAGCGGCCGGGCGGAAACTCGCCTAGAAGCATCACGAATTCATCGGCCATCTGCGAAAGCCTCTGGTCTTTGCCTTGCGCGCCAAGAGACTTAGCACGGTTAGCCGCCATCTTGATTGCACGACCGGTGATTTCCGCAGTAGACACCGAGGTGATACGCCCATCGAGTTCGTGGGCCTCATCGATGATTACAACTTCGTGCTCGGGGAGAATATTGATATCCGATACCGCATCGATGGCAAGCAGGGCGTGGTTCGTCACCACGATGTTGACATCCGCTGCTTTTCGACGCGCCGCCTCAGCAAAGCATTCCTCACCGTGCGGGCAACGCGATGCGCCGAGGCATTCGGCAGAAGTGACAGAAACTTGGCGCCAAGCTAAGTCGGGGACGCCAGGATCAAGGTCGTCGCGGTCACCCGATTCGGTCTCATCCGCCCACTCATAGATGCGCTGAATATGCCGGCCCATTCGGGAGACTTCTTGTTCTTCCATCAGGGCATCTTCCGCCGCCAATTCCTCGGCTCGCGCCACCTTGTTCATGCAGAGGTAGTTGGAACGGCCCTTCATGATTGCGAATGTGGGCTTAACTTCCATTACCGCTTCCAGAGCGTCGACCAATCGCGGAAGGTCACGCTCAACAAGCTGACGCTGCAGCGCCAAGGTAGCAGTTGAGACGATGACGGTGTGCCCGGAGTTCTGTGCATGCCTGATCGCCGGAACCAGATAAGCCAGCGACTTGCCCGTACCGGTGCCAGCCTGCACCGCAAGATGGCGCTCTGACTCGAGCGCGCGCGTGACTGCATTTGCCATCTTCATCTGGCCATCACGCCGCGCGCCGCCGAGCGCTTCGACGGCAGTATCGAGGAGCAGTTCCGTGGTTTGATTCAAAGGCTGGTTGCTCACTCGACACAGTCTAGCTACTTGCCACACTAAGTAAGAACCCAGAGGCTTAGCCAACCGCAGCAATGCCGGAGCAATGCTGAAGGCATGCCGAATTGGCCTTTCGAGCTGTCCTTGAAAGGCTAGGGCTAATCTTGAAAGGCTAGGGCTAATCAACTCGGCACGCGATGGGGTCAGCGAAAGGCGGGATGAACATGACGCCTTGTTTAGTTCGCCGATAGGTAGCATGTTCTGCTTTCAGGCCGTTGTGGTAACGACACAAGGGCAATAGGTTTCCGGCATTTGTTTCGCCTCCCGACTTCCAAGGGGTGATGTGGTCAACCTGGCAGTCTGTGCCGGGAATCGTACATCCGGGATGCGCGCATTGTGGAAATGTCGAAAGCGCCATGTCCCTTTGTTTCGCATTGGCAAAACGCTGCATACGATACTGATTAACTGGCCCGTGCCGCGGATGAACGAGGGTTGCAAGCCCCTGCTGGGCTAAGCGTTCAGTGACAAAATCGGCGCCGTTGCGCACCGTACCGTCGGTTGCTCGTAGCTGTATTTCTTCCCCAGCGCCTTGTGCGATTTGGGTGAGTTCGTCGAGCGTAATGATGACGTTGGCTACACGCGCTGGGGCAGGAGCGACGTCGCTAAGCGAGGCCTCACCCCGCCCTAATTTTTCGAAGCCTCTTAGGATTGCCGACTCACTAGGGATAACGGAATCGCTAAGGCCGGTGATCCGCTGGAGAGCATCCTTCAGCCAAGGTTTGTCGGTGGTAATGGCCAGCCGCATCCATCCGTTCGCGCCGTGGGAAAAGCTGGCGCGTGGTTTCCGCGGTGGCTTCTTGATGAGTTTGCGGGCGGTGGCGTCGATAAGGTGCTCCGGTGTGGCACAAAGGCGAGCGCGTATCTGCCAGGAGTTGCGTACCTTCGCTAGTTTTCCCTCGATCTTCTCTAGAACGCGCAGGCTATGGCCTTGGGACTGAGCATTTGCGCGGGCTGCGGCCTGGAGGCGTGTGGCATGAGTCTTTCCGTAATAAACCTCGGCGAGGCGCACGGCCATGGTTGCATCGACACGGCTTACACCCATGCGCGTGAGAGCGCGGACGTCTAGACCAGCGATGGGCTCTAGGCTGGTGACGTCGAGCCGCAACGCTGCGATAAGCGGTGGGTGCGTGGTTGTCATAGCCCTGACAGTAGGGGCTGCCAAGAAGACAAAACAAGAGGCAATTTTCTGCCTGTGGATAACTCTCGGCCGGTCTAGTCTGGTGCCTAGCAGCCCGGTCAGCTTCGTTTATTCGTCAACAAAGTTATCCACAGCTGTGGCTTTGCCAGCGGAGTTACGAGTGCTCAGGAAATCCCACCAGGCGGGTCGGAACTGCCGGCTCATCGCGAGTAAGCGCAAGGCCTTCCCACGGCAGGGTGGTAATCGCTTGGGCACGATATTCGCGGGCCTGGTGCAGGTTGGGTAGTCCCTCGACAATCTCTCCGTCACGCATTAGCGGGACTGTCATCTCACGGGTGGAAAGAGTGCCAGTGTCAGGATCCGCGGCGTCGAAAGGCAGCACAATCTCCTCGACCGCGACACCTGTGGAGCGGTAGGTGCGCAAAGCACGCTTGGCGCCGCCTTGCGATTGCTTCGAAGAAGAACGCTTTGCCACCGGATGGCCCTCTACTTCAACGACCTTGTAGACCATGCCGGCAGTTGGCGCGCCGGAGCCGGTAACGACGGAGGTACCCACGCCGTAGACGTCAACCGGATCGCCACGTAGGCCCGCGATGGCGAACTCGTCGAGGTCGGAGGAGACCACAATCTTGGTGTTGTGGTTGCCTAGGTCGTCGAGTTGTTTGCGCACGCGGCGGGTAACTGGGCCGAGATCGCCGGAATCGATACGTACTCCGCCCAACTGTGGGCCGGCTACTTTCACTGCGGTTTCGACACCCTTGGTGATGTCATAGGTATCGACCAAGAGGGTGGTATCAACTCCGAGCGTATCAATCTGGGAGCGAAACGCTGCTTCCTCATTGTGTGAGCCATCCTCGTTGACGTGCGCTAGCGTCCAAGCGTGGGCAGCGGTGCCAGAGACGGGTATGTCGTAGCGGTATCCGGCTTCCAGATTCGAGGTGGCGTTGAAGCCCGCCAGGTAGGCGGCGCGGGCAGCGGTGACTGCGGCATATTCGTGGGTGCGGCGGGAGCCCATTTCAATGATGGGGCGCCCATCTGCAGCGGTAACCATTCGCGAGGCTGCCGACGCCACTGCCGAGTCGGAGTTCATGATCGACAGGATGACGGTCTCTAGGATTAGGCACTCGCCGAAGGTGCCCCGAACGGTAAGCAGGGGAGTGTTAGGGAAATAAATCTCACCCTCGCGGTAGCCGTCGATGTGACCGGAAAAGCGGTAGTTGCGCAGGTATTCTTTGGTCTGCTCATCGAGAAAGTCCATCTGCGCCAGCTGCTGGGCGGTGAACTGGAAGTCTCGAACCGCACGTAGCACACGCTCAGTGCCGGCGACCACGCCATAACGCCGCTCATTGGGCAGACGGCGGGCAAAAACTTCGCAGGTCACCTGGCGGTGCGCGGAACCGTCTTTGAGCGCTGCTTGGAGCATGGTCAGCTCGTACTTATCGGTCAGCAGCGCTGTGGAGCGGTCAGGGTCGGAGGGAAAAGTATGTTCGGCGATGTTAGTCACATCGGAAATGGTACCTAGCGGCCAACTTCTTAGCAGCGATTACTCCTTTAATCTTTTAATGTATGTGTAGAAATTTCGATAGGGTAGAAGGCATGAATGCGCACTTTGCTCTACCTGGTGGTTCTGTCCGCCTGGGGTCGCCCATGGCCACTCCGGAATTAGATGAGGCCATCGAAGTCGATGTTGCAACCAGCGAAAACCTCCCTTGGATGTGCATCGTTTGGGACGACCCAGTCAATCTGATGAGCTACGTTTCCTACGTCTTCCAGACGGTTTTGGGCTACGACAAAAAGCGCGCAAACGAGCTGATGATGCAGGTCCATACTGAAGGCAAGGCTGCGGTATCGACGGGCGAGCGCGACAAAGTCGAGGCAGACGTAAAGAAGCTGCAGATTGCTGGTCTGTGGGCCACGATGCAGCAGGCAGGCTAGGAAGGCACAGTCAGATGCAAGCTTGGAAAAAGAAGAAGTCGCTGATGCGCGCGGCGCGTTACACCACCATTTTGGAGCCGATGGAGCGCGAGGTTTTAGGTGACCTCACCTCTACTGTCTCTGAGGCGATTATTGCCCGTGCTCAGTCTGCCCCGCAGGATGAGCTTGCGCAGATGCTGGATATGCCAACTGGGCATACGGAGGCGCCGGAAGACCCTTCCTTGGCTCGTCTTTTCCCTGACTTTGAGAAGCCGGGGGATGAGGAATACGAAGGCGATAACTCTCTTTTGCGTTCTTTGCATGAAAATGACATTGCGCGCGCAAAGCTGAAGAACCTGCAGGTTATTAACACTGCGTTGGGGCCGACGGGCGGCGTGGAGGTCACTATCAGCGAGGAAGAAGCGCATGCCTTCCTTGCGGGTTTGAACGATCTGCGTTTGTTTGTGGCTGCAGGCGATGTCCCAGAGGAATCGATGAGCGAGGACCGCGACATGCTCGTGGAATGGTTGGCTTATTGCCAGGATTCTCTGCTGCAGGTGTTGATGGGCTAAATCATGGCGCTTATCTCCATTGGCCATGTCAGCAGGCATGACACTGGCGTCACGGTTTTGTATTGCGGCGCTGAAGGCGCGCTCGCGAGCGTCGACGTTCGTGGCGGCGGCCCAGGCACGCGGGAGACGGATCTCCTCGAGCCACACAACACCGTTGAGCGCGTGCATGCCATCACTTTGGCTGGCGGTTCTGCGTTTGGGCTCGCGGCTGCCGACGGCGTGATGAACGAGCTAGCTTCCCAAGGCATCGGTTTCCCGGTGCTGGGTGAGGACAAGCCTGGTCCGCGTGTGCCGATTGTGCCGGCGGCGGTGATTTTCGATCTCCTTGTTGGTGCTGAGTGCCCCACAGCATCTGATGGTGCGGAGGCGGTGCGGCGCGCTATTGCGGAACATGATGATTCGACGGGCAGCGTAGGCGCTGGTGTGGGCGCTACTGCTGGCAAGCTCCGCGGCGGTTTGGGCTTGACGGAGCAGCAGGTGCGCACGCCGATGGGGCAGTTTACGGTTGGCGCCCTGGTGGTAGCGAACCCCGTGGGCAACGTTGTGGACGCAGAGACTGGGCGCCTGTTTGGTGCACCGCATGCCGCGCCTATCGACGTCGCGCGTTTCAGCCAGCTGCAGCACCCCGCGGAGTCCAAGCTCAACACCACGATTGGGGCAGTGTTTTGCGACGCCCCGGTGACCAAGGCTCAAGCCAAGCGCTTGGCCATGGTGGGACATGACGGTATCGCTCGGGCAGTGCGCCCGGCGCATTCGCCGTTGGACGGGGACACGCTTTTCGCGCTGTCGACTGCCACAGAAAACGGTGGGGTTGATACCGCGACGCAAGCGGCGCTGTGCGATGCTGCGGCGGAGGTTGTCGAACGAGCGATCGTCGAGGCAATCGTGAAAGCGGCCCCTGGCCTGGGCTTAGAGGCTTATAGCTCTATGCTGGACTAAAGTTATTGCCATTATGACTTCAGGTGATTCCTCGCGTTCTACCGTTTTGAAAAATCGTGGCGATTCAAAAAATTACACGCGCGGCGGGCGCATCCGCACAGGCCTGGGGATTGCCGTGGCCTTTTTGATTGTGGAATGGGCCGTGCAGTTGGTCAACTACGTGCTTTTTAATGGCAACTTGGCCAACTACGGCATCCACCCGTTGGATTTCAACGGTATCTGGGGCATCTTTACGGCGCCGTTGCTGCACGCGAACTTTGAGCATCTCATCGGCAATTCGGTGCCGGGCGCTATCTTTTGCTTCCTCATTGGTCTTTCTGGCCGGAAAGCCTGGTGGGAGGTCACGATCATCACGGTGCTGATTGCCGGCATTGGCACTTGGCTCCTCGGCGGGCCTGGTACCTCGCACATCGGTGCTTCTTCTTTGGTTTATGGCTGGCTGAGCTATCTCATCGTACGTGGCCTGTTTAACCGTTCTTTCGCCCAAACGGCATTGGGCGTATTCCTCGGTTTTGCTTATTCGGGCTTGGTGTGGGGCGTGCTGCCGGTCTATGAGGGAGTCTCGTGGCAAGGGCACCTCTTCGGCGCGATCGGTGGTATTGCTGCGGGTATGATTATCACTTCCGACGACCCAGTGAAGGTGGCGAAGAAGTAAATGGCATCCGCTGCATCCCCGATCGGTATTTTCGATTCCGGCGTGGGCGGACTCACGGTTGCGCGAACGATCATTGAGCAGCTGCCCAACGAGTCCATCATCTACATTGGAGATACTGCGCATTCGCCGTACGGCCCGCGTCCCATCGCTGAGGTGCGCGAGCTATCTACCGCCATTGCAGATGAACTCGTAGAACGCGGCTGCAAGATGATCGTCATCGCTTGCAATACCGCCACGGCGGCCTTCTTGCACGATGCTCGCGAGCGCTATGACATCCCGGTTGTTGAGGTCATCCGCCCGGCAGTCCGACGCGCCATCGCTACTACGCGCAATGGCAAAATCGGCGTTATCGGTACTGAGGGCACCGTGAACTCTGGTGCCTATCAAGACCTTTTCGCTGTCAACCCACACGTCGAGGCGCATGCGGTGGCGTGTCCGGACTTTGTAGGTTTTGTAGAACGGGGGATTACTGCCGGCCGCCAGATCCTCGGCGTCGCTGAGGGCTACCTCGCACCGCTGCAGTCCGCGGGCGTCGACACCCTGGTGCTCGGCTGCACACATTACCCACTGCTCACTGGCGTCATCCAGTTGGCTATGGGTGAGTCCGTCACCCTCGTTTCCTCTGCAGAAGAAACGGCCAAGGACGTGATGCGTATCCTTACTGAAACCGACATGCTGGCGCCGGAAGACGCCACTCCGATCCGTAAATTCGAATCAACCGGTGACCCAGAGACCTTTTCGCGTTTGGCTTCCCGCTTCTTAGGCCCGCAATTGTGACCTACCGCGCGTGACACGGTTTCACGTCTTTTTCACCCCAATCCCAGCAATCGGGAAGGTTTCGTGGAACTATTGGACACATGAAGCTGACGATTCTTGGCTGTTCCGGCTCCGTCCCAGTCCCGGGAAACGCCGCCTCTGGGTATCTGGTGTCCTTTCCTGATGCGCCATCAATCGTGATGGATATGGGTCCTGGAACTTTGGCGCGCCTACAAGAAGCCCAAGACCCCTGCAATGCGCATGTCGCATTTAGCCATCTTCACGCCGACCACTGCATGGACTTTCCCTCGTTGATGGTCTGGCGTCGCTTCCATCCCACGGCGCCTGCGCCTTCGCGCAATTTTTGCCTTGGGCCGTCATATACGCCACAGCATTTGGGTCGTCTTTCCTCCGACGAGGTCGATGGCGTCGACGATATGTCGGATACCTTCGCCTTTTCCCCGTGGATAGACCGTGAAAGTCAGCTCATCGATGACGTCTATATGACACCCTTTAAGGTGATCCACCCAGTGGAGACGTATTCGCTGCGCATGGAGCATGCGAAGACCGGTAAGACCATTACTTACTCCGGCGATACCTGCCCGACCCCCGCGCTTGTCGATGCTGCCCGCGACGCCGACCTCTTCCTCTGCGAGGCCGCATGGGGCGCGACGTCGGAAGGCAAGGCCCCTAACATGCATATGTCGGGCGCGGAGGCTGGCCGCGTGGCGCGGGAGGCGGGCGTCGCTAAGCTGGTGCTCGTCCACCTCCAGCCATGGGGAGATAGTTCAGAAACCCTGCGTGCAGCGCAGGCGGAGTTCGACGGTGAGATCGTCTTGGGCGCGCCGGGCATGGAGTTCGAGCTCTAGTACCCTTGGGTGCATGACTGATTTTTCTCGTGCTGATGGTCGCGCGCTAGACCAAATGCGTAGCGTGCGTATTACCCGTAACTTCACCACCAACCCGGCAGGTTCCGTGCTCGTCGAGTTTGGCAACACCCGCGTGATGTGTACCGCCTCCGTGGAGTTTGGCGTGCCGCGCTTTAAGAAGGACTCCGGCGAGGGCTGGTTGACCGCTGAGTACTCGATGCTGCCGGCAGCCACGCACGACCGCATGCCTCGCGAGTCCATGAAGGGCAAAGTCAAGGGCCGTACTCACGAGATTTCCCGCTTGGTCGGGCGCTCTCTGCGCGCTGCCGTGGACCTTTCCGAGCTGGGCGAGAACACCATTCAGCTCGACTGCGACGTTCTGCAGGCAGACGGCGGTACCCGCACGGCTTCGATTACCGGTGCGTACGTGGCCTTGGCAGATGCTATCGAGTACCTGAAGTCCGAGGGCGTCGTGCCCGGCGAGCCGCTGCTGGACCCAATCGCCGCGGTATCCGTGGGCATCATCGATGGCGAGATTTGCCTCGACCTGCCTTATGAAGAAGATTCCCGCGCGGAGGTCGACCTGAACGTGGTGATGCAGGAAGGCGGCGACTTCGTGGAGATTCAGGGCACCGGCGAGCACGGCTTGTTCGGCCGCGCTGAGCTGAACTCCATGCTGGATGTGGCCCAGAAGGGCTGCACCGAGCTGATTGCTGCGCAGAAGGCTGCTTTGGGATGGTAAAGCTTCTCGTCGCATCGAATAATAAGAAGAAACTTGGCGAGCTCGAACGCATCCTCGCAGACGCGGGAATCGAAGGCGTCGAGTTGCTACCGCTTTCCGCTGTGCCGGCGTATGACGAACCGGTGGAGGACGGACGCACGTTTGCCGATAACGCACTGATTAAGGCCCGTGCTGGCGTTGCCAATACTGGTATCGCCACGATTGCGGATGACTCGGGTATCGCCGTCGAAGAGCTCAATGGAATGCCGGGCGTGCTCTCCGCGCGCTGGTCTGGTCAGCACGGCGATGACCAAGCCAACAACGAGCTGCTTCTCGCACAGATGGCTGATGTTCCCGACGAACGACGCCAAGCCGCCTTTGTCTCCGTGTGCGCATTGGTCACGCCAGACGGCGCGGAACACGTAGCTGAGGGCCGGTGGCCAGGAATGCTGCTGCGCGCACCAAAGGGCGAGAATGGCTTCGGCTATGACCCGCTTTTCCAGCCGGAGGGCGAGCAGCGCTCCTCGGCACAAATGAGCCCGGAGGAAAAGAACGCGGTTTCCCACCGCGGGCGTGCGCTGGCGCAGCTTACTAGCGTCATCGCCAAGCTGGCGTAGCTTTACCCCGGATACACTTGAGGCCCAGCAGATGCTGGGCCTTCTGCTTCTGGACTAAAGCTGGAATTGCTCGGTGACTTCGCGGCGTCGCTTGTATTCCATCCAGAAAGATAGGAAAGGCACAACGCCGGCTAGGGCAGTGGTGATGAGCTTGCCTGCTGGCCACAGCGCACGCGGGCCGAGGATGAGAATCGAAAGCAAGTAAATCATGTAAGCCACGCCGTGGGCCTGGGCAATGTAGAGGCCCCAGTGCGGAATCTCCACGCCGACGACGTACTCGAGAACCATGCGCGCAACCAAGAGAAGTAGGAAGATACCGGTCACGGTTGCGGCGATGGAAAAGAACTTGAGTGGGCCGCGGATGCGGGCCTTACGGTCTGGGTGAACTTGGTTAGTCATGGCCCTACTTTCTAATTCTGGTCGTCGCCACGCCTGCGGCGCTGTTGGTTTAAGGCGTTAAAAGTTTCTACGTCCATCTGCGGGCGCTGCGGCAAGAAGTCCTCATCGATCTTAGTGACTTCGCCTTGCTCGGACTTTGCTTGGTGCTGGTAGTCCGTGACACCCATTTCGGCGGCTTCGTTCTCTGCCTCGATGCGCTCATTTTCATAACCTAGGGCGGTCTTATACGCATAAACCACAAAGACAGCGAAGAGTGGCCATTGGAAGGCATAGCCTAAATTTTGGAAGGTGCCGGAGCCGGAGCGGAAGCGCGTCCACTGCCAGTAGGCGAGCAATAAAAAGAGCACCACGAAAAACGCGATGAGGACGATATGCCACCATCGCACTTTCAGCTTCTGCCGCTTTGGCGCTTTGTTATTACTCACCCGTAACAGCCTACTCAACACAAACAAAAAACTGGATTCGGGTGCGCCAGTTTTAGCGTGGGCGTAGAAAACATGTAAACTACTTTCGTTGCAAGCGCCCGTGGCGGAATTGGCAGACGCGCTAGATTTAGGTTCTAGTGTCTTATGACGTGAGAGTTCAAGTCTCTCCGGGCGCACGCTTAGCCTCCGTGTCACACGGAGGCTTTTTGCCGTTCAGGGCTTATTTCTTGGCGCCATGAACATTTCGGGCTAAGTAGCAAAAAGTGTGTCCGCTACGGC
>NZ_KV827769.1:0-81700 GCF_001836185.1 Corynebacterium sp. HMSC036D03
ATGGATTCCCACACACAAACCATCAGACACTCTCTCACAGTCGACAAGAGGACTCCTGGATTGCGCAAAGATTTCATGGAAGTGAACCTTTCTGGTTGATAGACGAGTTCCACAATGCTGGCTAATGGAACACGCCCATTTTCACCTACATGATCTAGTCAAACCACAAAATCCGAGAAGAGTATACGAAAGTATCCGATTTAGAAACAGGACTCATTGGTGGGAAAAGAATTGTTAGTCTAAAGGGCGATTCTTAAGTTCAGTTGATGACGAAAATTGTAAGGACGATGCGGAAATGAAATTGCTTAAAGTTTTTACCCTTGTCGTTCTCATTGCAGGGGTTTTGTTGTGCGTAGCGGGCCTATATTGGGAAAATAAGCTTACCAATCTTGGGGTTCCCATAGCCTTGCTAGGCATCGCTCTTTCGGTTGCTATACCTGTGAAAAAGAGAAGCGAAGGGGAAAAACACGCTTAGCACAGATAGTGAAATGAAGAACGCTAAGTTTACGTGTTTCATTCATCAATGAGTCCCGTTTGAAGTGTCTTCGGGAGCCGAAAATTATAAAGTCCATGTTGCCCGATAAACCGCGCAAGATTCTCACTGCCGATGAAGTCTACGACGCTGTCATTGATTGGTTTAAAGCCGATGATGATTGGGTCAATCTCGTCTACGTCGTCCAAGATACCGGCTACGATGACGACGCATTGACTAGTGAGCAGCTTCAGGATGTCATTGAAAAAGTCATGAGCTTTGATGACCTTGTTATATATGACGCTGCAAGCCCTTCATCAAGTGAAATTGGAACAAATTTTGGTGGCAATCCACTGCCTCGGGACGTGGACGCAGCAGCATTGAGCCGATTCATCCTTGAAAAAGACCGAGCTGGCCTACTGATGGCGCTTATGGTTGTTCCGCATCCGGATAAGCACAAGATGCCTTACGAATACGACGAGGAATAGGCGTCAACAACGCACGCAGCAACATGATGCTTATTCTAAAAAAAGGGGGTTGCCGCCTTGGTAGCAACCCCTTTTTGGTGATCTTTTACCCGCGTTGTCGTTTTAGGCGCCGAAAGCAGCCTCCCACGCCTTGAGGAGTACATCGGTCTCCTCGGCGGTGGTGATGGAGATGCGCACACCTTCGTCGAAGGCGCGAACCAGCACGCCGTTTGCGGCGAGCTTGGCAGCGACTTCTTGTGGGGTGCCCAGCTCGGTGATGTTTGCTGCCGGGAACCAGATGTGGTTGGCCTCGGAAGCAGGAACGCCGAACTTAGCAAAGTGCTCAGTGACGCGCTCGCGTTGGCGGACGGTCTCATCGGTGCGCTCACGCAGGGAGTCCTGTGCCGCCAGAGAGTGCAGGGCGCCGACCTGAGCCACCGTGTTCACGGAGAACGGGATGGCTACCTTGTTCAACGCCTCAATGATCTCTTTGTCGCCGAAGGCATAGCCCACGCGCACGCCGGCTAGGCCGTAGGCCTTGGAGAAAGTGCGCAGGCCCACGACGTTGCGGTGCGTCTTGACGTACTCGGTGGCCAGCGGCAGGGAGTCGTTGCGGTTGTACTCGATGTAAGCCTCGTCCAATGCCACGATGATGTCATCCGGTACGACCGCCAGGAACTCGTCGAATTCCGCGCGGGTGATGATCGAACCGGTGGGGTTATTCGGATTGCACACGAAGATAACCTTGGTCTTTTCCGTCACGGTCTTGGCCATCGCTGGCAAGTCCACGCGGTGCTCCTCATTCAGTGGGACCGGAACCGGCGTCGCGCCAACCACGTGGGCGAAGATTGGATAGGCCTCGAAGGAACGCCACGGGAAAACCACTTCATCGCCAGGCTGGCAGGTGATTTGTACCAGCTGCTGGCAGATGGCAGAAGAACCCGTTCCCACGGCCACCTCATCGAGGGTCATACCAAGGTGCTCTGCGAGTGCAGTGCGCAGCTCGACGACGCCCATGTCTGGGTAACGATTGGCGTCGCCAGCCGCGGCCTCCATGGCCTTGAGCGCCTCCGGAAGCGGAGGCTGGGTGGCCTCATTGGAAGACAGCTTTAAAGCAGTCTCATTGCGGGCACCGGGAACATAGACGGGCAGGGAGGAAAGATCGGATCGAATCATGGCAACCACCTTAGCCCTGGGAAGAGGTTTCCGGGTTGCGCGGACCGCGAGGGCCGTAGTCAAACTCCGCCGTGAGCGGGCCGAATGCCTGCAGTCCCTTCGGTGCATCAAAAGCGTCGAGCTGGACCTCAAGGAAGGCGCCGCGCTCCGGGTGCTCAGAAATGTCCGCGAGCGCCTTAGCCAGCTCGCCCTCGGTCTTCGCTGCGTAGGACTCCATGGTGGTATCTGCCTTGAAGACCTTCGGCAGCTCGTTGTAGCTCCAGTTCTGGATGGCGTTGTACTCCTGCTCCATGCCCAGGATGTAGCGCTCAATGGTGTAGCCATCGTTGTTGACCAGAACGATGATTGGCTTGAGCTCCTGGCGCAGGATGGTAGAAAGCTCCTGAGCGGTCAGCTGGAAGGAACCATCGCCAATGAAGAGCACGTGGCGGCGCTCCGGGTTAGCCAGTTGGGAGCCGAGCACGGCAGGCAGGGTAAAGCCGATGGAGCCCCAGATGGTGGAGTTGATGTACTGCACGCCCTCCGGCATACGCAGCGGGCCCAGGCCGATGTTGGAAGTACCAGCCTCGGCGATGACCACGTCGTCTTCCTTGAGGAAGTGAACCATCTGGTTCCAGATGCGCTCCTGGGTCAGCGGCGCTGACTCGTCTGGCTCGAAGGCCGGCAGCTCAAACTTCTCGCCCGCGGCGGCTTCCTTGGCTGGGATGCGCTCGACGAGGACGTCGAGAAGCTCAAGCGTATTGATGCCCACGAAGTACTCGCCGTCAGCGTTGAGGTGCTGATCGCCGAAGTTGAACACGTGCGCCTTATCCAGATTGTGGGTGAAGGAACCGGAGTTGACCTCGATGAAGCGTGGGTTGGTGGTGACCAGGAAGTCGGAGTTTTCGATGCGCTCCTGCACGCCCGGGGCGGAAGCGGCGCCGTTGTAGGTGCCGATGAACAGCGGGTCGCGCTCGGACAGGATGGCCTTGCCGGAAGAAAGCTGGGAGTACGGCAGCTGGGCCTTGTCGATGATGGCGCGGAACTTCTCGGTAAAACCGTGGCGATCGGTGTCTTGGTCGATCAGGAAGATGGGATCCTTGGCCGCAGCCAGCGCCTCGATCACGCGATCGGCGGCGGCGTTGAGACGCTCCTGGTCGGAGGTAGCCAGCTCGGTGCTGAACGGGGTATCCGGGACCTCGATGGTCAGGTGCGTGATATCGGAAGGGATCTGGATGTGCACCGGGCGCTTCTCGCGCAGGCAGGTGTGCAGGGCGCGGTCGAATTCCTCGACCACGTTCATCGGGGAAACGCGGGTGGCTACCTCGGTAAACGGTGCGATGGCGTCGAGCATGTTGGCAAAGTCGCCGTCGGCAAGCGAGTGGTGCAGGTTCCAACCGAACTCGGTGGCGTACTGCGGCGGTGCGCCAGCGATGGAGACCATCGGAACGTGCTCCGCGCGAGCACCCGCGATGCCGTTGAGCGCAGAAAGCTCGCCCACGCCGTAGGTGGTGAGCAGACAGCCGACGCCGCGCTGGCGGGCGTAGCCATCAGCGGCATAGGCCGCGTTCAGCTCATTGCAGGCGCCGACGAAACGGATGTCCTTGTCTTCGTCGATCTGCTCGAGGAAGCTCAAATTGAAATCACCTGGGACACCGATGATTTCGGTGATGCCGATGGCCTTCAAGCGATCAAGGATAAATTCGCCGACAGTAGTCTGCATTGCGAGTCCTTTCTTTTGTTAGCGATAAAACGTGCTTATCCGATTATCGTAGGTCACATTTTTGTTGTCATTAGTCAAAATAGAGAACTATCTTTGACATATGTCGAAACTGACGGCGCCGAACCTGGCACGGATTCAAGAGTTAGCCGATGACATCGCGCGGCAGTTGCAATGTTCGGTGGAGGTAACCACTCCCTCTATCAACGTGATTGCAGCAAGCGCGCAGTTGGGCGCCGTGGATAGTCACCGCGTGGCCTCGATTCTGGAGCGCACCCCGCCGCCGGAGCCGATCCCGTGGATGCTCAGTTATGGCATTCAGGAATCTTCTGCCCCGGTGCGCCTGCCGGCGAATGCGGAATATGACATGCTCCCGCGCGTGGTTATTCCTTTGCGCCACGGCCCTGACCTGGTAGGGCACGTGTGGATCATTGATGAGCACGCGCTTTCCGACGCCGCTCTTGCCTCCGTTTCCCCGCAACTGAGCACGCTGACCAAGTTGGTAGACGAGCGCGATGCTTACCTGGCCACTCGTGCGCAGCAGCTTGGTGACTTAACCCGTGACATCGTTGCGGGGGATGAAAGTGCGCTGGCTATAGCCCGCGAGCGCGACCTTTTGCCGCGTGATGGGGAAGTGCTCATTCACCGTATCGACGTAGACGGTGATTTAGTCCAGCTGACGATGGA
This sequence comes from Corynebacterium sp. HMSC036D03, assembly GCF_001836185.1. Classification (NCBI taxonomy): domain Bacteria; kingdom Bacillati; phylum Actinomycetota; class Actinomycetes; order Mycobacteriales; family Corynebacteriaceae; genus Corynebacterium; species Corynebacterium sp. HMSC036D03. The sequence continues at coordinate 4,502 of NZ_KV827769.1, forward strand.
GCTCGCCCGTCCGCTGCGGCGGCGTCCGTTTCTGGCCCTGGACTTGCATGATTCGCTCATCATTGTGGAATCCCCGCGCGACGAGCAAGACACGAAAACGCTGATTGAGGAGGTTGCTTCCGCGGCCCTCACGGCGGGGACGCAAATTGGTGCGCGGGGCAGTGCGCCCACTGCGCGTCGGGCTCGTTTCATGGCCGACGTTGCGCGGCTAACCGGGCAACCTGCGATGGACTGGGCTGCGGCTGGCGCCTGGCGCGCGCTGTTGGGATGGGATCTGAGTCCGGCTACCGTGCGTGCGCTGAGCCCCGATGCCGCACTGCTTTTAGACGCCGAGCGCAAAAGCTACTGGGAAAGTCTGCTTTGTTATTTCGAGCATTCCCGCAACGTCAATGACACAGCCGCCGCGCTGTATATTCACCGTGCTACTTTGCATTATCGCCTAGACCGAGTCCGTGAGATCCTGGGCACGGCTGCCCTCGAAGATGGCTGGCGCTGTGCCGCTTTGTATGTGGCATTGAAGCTGCATGCGGCGCTTAATCGCCGCTAAAACCTAAGCAGTTAGACGGTAGTGAGGGGGCTGTTTGGCACGCGTGGAGGGGCTCGGGTAGAGTAAGCGAAGATTCATTGCGAATCGCTGGAGACGTGCCAGAGCGGCCGAATGGGGCTCCCTGCTAAGGAGTTGACTTGCTTGCGCAGGTCCGGAGGTTCAAATCCTCTCGTCTCCGCCACTTGAGAAGTCTCGAGACATCGTTTGCCCGCTGTCTCGAGACTTTTTACTTAGACCCCGATGTGGGGCAGTGCGGTTATTGCCAAGCTGAGCCTGGAGCTCACCGCGAAGACGGACATGAGATGGGAAACCTGCTTCTTAACGGTCGATTGTGCGTAGTGCATCGACTTGGCAATCTCTGCGTTTGAGCGCCCTTCGCAGATGTAGCTCAAGATTTGCTTCTCAGTATCGGTGAGTAAGGCGTACTTCTCATTGAACTCGATAACGCTGGATTCTTTGTCGTTATCGCCCTCTGCATGGGAATCGGATTGGGGAAGGTAGTCAACCAGGCGGGTTAGCGCGTGCGGCGATACGGCTGTGCCACCGTTTACCGCCTCGCGCACAGCGGCATACATTGTGGCCGGCTTGCTGCTTTTTACAACGTAGCCGGCCCCTCCGTTGGTTAAGACCTCGATCATTGTTTTGTCAGTGTCTAAAGCGGTGATTGCTACGAATGCCGGTGGGGTGGGCCGCTTCTTGGCCTCGCGCAAGAGCGTTATTCCGTCCATCTCGGGCATGTGAATATCGGCGATGATGACATCGATGTCGATTTGGTCGAGAAGCGAAAGGGCTTCGACGCCGGTGCTGGCCTCGGCGACGACGTGAATGTCGGCAGTGCATGAGAAGTAGGTCTTCAGCGACGAGCGTACGAGGGGATCGTCATCAACGATCAACGTCGCAATGCGGCTATCAGTGTCAGCGGTGCTCATCGATGCTGGATCACCGACTTGGAAAATAGCCATAGGTATCTACTTTCATAGTTAAAACTCTTATTTATGCACACTTTATTTGTACCATCATTGAGCTCAATTAAAACCTCGCGCATTGGGCACGCGCGAAGGAGGATACTAAAGTATATTTCGCCTGAATATAAAGCTAAATTTGGGCCATTTCCGGTGGTTCAAGCGCGGTTAGGGGTAGCTTACTTACGGTAGCGGAAGTATGGTCCTAGGTGGATTCAGGCAAAGCCCAGTTCCACTTGTTAATGACCCTTTTACAGTTAGGACTCCATCATGGAAATCGCATCCACCGTTCTCGAAATCCTCGGCGGCATCTTCGAGGCAATCGCTGAAGGTCTGCAGAAGTAAAAGCTTCTAAAACCTTCAAACGCTCCCGCAGGCTAGTTCAATCGCACGGCCTCCGGGAGCGTTTGCATGTTTTGCGTGGGATGCTGCGCTTGGACTCTTTATCGGTCTTAGGGGCGTCCTTGTGCTGCACCGTGGTTGCCGCTAGGTGGTGACCTCACCATTTGTGGCCGCAGTAAAAGGCGAACCCCGCCCCACCAGTGATGAGCTGGCAGGACGGGGGTGCGGCTCCGGAAGAGCGGGCTCGCGCACTTACATCGCCGGGGAGAGACCCGCGTCGTCCTGGCCGCTGACGCGGTAGAGGTGCTCGTTGACGAACTCGCCCACGCCCCAGCGCTCGAGCTCGCGGCCGTAGCCGGAGCGGTTAATGCCGCCGAACGGGAGGCCGGCAGCGGTGACGGAAGCTTCGTTGACGAAGGTCATGCCGTCGTTAAGCTGCTGCGCCACTTCGAAGGCCTTGTCGAGGTCGGAACCCCACACGGAACTGGAGAGGCCATAGTCAGAGTTGTTGGCAATCGCGATGGCCTCGTCGATGTCCTTTGCCTTGTAGATGACTGCGACTGGGCCGAAGATCTCGTTGCAGGCGATCTCGGCGGAAGAATCGACGTCGCTAAGCAGCGTTGGCTCCATGTAGGCGCCGTCGCGGTCTACCTTCTTGCCACCCACACGGACGGTGGCGGTGCCATCGGCAACAGCCTTGTCGAGGCGCTCGATGATTTCGTCGCGGGCACCGATGGAGGACAGTGGGCCGATGTCGGCATTCTCGTCGTCGTATGGGCCGACCTTGAGGTTGCCGATCTTCTCCACCAGGTAATCGAGGGTGCGATCGTAGAAATCCTCCAACACAATCAGGCGCTTTGGGGCGTTGCAGGCCTGACCGGTGTTGTACATGCGGATAGGTACGAACTGATCGAGGGTCCACTCGAGCTTCTTGTCATCGATGATGATGAATGGGTCGTTGCCGCCGAGCTCCAGCACGGACTTCTTGTAGTTCTCACCCGCGGTCTTTGCCACCGCAGCGCCGGCTGCTTCAGAGCCGGTGAGGGAAACGCCCTTGATGCGCTTGTCCGCCACGAAGGCATCCATCTGGGAGCCGGAAGCGTAGATGTTGATGAAAGCGTCCTTCGGCAGACCTGCCTCTTCCAGGAGATCCTGGCAGGCCTGGGAAGACAGCGGGCAGATGGAAGCGTGCTTGAGCACGATGGTGTTACCCAGCAAAAGGTTCGGCGCCGCGAAGCGGGCAACCTGGTAGTACGGGAAGTTCCATGGCATAACGCCCAGCAGCGGGCCGAGCGGCTCCTTTTGAACAACAGTCTTTTGCGCGCCCTGGGCCGCCAAGTACTCGGGCGCGAGCAGCTCGTGAGCGTGCTCGGCGTACCAGCGGTAGATGTCAGCGACGATTTGAATCTCGCCCTTTGCCCAGCGCGTGAGCTTACCCATCTCACGGCCGATGTGCTCGGCTAGCTTGTCTGCATTTTCTTCATAGAGATCTGCAGTGCGGAAGAGGATGGCTGCACGCTCCTCGATTGAGGTGCGGGACCAGCTCTTGAAGGCTTCCGTGGAGCGGTCCAGGATCGCGTCACGGTCAGAGTCATTGATGCGGTCGAAGGTCTCCTCGGAGACGCCAGTGTTTGGGTTCTCAAGTGCAAAAGTACTCATGTCCCCTGTGTACCCGCGATGTGCCGAGCCTTCAAGAAAAATGACTCACTTATAAAATGGTAAATCGCCCTAACAGGTCTATTATCCCTATTTGTGAAACGAAGATCTTTGCAGAACCGAAGCCGCATCTTTGGCCCTGCACGCGTGACAGCTTTGGGCTTTTTTCTGCTCATCATGCTGGGGGCATTCCTGCTGATGCTGCCTTTTTCTACCGAAGGATCGCAGTGGACGCCTCCCTTGCACGCTTTCTTCACAGCGACTTCCGCTGTCTCTCTGACCGGTCTTATCGTTGAAGATACCGGCACGTACTGGACTCCCTTCGGCCAAGTGGTAATTATCACCCTCATCCAGCTCGGCGGCTTGGGAATCATGTCGCTTGCTTCCTTGTCCGGCATGCTTTTAACCGGACGCATCAGCTTGAAGGCGCGGCGCTCGACGGCCGCCGAGGGCCGCCCCGTAGCCGGCGGCATTCGCCGTACCCTCTTGCTTACCTTTCTCGTCACCCTCGTTTGCGAGGCTGCAGTTGCTGTCCTCTTGGCCCTACGCCTGCATTTCGCACATGGCGTCCCAGTACTGCGCGCGATGTGGGAGGGTGTCTTCCACGCGATTTCGGCATTTAACAACGCGGGTTTTAGTACTTACTCGGACAATATGATTGGTTTTAATACCGATGCGTGGATTCTGCTGCCGGTGGCCTTTGCGCTCATCGTGGGTGGCTTGGGCTATCCCATGTTGGCGGAGATAGTGCGCCGTATCCGCGGCCGGATCAAGCTCGCCCTGCGAGGGCGTGCGCCGCGCGTGCACCACATGTCCATTACCGCGCGGATGACGCTGGTGGGAACTGCCATTTTGCTCTTCGGCGGCATGACGTTTTTCTTGGTGGCCGAGTGGTCCGGCGTGCTGGCGGACATGCCGTTTGGCACCAAGCTGCTCAATAGCTTCTTCATGAGTGCTTCGCCGCGTACCGCGGGCTTTAATGCCATCGACTACGGGCATGTGCATTCCATTACCTTGATGGCCTCGGACATCTTGATGTTCATCGGCGGCGGATCCGCCGGTACGGCCGGCGGCGTGAAGGTGACCACCACCTGCGTGCTCGTTGCGGCGATGGCGGCGGAGTTCCTGGGCCGTGAGGACACCACCATCGGTAAGCGCCGTTTGCCGTATTCGATTACGCGCCAGGCGCTCGCCCTGACTGTGGCCGGTGCGGCAGTGGTGATGTTCGGAGTTGGAAGCCTGGTGGTTTTGAACCCGCAATTCTCCACCGACCAGATCACCTTCGAGGTGCTCTCGGCTTTCGCTACCGTTGGTCTGTCCACAGGAATTACGGCCAGCCTGACCGCGCCTTCCCAGATTATTTTGTGCTTCATCATGTATCTTGGCCGCGTCGGGCCGACCACGTTGGTGGCCGCTTTGGCCGCGCGCACGGTAACTCGTCACTATCGCTACCCAGTAGAAAGGCCGTTCATTGGCTAACATCTTCGGCGCGCTGCGCCGCGAAAATCAATCCATCGACATCCCCGCAGTGGTGGTTATCGGCTTGGGGCGCTTCGGTTTTTCCCTGGCACGTGAACTTATGGATCATGGCGTTGAGGTGCTTGGCATCGACAATTGCGAGAAGTTCGTGCGCGATTATTCGCCGGTTCTCACCGAGGTAGTACAAGCTGATACAACCGACGCCGAGGTCTTGCATCAGCTGGGCATCGACGAGGTGGACCGCGTGGTGCTGGCCATCGGCTCGCACCTTGAGGACTCCATTTTGACCGCCTCAAATCTGGTGGAACTCGGCGTAAAGGACATTTGGGCGAAGGCGGACTCCGACGCGCATGCACGCATCCTGCTGCAGCTGGGCGTACACCACGTCATCCGCCCAGAACGCGACACTGGCCGCCGCATTGCGCACTTGCTCGGCGGCAAGTTCGAAGATTTCGCCGAAATCGCCGAGGACTATGGCGTTACAAAGCTCACCCCGCCCGCGCACTTGGTGCAAACCCCACTAGATCCGCAGAAAACGTGGGAAAAACATCGCGTGCAGCTGGTCTCAGTGCGCAAGAACTATGGCTGCTGGATGCCTGTTGAGAAAGGCCAGCAATTGAACCCGACGGATCTCATCGTGATTGCTGGCAGCCCCATCGCCTTGGAGAAGTTCTCCGAGGCTGGGTCTTAGGCTTCTTAGTCCCCTGCCTGGCGGTATCCGCGGCGCAGGTCATCGACCACATAAGGATGATCGAGCGTGGAGGCCGGCAGGTTGCGCGGCTGGTTATCTAAGCCGAATGATTGCGCGGCCTCAAGAGTCGCATCATCGAGGTAGCGCAGCGGGGGAGCGTAGTTGGGCACGGAGATTTCCTCCGCGCAGGCTACAAAGCCCCAGTCACCAAAGGTGGGCACGTGCACGTGATAAGGCACGGTGGGGCAGCCGGCGGAACGCAGTGTGGAATCGATACGCCAGAACACATCGGGAGTACTAAAGGCACTGGTTGCCTGCACGACCATCTTGCCGCCGGGAGCGAGCATCTTGTGCGCCATGGAGTAGAACTCTTCCGAGTAAAGGCGGGCCATGGCGGCGGAGTCGGGGTCGGGTAGATCGATGAGGACGGCGTCGTAAAGCGTGTGATCACCACCCGATCGCAACCAGGTAAACGCGTCCTCGTTGAGGATCCGCACGCGCGGATCTTCCATGGCGCCCCCGTTGTCCTCGCGCAGGACCGTGTTGGTCACGTTCACCACCTCGGGATCGAGCTCGACCTGGGTGACTTTAAAGTCCATCTTGAGCAGCTCGCGCGCGGCTAAACCATCGCCGCCGCCGATGACGAGCACTCGCCCGCCTGGCTCGGCAGGCAGTACGGGATAGACCAGGGACTCGGTGTAGCGGTACTCGTCGCGGGAGGAATACTGCAGGCCGCCGTTGAGATAGAGGCGCGAATCCTTGCCGCGTTTGGTCACCACGATGTCCTGGTAATCCGAGGTATGGGCGTAAATGACAGGATCATCGTAGAGCGATTGCCGGGCGGTTACCACTATGGATTCGCTGCGGATGATGAGAGTAAGCAGCAAGGCGATAGCGCCCAGCAGCGCGAGGACATGCATTAGAAGCTGCTTGCCGGAGAGCACCGTGCGCAGTAGAAGCAGCGCAACCACGAGTGCGGCGATGAGGTTGACTAAGCCGGCCGCAGCGGTGCCACGAATCATGCCCAGCCACGGCAGCAAGATAAATGGCCATGCCAAACCGCCCAGCAGGCCGCCGACGTAATCCGCGAAGTTGAGGTTGGCCACCACCGAGCCGGAATCCTCAGCATTCGAGGTACGTCCGCGCTGAATCAGCGTCATAAGCAGTGGCACTTCCATACCCACCAAAATGCCAATGAGCAGCGTCGCTACGACTAAAATGAGGGTGGACTGGCCCACAAGCGCGAAGACCATGTAGAGCACCACGGCGCTCACGCCGCCGCACAGGCCGAGCAGAGTTTCGACGATGAGGAAAGAACTCGCCGGCCACGACAAGAATGGCTTGGCCATCAACGCGCCCAAGCCCAAGGATGCGACGTAACCTGCCACGATCAGCGAGGTCTCTACAATGCCGCCGCCGTTGAGGCTCGTGGACAGCGTCAGCAAGGCCAGTTCGTAGACCAAGCCCGAAGCTGCGCAGATACAGACGGAGATAAGCAGAGCTACCCGCCAGGCGCGCGAGCGGACCAGCGAATCTGCGGCGGGGGAAGCGTTTAGGTCAGGCATGCGGCATTAATTGCGCCGACAACGATGAGGATGACGCTCGCGCAAAAGGCGCCCGCGCGGGGCTTGGTATCTTCCACCAGATCCCGGAAACGGCCGGGGATAAGCGCCTCCAAAATGACCAACGCTAGTGCCTGCAGCACGATGCCGACTAGGCCGTAGACAGCGGTTTCTAGCAGTTCAAAAGAGTGCACGATGGCGGTAACCAGCACCGCTCCCAGGGCAATCTGCTGGGCGGAAGCGATGACCGCAGCGTTGACGTGATGATCAACGAAGACAGCGCGGTAAAGCTTGCCTGGAGTGAGCAGATCCAGAACTACGAAGCCGGCAAGTAGCAGTACTGCTGCAACGCCGAAATAAGCAAAGGTGGCCAGGATTGAATCGAGCATGAACTAAAGCCTTTCTATTTCACGCCGCCGGAAGAGCCGGAGGAGCCGCCGGAAGAACGGGAAGGGGAGGAGGGACTAAAACCGGGACCTAAGAAGATATAGGTGCCGTCGTGGAAGTGATCGAGATTTTCCACGCGCACTGAACAGTTCTGCGGGCCAGTGGGCTCGACCTTGACAATCTGCTTGCGGTAGCGCAGGTACTCTGTGCCCGTTGCGGGATCGAATTGGCGCGCCTTCGGCTTGTGCTCTGCTGCAAGGCGGTTGGCCTCTGCCTGAACATTGTTTGCCTGACAGGTGCCTGACCTGATGGGAGCGCCAGTAACGCCGGGTGAAGTCAGACCGCCAATTACTGCGAATAGTACGGCGAAGACCAGTGACCATTTCCAGCCTTTGTCATAGTTCATGGAATCCACCTACTTGTAGTCTTCACGATTATTTCTTCTGCAGGGTACATATGCACCGTTTCCCACTCGAAGCCTGCGCAGTCTTCGAGTGCGGTGCCCTTGAGGGCGGTGACGTGGTATTCGCCCTGCCCGGGAAATTGCGCCGAGAGCCAATCCGTGCCCGATACCCGTTGAAATTCTGCGGCGAAGCCATCCGCGCAATGCTTGGCGACGTCCGTCTTCAGCTCGTAGCCCGTCATCTCACCGTAGGTCTGCGGCAGCGGACCCTCACAGTGGCAGGAGATCTCCTCGCGGAAGAGTAGCGTCTTGCCGCGATAAACGCTGGCAGTATGCGAAGCGCCGATGATATCCAGCTCAAGCTGCAGGCTGTCGGAACCGTGAAGCATGGTCGTGCTTAACGCCTGCGGGCGCGGGCCGTTTAAGCGCAGCCCCAAGTCAGCGGCACTGACGTCCGCGCTGGGGCAATCTAGAACCTCCACTGCGGCCTATGCCTTTGGAGCTGGGTACACGGTGAACTCACCCGGCAGCATGGTGTGGCCGGTGGATACCTCCCAGCTGTCATTGTTGGCCCAGCCCTCAAAGCCCAGCAGCTTGTCACCCGCGGAATAATCTACGTAGCGCATCTCGCCGGACTCTGGCAGGCCGGTGGTGCCGGTGGAGGTGTAGCGCGCATGGCCACGCTCGTCCTCACTATATGTAACTCCCTCGAATTCCACGGTGCCGCGATCTGGCGTGACGCCGGCGCCCTTGCGGGAGGTCCACCAGGTGAGATTGAGCTGGCCTTCATCGACCTCGACTCCCAGCCAGGAGGAGTTATCTCCACCGTCGAGCAGGTACTCGTACCAGTAATAAGGGCCCTCATTTAGGGTCAGGGTGCCGCGGACGACGTAGTCGGTGGCGCCGTAACGGATGATTGCACCCGGACCAAGATTTTCTGGATTGAACTCGTTTTGGCCTTTGGCCTCGGCGAAGTAATCCTTGGAGAAGGTATCGCCCGTCTCCTGCGTGCTAGCCGCCTTGGCTTGGCGCGATTTAAAGAACATGTAGATAGCCGCGATTAACAAAACCACGGCGAGCAGAAAGAAAATCTTGTTCATGACTGGCCCTTTATTTTTGCTTAGCTTAGGTCTGTAGCAGTCACCTTAGCCCACGCCTTGGACGTCCGATAGTCCTACGCATTAAGCTGGGGAATTGTCGTTTTCAATTCGATGGATTTTAGGTCGGCGTATGAACGAAAAAGAGCTTATTTCTATTGCGAGCGATGCTGCAGCAGAACTCATTGACGCCGAGTCCTATCCCTTCGTCGAAGGCTGGCGAGCCTGGCGGGTGCGCGGAAAGTGGTTCATGCTGGCCACCACCATGCCTGCGAATAAGCCCTTCGGTGGAAAGAAAGCCATCATTCTCAAAGCTCCGCCGGAGGATGTCACCGCTTTGCAGGCTGGTTATGCCGACATCGGCCCTGCGTATCACATGAATAAGCGGCACTGGTACACCGTGTATCCCGGGGATTCAATAAACCCCAAGTTAGTTCGGGAGCTCGTCCAGGAATCCTATGCCGCGGTGGTGCAAAAGCTGCCTAAGGCGCAGCGCCCTGCCGGGTGGCAAGAGGCAGTGCGTTAAGGAAGTATAAGACGCAATGGATAAATCTAATGGCCGGTTCCCACGCTTTGTCTATGAAAAGGGCACAGAGCCCGATCCGCGTTTCAGCATGGCCAACGAGCGCACGTTCTTGGCATGGATTCGTACCTCGCTCGCTTTCATCGCAGGCGGCGTTGCACTGCAGGCTTTCGACCTCCCGATTCACGGCACGCTGACCCTCATCATCTCCGTGATCATGCTGGTGGTCGCCATCGTCTTGCCGGCGGTGGCGTGGACGCATTGGGCGGCGTCGGAAAGCGCGATGCGTGAGCAAAAGCCCCTGCCGCCGAATGTCGCGATGCCTCTGCTCGTGTTGGTGGTGCTGCTTATCGGCGTGCTGATCCTGGTAGGTCAGCTCGTGGGCGCGGGGGCGTAAATGTATGACCCAGGGCTGCAGCCGGAGCGCACCCGGCTGTCGTGGCAGCGCAGCCTTTTGGCGTTCGTGCTGGTGGTTCTGGTGGTTTTGCGCAGTGAGCTGCCGTGGACCATTGCGGAGCTCATCGCCTTCGTGGGCGGCGCGGGTGCCTGCGCCTGGCTGGGTTGGCGGGTGCGCCGCCGTAACGCGCTTTACGACGCCGCCCTTCACACCGGCGGCGCCCTCCCCGGTGCCGCGGCGCTGGCGGGCCTAGCCGTGGCCGTGATGCTGCTGGCAGTGCTGGCTCTGGTGGGCCTTGGTGGGGGTAACCGCGTTTAAAAACCGATTTTTTCTTTGGTTCAAAGTTGTATGGTGTTCGCAAACGTGGGTATTGCATGGTTCACATTTTGCTTATCCCCGCGTGCTAGAAGGTTTGGCAAGGAGAACTGAATGACGACCCCGCAAACACATGAATCAACAGCACACGTAGAAGGCGAAGAAGATCACGGCGTCGACAAGCGCGAATGGCGCCGCATGCTTATAGGCGTGTTCCTAGGCTTGGCGCTGGCCGCCCTGGTGTGGTTTATTTTTCCGTCGAATGCGGTGGATACCGTGCTGCAATCCTCGGGCGCGGACCCGGAGGAAACCTATACTTATGGCGCGATTCGCGCGGTTGCGGCGGTGACCATCCTGATGGGCGTGTGGTGGATGACCGAAGCAATTCCGCTGGCAGCTACGGCGCTTTTGCCTTTGGTTATCTTCCCGCTGGCCGGCGTGGGCACCATTAAGGAAGTCGGCTCGCCTTATGCTTCGGCGACGATCTTCTTGTTTATGGGTGGCTTCCTCATTGCGCTCGCGTTGCAGCGTTGGAACTTGCACCGCCGCATGGCCCTGGCGGTGGTGAAGGTGGTTGGCACTTCGCCAAAGCGCATTGTGCTGGGCTTTATGCTGGCAACCGGCTTTTTGTCCATGTGGGTCTCAAATACGGCGACCGCGGTAGTCATGCTGCCTATCGGTACCTCCGTGCTGGCGCTGACCGCAGACACTGTGGGCGGCATGGCCAAGCAGAAGAAGTTTGCAACGGCGCTGATGCTTGGCATTGCGTATTCTGCGTCTATCGGCTCCCTGGGCACGCTCATCGGCACTCCGCCGAATGCTCTGTTGGCCGGATATATGAAGGAATCTCACGACATCGTCCTCGGCTTTGGCAAGTGGATGATCGTGGGAATGCCGCTGGCGGTTATCTTCCTGTTTATCGCATGGCTGTTGTTGGTGACCATCTTCAAGCCGGAGATGGACCGTATTCCTGGCGGCAAGGAGCTCATCGACAAGGAAATCGCAGCTCTTGGTCCGTGGACTGCTCCGCAGATTCTCACCGGCATAATCTTCCTAGGCGCAGCTATCGCCTGGGTGGCCGTTCCTTTCTTGGTTGGCGAGGACTCCAACTACGACGATGCCATCGTCGGTATTGCTGCCGGCCTGCTGCTGTTTATCATCCCGGCCGACGCTAAGACCGGCGTTCGCCTGCTGGACTGGAAGACCGCGAATGAGATGCCGTGGGACGTCCTGCTTCTTTTTGGTGGTGGCCTGTCTCTGTCCGCGATGTTTAACAACTCGGGCCTATCTCTGTGGATCGGCGAGATGGCTAAGGGACTCGGCGGCCTGCCCACGGTGCTGCTCATCGCGGCAGTTGCGCTGCTGGTTCTTTTCCTGACCGAAATTACCTCCAACACGGCAACGGCGGCGACCTTCCTGCCCATCATGGGCGGTGTGGCCGTGGGCATTGGCCTGACCGAGGGCGGCGAGATCAACATTCTGCTGCTGACCATTCCGGTGGCGCTCGCGGCAACCTGCGCGTTCATGCTGCCGGTGGCAACCCCGCCGAATGCCATCGCATACGGATCGGGTTACGTGAAGATTGGCGACATGATCAAGGGCGGCGTCGGCCTCAACCTCATTGGCTGCGTGCTGATTACTCTCACGGTCTACCTGCTGGCCGTGCCGGTCTTTGGGCTGGTGCTTTAAAGGCTGGTGTTTAAGTGCAGTTATCGACAGGTTAACAACGCGTAAAAACGTGTGTTGGCCTGGCGATTTGCCGCCTTTAAAGAACGGCACTATAGTTAATCCACGTTGCAGCGAGAGATTGCACAGCAATCAAACGCAGTAGCGGTTAGCGCCCGTAGCTCAACGGATAGAGCATCTGACTACGGATCAGAAGGTTGGGGGTTCGAATCCCTCCGGGCGCACAGCATAAACCCGCTGGTTAAACGGTTAAAACACCGATTGGCCAGCGGGTTCTTTCGCGTTTTCGTGCCCCCAAAGTAGTCCCAAGTAACCCCAGGTAAACCAGGGTGGGTGCAAACACGCTGCAAACGCCCTGCAAACGGATTGCAAACAAGGCGCAAACACGCGAGCTGGGGTTTAGGGTCGGGGATTTCAGCAAGCCTTTAGCCGTATTCACGAATAGATAGCTAAGATTGGAGCATAAGCAAGGAGGTGCGGAACATGGCTGGTCTGGTTTGGAAAGACGCCAGGGAACAAGCGAAGGCCATTAGGTCTGCGTACCGCCTGAGCCGCCACGGACTGTCGGATCTTGAACGTGTAGCCGGGCTCCTCGGAGCAGAGGTCTTTTATGAGAAGCTTCCCAAAGACCAGGCGGGGTTCATCGTGAAGCGCCCCGAAGAGCCTTTTGCATCTATCGTCATCAATAAGCGAGACATTCCTGAACGGCAGCGGTTTACCCTCGCCCATGAAATCGGACATCTCGTAGATCGCCAGCGGATGGCCGGCGATGAACGATTCTCTTTCATGGACTACAGGGACAATCGGAACAACTACAGCCTGCATGAGTTCTTTGCTGATGAGTTCGCAGGAGAGCTATTGATGCCAGCAATTCCATTGCTGACCGAATTGGCTCGGAGCTCGCAATACGAAGTGGCCGCAAAATTTGGAGTAACACCCGCCGCGGTAGATCGCCGTATCGCCCGCCTCCAAAAGAACCTTCCAGAGGAGTTGATGGATGCCTAATTCCGAGGACGATTCGGAATCGCAGCCTTTCTTTATCCATAGCGAGGTTTCGGCCGACCTAAAGTCTCTACTTGAGAACTTCAATCCATCCAGGGGCTCACAAGTAGAACCGGACTCCCATGAAGGCGCTGAGGTCGGGAAACGCGGAGACGGGGACGTCTCCAAGGCTGCAGACGATGCGTTGAAATACATGAACGAGCGCCGGGCAGCAGAAATTGCTCGTCTCAAGATGGACAATGAACAACGAGAAAAGTTTTTTAAGTTCGTCCTGCTCATTACCGGAATACCGGTGCTCGTCGCCGCAGGCGCCCTGGTAAGAGTCGTGTGGGACGGGGACGTGGGGGATTCTGTCCTAATTGGGTTCTTCGCTTCCGTAGTCGTAGAAGTAATCGGTCTCTCGATAATCGTGGCCAACTACCTTTTCCCAAAAACTGGATCCGTTCCACCAGGAGTAGAAAAGGCGCTGGAGGAGTAAGCCTGAACCGCTCCCCAATCTGGTGCGCCTTCTCCGCCTCAAACCGGACAAAGCCCTGGATCGCTGACCTCATGAAGGTCGCGCTTTCCTCTCTTTCTCTGTATTGGGGAGCGAGTCCGAGCTTAATTAAAAGCTAAGCCCAGATCGATGGTCGAAACTTGAGCTCATTGAACCAGACGAAGATGTCGAACCTTGGCATCCTTCTCCCGCTGGGCGCGCCGGGCTTGAGCCGACTCGACGCGCTTTCGCTCAGATTCGAGGTGTCGTTCGATGGCTTCGGCGGCTTCGTCCAGGCCTTCGTCCCAGAGGTGCCCGTAGTGCTTCAGTGTGGTGGAAGCTGAGGCGTGGCCGCACATCCGTTGAACGACGTACACGTCGGCGCCAGCCGCAATCGCCATGGAGACTGCGGTATGTCGTAGCTCATAGGTCTTGAGGGTGGTGTCAATGCCTGCATCGACGAGGAAGGTTCTCCCAGATAACCCGCCACCGCGCCGTAGTCCAGACGTGACCGTACTCGTCTGGGAGCAGCCAGGCCTCGGGGTCGCGTCCTTCGGCTGCTTCTTCGAGGGTGAGAAGCATGAGTCGCGAGATTGGAACGTCGCGGTGCTGGCGGGTCTTTGTCTCGTCTACGTGCCCGAGGTCGTCGACGTCGCGGCGGATCATGAGGCGCCGGCGTTCCACGTCAAGGTCTTTAACCTTGAGGCCCTTTGCTTCTCCAGGCCGTAGTCCTGTCTTGAGAAGAACTTCGAGCATCATTTTTACCGCGGGCTTTTTGGCGGCGAAGAGCAGAGCGTCGACTTCTTGGATTTTCAGGTAACGGCGCTCTGCCTTTGGGATGGCAGGTGTCGGCGAGCCGTCGAGCGGATTGGAGTGAATGATCTTCATCTTGACCGCGCGCGTGAGCATGGATTTGAACATGCCAGCGATTTTTCGCTTGGCCGAGCCTCCCAGGGGCTTGGGCGCGTCGCCTTCTTTGACGCCCTTCATGGAGGTGAGGCTAGCAATCCATGCGACTACTTGGTGCTCTTGTATCTGGCTGACTTTCCTGTTGCCCCATACAGGTAGGACATGGGTGTTCCAATATGAGACGTAGTCTTTCCTGGACTTTTCGGAGATATTGGCCTTTGAGTCGAGCCAGGGCTCCCAAAGCTCTGCCAACGTGACGTCTTTCTTGTCCGCGGATATGAGCGTGCCGTCGGACTTGGTTACGCGGACTTTAGCGTCGAAGATTTCTGCGGCTTCGAATGCGTCGAATGTTTCGGACGTGCGGTGTCCTTCGAGGTCGAGGTACTGGACGATCCAGCGCTTGCCGACGCCGTGGCGCTTGGTGGGGACTTTGACCGTTTTCTTTCGGCCTGTCTTTTCGTCCACGGTAGTTATGTGCTTGTACCAGAGATCGCGTACAGCCATTGGTAGACTTCTTTCTTGTCAGGGCGAGCACTTACAAAACACGTAAGAGTTCACCTGTCTCGGGCCTCTTTCCCGTCGTGTCGCCAAACTTGTCGGGAAAGGGGCTTTATTTTTGCCTTTAGAGTCCAGGTTTTAGGCCAGGCATTTTTTAGGCTTGAGGGTGTATTTATCCCACCTGCGAAGCGTCGAAGTAGGTGTAATCACCGAAATGCTCAGTTGGTTCGGCGACGCCGAACGCGTAGGGCTGCATGTCGGCGGGGACTTCGTAGACCCAGGTCATTGTCTTTTCAAAGCCAGGGTTCAGGCTCTCATTGCATTCGGGATTATCCAGCACGCGGTAAAGCGAATCAATTGGGTCGTATGCCTGCTCGTCTTTGTTGAAGAGAGTGGCCTGTAAGCCGAAACCACAGGTAAGGTCCATCGATTTCTTGCTGGTGTTTTTCACCGTGGTCTCAACGGATACGTACTTCGCGCCCTGGTTCTCGGGGGTAAGAGTCTCGTTCGGCATTGTGCCGCGCTTGTAGTTGTCAGCGTAGACCTCAAGAGATTCAGACTCGGTGACCTTTTGCAGGGTGACAGTTGCACCAGGAGCGTCGATTGCTTCGCCCATCTTGTGGAGCTCTCCGGTGCTGCTTTCCTGCTCTACGCCGGAGTCAGAGGGGCTTTGCTCATAGGAATCGGTCGTTCCGCAAGCAGTAAGTAGCGATGCGGTTAGCAGTGCGGTGGCCATGAGGAGGCGGTTCGAGGTCATGGGGTGTCCTTTCGTGAGAAGAGAAGAGTTAAAAGATGGCGCAGCTAAACGTGGAGACGCGCCCAGCGTCGAATAGTCGCATCCATACGTTTAGTAGGTGTGGCGTGACTCCGAGCTCCGCGGCGATAGCAGAAGGTGCTCCACCGCAGTCAGTGGCGATGTCTTCAATACGGTCGCCGTCGACCAGGTGTTGTGCGGCCCATTCATCTGCGAGGCGTTCAGCACGAGGTGAAGAACAGGTGTCACCGTTAGCCACGTGCCCGAGTTCATGCGCGATGGCGCATACCCGTGTGACGGGGTCGAGTCCTGCGCGCACGACGATCGTGCGTGAACCGGCATGGAAACATGCGTTATATCGAGCGTCGAGCCTGCCGGTTTCTACCAGCTCGACGCCCTGCTCATCGAGCAGCGCATGTAGACGATCCTCAATAAGAGACATGGTGAACTCCTTTCTGGGGAGGGGAAGATTGGTATGTATCAGGGGCGTGGGCGGTTTCGCCGTTGAAGGGTTTTGACTTCGTTCTCAAGTTGTCGCATATCGAGTTCATTTACTTCGTGGTCGAGCTGTGCGAGGTAGGCATTCCATTCTGTTTTTGCCTTAGTCTTGGCTTGTTCCTTAGTACGTTTCCCAAGGCCTTGAAGTACGTTGCGCTCGTTGAACGCTAGCCATTCAGCGGTTTTCTGCTCCCAGTCTTTTAGCAGGAGAGTCTTGCCCATTTCTGACTGATCTTCGGCATAGTCCAAGTACATTGTTGTGAGTCGATTTAGGCGGCGAAGTTCGGGATCGTCAAGGTAGTTTTTGGCAACGTACATGTCTGTAAGGTGAGGTTTCTCGCCTTGCCAGTTTGTGAGACCCGCATTTGGTTTTGCGCGGTCTGCGCGAGTGAAGATGAGCTCAGCGGCGGTGCTGCCATGGATTGCGTAGTGCAGTCGATTTTGCAGGGTCGCAAAGAAATTACTGACTTCCTTAAAGGACTTTCGTTCTTGATAGTCGGCGCTTGTCTCAACGATTACGTCGCAGATCTTGCGGAAGAACTGTCGCTCCGAGGCGCGAATTTCGCGGATCCGTTCGAGCAGCTCATCGAAGTGGGTGTCGACCCCGTCGTTCTTGAGTCGCTGGTCATCAAGTGCAAACCCTTTGGCCAGGTACTCTCGCAGAACGTCGGTTGCCCACTTTCGAAATTGAATACCTCGCGTTCCGCGCACGCGATAGCCGACTGCGAGGATCATTTCTAGGTTGTAGTGGTTGGTAGACCTGTCTTGACCTGGCTGTTGTAAAAGTTGTTTACATTTAGTTTCGTCTAATTCCCCGTCGCGAAGTATTTCGCGTATGTGATGGTTGATTGCCGGAGCTCCAACGTCGAAGAGGTTTGCCATCTGGGCCGTGTTGAGCCACGCAGTACCCTCTTTGAGCTGAAGCCTCACTTGAGCCTTGCCGTCTTCGGTGGTGTACAGGGCTATTTGGTCGCGGGTCGACATGGGGCCTCCTTCCGTTAGGGATGGTTTTCTTCGAGCGGCTCGGTGGCCTCTTGAGCGGCCACAGGTTCCAGGCCGGCATTGATGCGCTCGACGAGCTCGTCCCGGTCGTGCAATGAGCTTACCGATGCACTGGGCGCAGCATCGTTGCTTTCGAGCAGTTGGCTTTCTGCATCATTCATTCGGCGTAGGAATTCTTCCGCGAGCTGTCGCGGGGAGGCATCTGTGAGCTTCACGCCGCCGATGTGAACCTCGCGGAGATCAGCTTCTTCCTGCGAGATAAGACCTGACTCAACGAGGGCTTCGAGGACATTAGCTCCGTAGGCGCGGGCGAGCTTGACTGCGAACTCGGGGTCAGCCTTGGCGCCCTTCTTCCAGCGTGAAAACGCAGACTTGTCGAATTGCGCTTTCTCTGCCGCGTCCTTGAAAGAGTCGGGACCGATCAGATGCGCTACGTACGTCCACCAGCGTGTTTCTTCCATAGGAGTAACCATAATTGCGCACGCGCAATTATGCAAGTGGTGTGACACTGCAACTTGAGGTTGTGCACAAACTTTCATTAATGTAGGTTGAGGTGTGCACAAACAACTCCAGATTGTTGTGGCACATTTCAGGAGGTGAACAGTGCAAACCATAAACACAGTAAGGGTCAACCAGGAGTGGCTCGAAGCGCAGATCCGCGAATGTGGAGGCGCCTCAAATTTCGCCAGAATTCTTGGAGTTGACCCGTCAACAGTGAGTCGTCAGATCAACATGAAAGCAGAGGCAAGCCCACGCTTTATTGGGGCGGTACTAGCCAAGATCGCGGTTTCATTTCAGGACGCCTTCGACGTCACCGAGGAAGAAGTGCGAGTGCACCGCGCTCGAATGCTGCGGACTACAGCCGCCTAGGCGCGCCGGGCATCGGAAAGAAAAGCGCCCGTGTCCCAGGGGATAGGGCACGGGCAACAACATAGAAAGGAGAAACGCTGTGGAACCAAAAGTGAAAGACACCGGCGCTGGAGCATTTGCGGAAACTCCCGGTGATGAGACGCCGAGAGTAACCGTGAATATGCCGGATAACAAGTGCTTTACCAAGCAGGAAATATTAGAACTCGTTGCCTCTCTCAAGTCTCATAAGGCGACTTTCCAAGACGGCCATTTTCGAGGCAATGGAAGCTACTGCCTGTTTCGAAAACTTCGAATATTCCGCAACCGCTTCTTCAATCGGGACGGAACCTGAAGGTAACGCATTGACCAAATCAGCGAGCTCACTCATTAACTCGGGAGTAGTTGAAAGGCCAGCTTCACGTAGTCGCCATTCGACGTCTTCAGAGCTGAATTCGTAGTTAGAAGAACCAACATTCTTTGTCATTACTAACTCCTCGCTTTCCGGGGAAGCGTCCCCGAATGTGAGTCAACCACACCGTTGTTGCTGGGACAGGGGATATCCGAGCAAACGCAAGAAAAACGAAAGGAGGAAACATGAGATACGTCGACGCTGCATCTATGTCTTCTCAGCAACGTGCTGAATTTATGGCGAGAGAACTTGGTCCGGACTACCTACAAGAGAGATCAGGAGTCTTGGATGAATTCATCGAAATACTCGATGGTTTTACCGACAACGAGCTCTGCGTTCGCCATCCGATCGTCCATGCCCCATTGGGCATAGCTAGTGGGAATTTTGTCCAGCCAATCGGGTACATCGAACTCGACTCTCCAACGGATGTCTACGCCGTCGTTCGATTGGGATTTGGTGAGACCTTTGGCGCAGAAGCTGACGATTTCCAGCTCCTTATCGTCCCGGACGATAGCCGAGAATTGGTCGCATATTCGCACGCTGTGCCGGTCGACCAGGTCGGACGCAAAATAAAAGTTCATGTCAACGATGCGCCAAGTAAGGGTATGTCCGCGCCGATGTCGGTCGATGCGTGCCAACTCATGGATCCACCAGAGTGCGCTGCCGGTGTGCCCTCCCGTCGAGTGGTAGGGCTGCGTGGCTTCGATCGCAAGGCGCGTCCTCTCCCGCAGGCCCTCGGTATTGGCCTTTTGAGCGAAATTATCAGCAGTGGCGTTGATCGGGTAGTAGATGCGCCTAGCGTTGCGCGGAGGATCGAGCTGGGTGTCGTGAACGACGAGCTCGTACATCAGCCCGTCGAGGGCCGAGCGCAAGAGATACAGCCATTCACCAAACATCACGGAGAGATTGTCTGGGAATGGGCAGGGTGCATGCAGATAAACGGTGTGCTGTTGTCCGTGCTGTTCGATCCGGCGCTCGATCGGATTGGACTTTATATGTTCGGCGGCAACTTGCCACATTTCATTTCGTATTACGCAGGCTCGCTCTACTCGGGCAAGGAGCAACCGCAAATTTCTATCCATAGCCCCCAGTCTATGGGGACGACGCAGCAGTATCTGCGGCGTTGACATCAACATCAAAACAAAAGGAAGCCTGCGATGTGCCGCACCGGCCCAGTCACGGGCGTTAACACCAGCCACTTCCGTTGCGGGTCGACCTCACCATTTGCGATTTGCAGCCGCAGGGGCCGTGCAGAGAACCTGGTGCCGTGCGAAAGACCTGCGGGGCGCGGAAGCTGCTGCGAGAGAGGCCGCGGCGTACGATGAGACCGGAACCGCTTTACGAGACCTCATTTTTAGGTGCTTAGCTTCATGGCCAGTAAAAAGTTTGCCTTCGCTACGGGAACTAGAAAGGTGAGCGTGAACAACAACAAACTCGTGCCCTGCTTGGTAGCGGGCGCAATCCTCGGCGTGGTGCTGTGGGTTGCCTCGGGAATGCTGGTGCTTTTCCCGATTGGGCTCGCACTGGGCTTTCTGGGACTTCCCATCCTTGCGGTGAGCAGGGATGAATCGAAGTCCCGCAAGCGGCGCGACGATACGTTCCGTGACTAGACGGGGCGGGAAGGCTAGACAGGGCGGGAAGCCTAGACAGGCCTAGAAGACTAGACGGGGCTAGAAAATCTCGATTCGCCCGCCCAAAGACTCCGACTGACGCAGCTGCGCCACCCAGTTCGGGCCACCCGGGTGCAGGCGCAGTACCGGCCGCGAGGAAATCTTGACCGGGGAGACCGATTCCTTGCGGGCGCCGGAGCGTGCCTCAATGCGGGTGCGGGCGCGGAAGCCATTCTCCGCGAGTTCAGCAACAGAGGGCTGCTCAGCGGCGAGAGAGTCGCGCGCGGCCTGCAGGAGCTGCAGTGCTTCATCGAGGGCGTCGACAAGCGCGGGTGCGTTGGTCTCGCACATCTGCCGCACCAGCTCCGGGGTGGTACCGGCCACGCGGGTGCCGTCCTTGAAAGAGCTCGAGGCCAGTGATTGCGCGAGGATGCCGCCGTTGTCGCCCACCACAGCGAGGGTTTCAGCGAAGACGTGCGGCAGGTGAGAAATGCGCGCCACCGCGGCATCGTGATTTGCCACGCGCACGGGGACGGCCTCGGCGTGCACCATCTGCGTCATACGCACCACATCGGAGAAGGTCTCAATCCACTTCTTCGGGATGCGCTCCCCGCGGGCCTCGCACTCGGCGGCGTAGTCATAGGTAATTGCCCATGCTGCACGCTTAAAGAGCTTGGTCTGCGAGTGGTCCCAGCCTGAGTTTTGAGTGCCGGCCATCGGGTGGCCGCCCACGTAGCGCGATTCCATGCCGCGCTCCAAGAAGAGATCACGCACCTCAGTCTTCACGGAAACTACGTCCGTGATGCCACAGCTCGGCGCGTGCTGTTGAATCTCGTCCAAGACCGAAGCGACCGCTTTCATCGGGGTAGCGATGACGATTAGTGCATTGTCTGCCTCCGCGCGGGTCAAAATTGCCTGCAGGTCATCGGTGACGTCATAGCCCGCTTTGATGGCGCTGCGGGCACCGGAAGTCGAGTGATTATAGCCATATACTGCGTGTTTGCTTGCCACGAGATCGCGCAGCAGGGAACCGCCAATAAGGCCTAGGCCGATGATGCATACGGGTCGTTGAACGTCTTGAGAACTCACGGTGACAATTCTGGCACAACACGACTAATCTCACGAGGTATGAGTGATGACAACATCTCCTTCGCAGTTACCGTTGCCCGCAATGAGGGGCAATGGGTGGTTCGGGAGTTTAATGACGACTTCGAGGACATCAACACCTCCATCAGCGCGGTGCGCGCGCTGCGCTCCGAGGGCGCGGCCTTCGCGCTGCTGTGCGTAGAGGATGAATACTTCGTTGTCGTACGCCCAGTGCCGGGAGATGTGCGCATGCTGATCTCTGACGCCACATATGCCGACGAGGATGATTTTGCCGCAGACTTCCTGGAGCTGCGCGACCTTGACTTCCCCGAAATCGATGACGACGACGAGGATCCAGATCCTTATGGCGACGGCGACTTCGATATCTTTGCTGATCTTGGGCTCAGTGAAGATCAGTTGGGCTACATCATCGACAATGACGAAGATTGGCCCTCCGATATGCTCCTGCGCATCGCGGGCGATTTAGGCTTCGGTGACGAGCTCGAAGAGATCATTGCTTAAATCCCAAGGCTTGGCCAGCGCCGAGGCGCGCATGCGCCGCGCGCTCGAGGTGGCACGCCAGACACCCGCGGGAGACATCCCGGTAGGAGCGGTGCTTTACGACGCCGCCGGCAACGAGCTTTCCACCGGCGTCAACCGCCGGGAGCAGCGCGGCGATCCCACCGCACATGCGGAAGTGGAGGCGATTCGCGCGGCCGTCGCCAAGCATGGCGATGGCTGGCGCTTAGAAGGCTGCGAACTTGTGGTCACCCTTGAGCCGTGCGCGATGTGTGCCGGGGCTATCCAGGGGGCCCGCGTGGCTTCCGTGGTCTTTGGTGCTTTCGAACCGAAGACGGGCGCGTGTGGCTCGCTTGTCGATGTCCTGCGTGCCCCCGGTGCCCTGCACGTGCCCGAAGTGCGCGCCGGAGTTTGCGAGGAAGAATGCGCCGGACTGCTCACCGGCTTCTTCGGCGAGCTGCGCTGACATTGCGTAGGATGGGGTCACCGCAAACAAAAAGGAGAAATAACATGGGTGATTTCGAAAACAAGAAGGACGACCTAGTAGGTAAGGCAAAGGAAGCTGCGGGAAACGCAACCGACAACGAGGATCTTGCTAACGAGGGCAAGGCAGACCAGGTTACTTCCCAGGCTAAGGACAAAGTCTCTGACGCTGTCGAGGGCGTAAAGGACAAGGCCAACGAGGTTATTGGCGGCCTGAAGGACAAGTAAATCCGGCGGGATTTTGTGCCGCGCGCTTCAACACGTAACCTAGACCACGGTGGCGTGTCCGAGCGGCCGAAGGTGTTCGCCTCGAAAGCGAATGTTGGGTAACCCCCAACCGCGGGTTCAAATCCCGCCGCCACCGCCATAGCGAAAGCCGTGGGGCAAGTAATTGCTCCACGGCTTTTCTTGTTTTAGCTGCCAGCGGCTGGCCGCTAGACTGGGCGAAGTTAATCAACGAGACAGAAGGTAACTCCTGTGGCAAAACTCTTGTACCGTCTTGGGCGCTGGTCCTTCCTCAACAGGTGGAAAGTGATCATCGCGTGGCTTGTGATCTTTGTGGCCGCTGTGGGCGCCACGATTGCCTTGATGAAGCCCATGACTTCGGAGTACTCCATCAAGGGCACGCCGGCGATTGACGCTACCCACCGCGCCGCCGAGCTTTTCCCGGAAAGCGGCAATTTGGCCAGCGCGCCTTCGGTGAACCTGGTTTTCCAAGCACCCGAGGGGCAGAAGCTTTCTGACCCGCAAAATAAGGAAGCGATGCAGCAGGTGGTCGATCAGATCACCAACGAGCTCGGCATCAAGGACCAGCAACGCTGGGGCAACCCGCTCGACGTATCGCCGGCTTTGCAGCAGCAAGTTATCGAACAATTCACCTCGATGGGCCTGCCGGAAGAGACCGCTCGCAAGGATGCGGATAACCTCGCGATGGTTAATGAGGACGAGACCATCGCCTATACCACCTTCAACTTCGATGCGGAAAGCTCCTACACCGTTAAGCAAGAAGACAAAGACGTCGTCACCGCGGCGATGGAGCTGGGCCGCGAGAAGGGGCTAACGGTCGAGGCCGGCGGCGCGGGCTTTGGCGATGAGATTAAGGTCAACTCCACCTCGGAGATCATCGGCCTGGGCGTGGCCTTCCTCGTCCTTATCTTTACCTTCGGCTCCTTGGTTTCGGCGGGCATGCCGCTGATCTCGGCCGTCGTGGGCGTGGGCCTGGGCGCGCTCGGCGTCATGATTGCCACGCACTGGATTGAGCTCAATAACTTGACCCCGGTCCTGGCCATCATGATTGGCCTGGCCGTGGGCATCGACTATGCGCTGTTTATCATGTCGCGCTACCGCCAGGAGCGCTCGCGGATGGATGGGCCCGAAGCCGCCGGCATGGCGGTGGGCACGGCAGGTTCCTCCGTGGTCTTCGCCGGCGCCACGGTCTTCGTGGCGCTCTTCGCCCTCATCGTGGCCAAGATTGGCTTCCTCACCGCCATGGGCTTGGCTGCCGCGGGCACCGTGTTCATGGCGGTGCTCGTCGCGCTGACCCTGGTGCCGGCGCTGCTTGGCCTGGCCGGCGATAAAGCCTTTGCCGGTCGAATCCCCGGCATCGCCGGCAACCCGAATAGGAAGGGCAATCGCCGTAAGGGCGCCACCATGGGCAACCGCTGGGTGCGTGCGGTGCAGAAGGCCCCGGGCCTGGTCATGGCCGTGGTCGTGTTGGGTCTTGGCGCGTTGAGCGCCCCGGTGTTGGACATGGAGCTCGCGCTGCCGGCGGATACCAGCTCGAATCCGGATACCACCCAGCGCAAGTCCGCGGACCTGCTGGCCGAAGGCTTCGGCGCAGGCGTCAATGGTCCATTCCTGGTCATCGTCAATGGTGAGGAAGCCAACCCAGACGCGCCGGCTCTCCAGCCGCTGATTCAGGGGCAAGAAGGCGAAGACCAACAAAAGAAGGCAACTTTCGCCTCCTTCATGTACGCGACCCAGCAGCTTAACCAGGTCGGCGGCGTGAAGCACGCACAGATCGTTGGCCTCAACTCTGATCAGACCGCGGCACAGATCATGGTCGCACCGACCACCGGCCCGACGGATCCCACGACCGTCGGCACGGCGTCGGCTCTGCGTGCAGAGAACGAGCGCTTGGGCGAGGTCACCGGCGCGGAAATCGGCATGACTGGCCTGACCGCCGTGCAGCTGGATATTACTGAGCGCTTGGAGGCTGCCATGCTGCCTTACCTCGCCATCGTGGTGGGCTTGGCCATCCTGTTGCTCTTCCTAGTCTTCCGCTCGGTCTTGGTCCCCGTGGTGGCTGGCTTGGGCTTCCTGCTCTCAGTGGGCGCGGCCTTCGGCCTTACGGTTCTGGTGTGGCAGGACGGCCTCTTCGGCCTGGTTCCGGCGCCTGGTCCGCTGATTTCCTTCATGCCTATCTTCCTGATCGGCGTGACTTTCGGCTTGGCCATGGATTATCAGGTCTTCCTGGTTACCCGCATGCGCGAGCACATCGCGCGTTATCCACGCGGCAATGGCACCAAGTACAACGCCGTGGATGAGGCCACCATCGCGGGCTTTACCGAAGGCGCGCGTGTGGTCACGGCCGCAGCCATCATTATGATTTCGGTCTTCGTGGCGTTTATTAACCAGCCGCTGCCGTTTATCCAGATCTTCGGTTTCGCCCTTGCCGCAGGCGTGCTTTTCGACGCCTTCCTTGTGCGCATGTCCCTCGTCCCCGCCACGATGTTCCTATTGGGCCGCGCGACCTGGTGGCTGCCAAAGTGGATGGATAAGGTCATGCCTTCCCTCGACATCGAAGGCACAGCTCTGGAAGAAGAGTGGGAGCGTGAGCATGGCGGCGCATCTGCGGATACGACGCAACACGTAAACTAGCCTCTATGATCGAGCAACAGCCGCCTTTTCCTGCACCCAAGCTAGAGACTGACCTGAGCTTCGACGTGCGCACGCGCCTCGACCAGGCTGGTCCTGGCAAGCATGGTCGCAGCGGCACCATTCATACACCGCACGGGGATATTCAGACCCCAGCCTTTATCCCCGTGGCCACCAAGGCCACGGTTAAGACCCTGACCCCGGAGCAGATCCGCCAGACGGGCGCGCAGGCTATCTTGTCCAACGCTTATCACCTTTATCTGCAGCCGGGCCACGACATCGTGGATGAGGCTGGCGGCGTCGCGACCTTTGAAAACTGGCATGGCCCCACCTACACGGACTCCGGCGGATTCCAGGTGATGTCGCTTGGCGTGGGATTCAAGAAGGTCCTGGCCATGGACACGGCCAACCTGACCGAAAAGGACATCCGCGCGGCCAAGAAGGAGCGTATGGCGCAGGTCGACGAGGATGGCGTGGACTTTAAGTCTGTTATCGATGGCTCGAAGCACCGCTTTACCCCGGAGGTCTCCATGCAGATTCAGCATGGTTTGGGTGCTGACATCATGTTCGCCTTTGATGAGCTGACCACCCTCATCGATAGCCGTGCCTATCAGGAGGAATCCGTCGCGCGAACGCACCGCTGGGCGCAGCGCTGCCTCGACGAGCACCACCGCCTGACCGAGGAGCGTGGCCCGCAGAAGCCGCGCCAGTCCCTATGGGGCGTCGTCCAGGGCGCGCAGTACGAGGACCTGCGCCGCCAAGCCACCCGCGGTCTGGTGGAGCTTTCCCAGGCTGCCGAGGCGGACGGCAAGCGCGGTTTCGGCGGCTTTGGTATCGGCGGCGCGCTGGAGAAGGAGAACCTGGGCACCATCGTGGGCTGGGTCTGCGACGAGCTTCCTGAGGATAAACCGCGTCACCTGCTGGGCATTTCCGAGCCCGATGATTTGTTTACCGCGATCGAGGCTGGTGCCGACACCTTCGACTGCGTTGCGCCGACCCGCCTGGGCCGCCGCGGCGGCGTGTACACGCTCGATGGCCGCTTGAACCTCAAGGGTGCGCGCTTCAAGCGCGACTTCACGGGCATCGACGAGGAGTTCGGCGGCTACGTCTCGGAGAACTATTCCCGCGCGTACATCCACCACCTGCTCAAGGCCAACGAATTCCTGGCCGGCACGCTGTGCACCATGCACAACCTTACCTTCATGATCCGCTTGGTGGACAACATCCGCGCCTCCATCGACGGCGGCTACTACGAGGCCTACCGCGACGAGTTCATGGGCCGCTACTACGTCGGCAAGTAAGCTACCTCCCTGCGCTCGCCGCCTCTTTTCCGCAAATACCCAGGGCTAGAACTGCAGACCTCCTGTTCGGCTTTTCTCGCGCTTGCCGACGCCGCCCTTTTCACCAGGAAGCTGCAGTTCCAGCCCTGGGTTTCTAGGGCTGGGTTTCTAGGGCTGAGTATTTGTGGGTTAGCTGCTGGGAACGTAGTCTTCGCGGGATTTAACCCACTTGATGACGATGGTGGTTAGCGGCAGCATGACCACCTCGATGAGGGTTTTCCACACGAAGCCGACCACTACGTAATTGAGAAAGCCGCTGAATGTGGAAATGCCGATGACTGGTGCGGCGATGATGCAGAACAACACAGTATCGCCGAGCTCGCCCACGACGGTTGAGGCGACCAAACGGCCGATGAGTCCACGTTCACCGGACTTTGCCTTCATGCGGGTCAGCGTGAAGGAATTGAGCAGCTGGCCCACTAAGTAGCCTGCCAAGGAAGCGGCGAGGATCTGCGGCACAAGGCCCAAGGTAGCGGCGAAGGCCTCTTGGCCTTCGTAGAAATCCGCCGCTGGCAGCCAAATCGCGATATAGAAGCACACCGCGGCCAGAATCGCCATGACGAATCCGATGTAGACCGCCCGCCGCGTGGACTTGAAGCCATAGCATTCGGACAGGACGTCGCCTGCGATATAAGCCAGCGGGAATAAGAAGAAGGCGCCGTCGGTGATGAGCGGACCGAGCTGGACGCCCTTTGTGGCATTGATGTTGGAAATGAGGAACGTAACGACGAACACCGTAACCAGCCACGGGTACAGCGTGGACTGTACCGGGATGAATCGGATGCTCTCGCCACTGGAAGTGGTTGCGGTTGCCGATTTTTCTGTCATGGGCAGTTATCTTGCCATGCCGTCTTATGGCGTTGTCTTATGGCGCTGTCTTATGGCCTGAGAAAACAGAAATGCTCACACATCTTAGGGGAGACTGGGGAATGATCCTCAAGGTAGATCCAGCGAGATATGTGCAGCTGAATCCGGCATTATCGATGTGGCGCTGGGGTAGTGGAGGGTAAATCCCAAGGAAGAGGCGAAATGAGGCCTTAAGTATGGCATTCTTTTGCTTGCAACACTTGTGCCTATTTTGTTCCCTTTGGTTTCCCTGGCCGCTCTCTTGGCTGGGGGAGCGCTATTTGAGAAAAGGTCATTAGTTATGACATTTGGTTCGCCTGGCTCATCGCCCCAGTTTGGTGGTCCGCGCCCCGGAGCGGGTAGCGGCCCCAACAACGGCCCTAACAATGCAGCCGGCCCGAGGTTCGGATTCCCAAGTTCCCCTAGCTTCGGTTCGCCGAATCAACCAGGAGGAAGCGCGCCGTCGTTTGGCGCAGCTGGCCCCGCACAAGGTGGCGGCCAGGGTTTTGGCGCACCAGGCGGGCAGCCCAGCGCGCCGCGCAGCTCGCGCCCTGCCACCCCAGCCGCACCCACCAAGGGGCCGTGGCCTTTGCTCATCGCCGCTGGTGTGGCCGCTATTTTCTCCTTAATCGCGGTAATCGCCGCGCCATTGGCCTCCACTGCAACCCAAGGCCTTTTCTTTGGCTTGGCCATCGCGGGATGGGTGCTTGCCGGCATCGTCGCCTTTGTGCTCCTTGGCCTATACACCCTGCAAAATACTCGGCGCCAAGCGGAAAGCTTCTACATTGAGGATACGCGCCAGACGCTGGTCTACCGCCTCGTCATGATCGGCGGCTTCTTGCTTGTGATCGCTTCCGCAGTGGAGATCGCCTTCTACGTAGGAAAGGTGATGGGCGCCTAATGCGAAAACTAAATCGTCTCCTCGCTCTCAGCAGCACTGCACTGTTGTGCGGTTTCGCAGGTTCCTTGGGAGCTTCCGCGCAAGATGCGCCAGCGCCTGAGCAAGCACCAGCGCCCGAGGCGGCCCCGCCGGCAGAACAAGCCCCACCAGAACAAGCTCCACAGGATAAAGCACCGCAGGCCTCCGAGAGCAGCCTCTCTGAGGCCTCGCAGAAAAACCTAGCGGACTTTAGTTCGTGTATCGCGGATAAGAAATCCGCGGACCTGTTGTTCGTGCTCGACCAGTCGCAGTCCCTCATCGGTTACGAAGGCGAACCAGCCACCGATGGCTCCCACTTCCGTGTTGATGCCACCAAGGACATCGTCAATCAGCTGGCCAGCCTAGGCAAGGACGCCGGCGCGGATATCAATGTCAAGCTTGCCGGATTCGGTTCAGGCTATTACTCCGAGGCCGGCGAGTACGGCGGCTGGACCAATGTTTCCGGAAACGCCGGCGCCTTGGACAAGGAGATTGACGCTTTCCGCAACAAGGAGCGCACCTCCGATCTAGAAACCGACTACGGTTTGGCCTACTCGGGCGCGCTCAAGGAATTCGGCGATCATGATGGCAGCGATTGCCGCGCCATTGTCTTTTTCACCGACGGCGCCTACGTGGGCGTTGAGACCGGCAAGGACAACGCAGCAGCCCGCAACATTTTGTGCACCCCGGATTCCACGGTGTCCGCATTCCGCCAGTCCAATATCCGCCTCTTCAACGTCGGTCTCGTACCGGCGCGCGATGCGAAGGAGCAGACGGAGCTTCTCACCGACCTGGCTGAAGGCGAGGGCTGTGGCCAAGGCGAACCCAACGGCGCCTTCTTCAACGGCGGTGAGGATCCCGCCGCACTGTTTGCAGCTTTCCGTAACCTCATTCCTACCTCCGGTGGCTTGAGCAAGGAAGGCACTTTCACCGAGCAATTCGATTTCTTCCTGGATAATTCGGTCGACCCAGTCCGCCTGTCCGCGGTTCCGAAGACCAGCGTAGAAGAAGGCAAGATCATTCCGACCCTCACCGGTCCTGATGGGCAAACGGTAGAGCTGAAGCCGGATACCAAGAAGGTCGCCGGCGCTGACGTGGAGATCACCACCAATGACCGCCTTCCGGGCATGGTCGACGTCGCAATGAAGAAGGGCGGCGAAGGCTGGGCCGGCAAGTGGACCTTTGGCTACAAGCTGGAGGGCGGCGCCGAGGGCGAGTACCAGGCATCCATGGTGATGATTCCGGGTCTGAACCTCAACCTGCAGCGCGAAAACGGTGAGAAGCTAAGCGGCGGCATCAACTCCGACCAAGTTATTAAGGCACAGCTTGTCGACGGCGGCGGTGAGCCGCGCAAGCTCGAAGGCCAAGGCACGCTGCGCGCGGAGTTCGTCCCCGAAGAGGGCGAGCCAGTAACGCTTCTCGAAAACGCCCCGATCGTGGACGGCAACGCGGTGGATATCCCGTTGGACAAGGTCGAAAACGTTGCCGCGGGCAAGCTGGTGACCAGCGTGGACATCACCACGAAGGGCGTCGATAATCAGCCGGGCTCCAAGCTCAACCCCATCAAGAGTGAAACCCCGCTGACGATTACCCCGGTCAACATGCCCTCCGTCGGCTCGGCACAGGTGGTGTCGATGACGGAAAAGGAAGTCACCGTTGATGTTCCGGTAACTGGTCCGGGCAAGGTGTGGCTGGCGGAGCAAAGCTTCGGCGCTGACGAGGCCACGCTGCCGAAGGGCGTGGATGCGCTCAAGGTTACGTCCAAGCACGATTCCGCGGATAACGCGCTCGAGCTTGGTGAGGGCGAAGAGGCGACGCTGCCGATCACCCTTTCTGCAGAGAACATGGAAGACGGCGCTTTGGCGCTCAAGCCAACGCTGAGCTTGCAGTCTGCGGAAGATAATCAGGAAGCGCAGCTGCCGCTGCAGCTGAAGGGCTCGATGACCACGCCTTTGAGCAAGAGTGCCTTCGGCCTGGCATTCGTGCTGGCGGTCCTTTTGGGCCTTTTGATTCCGCTGGCGGTTCTTTACTTCATGAAGTGGTTCTCCGGCCGCATCCCTGAGTCCCCGCGCATGTTCGCGAAGACGATTCCGGTCAAGAAGGAAGGCACGAGCCTCATCCGCACGGATACCGGCAAGCCGTTTGCGGTCTCCAAGGAGGAGTTCCAGGGCGCAGTGCCTGTCGACGCCGCGCCGCGCCGGGCAAATCTGGGCCTGTACGAGGCAAAGGTAAAGATGGGCCTTAGCCCATTTACTGCGGCCCATGTGGAAGTTGAAAGGGATGGCTCCATCTCCGGCAAGGGCAAGCAATCCGGTGGCCGCGCCATCTTGCCGCTGGCAGTTCAGAACAACTGGTTCTTCGTGGGCAACGCGAATGACAAGGAGCGCGGCGAGATCGTTTTGACGGTCGACACGATGGCACATGCCGAAAAGTATGACGAGCTTTCCGAGGAGATCAACCGCTCCGCACCGGTGCTCTTCGAGCAGGTGCAGTTCCCCGCGCCGAAGGAGCCTAAGGCTCCGAAGGGCCCGAAGGGAGAGCAAGGCGCACAAGGTGCACAGGCACCGCAGAACGCGCCGGGTGCTAACGCTCCAGTGCAGCAGTTCCCTGGCCAGCCGGGCCAGTTGCAGAAGCCGGGCCAGCCAGGTCAGCAGCGTGGCTTCGGTCAGCCAGGTGGCCAAGGTGGCTTCGGTCAACCAGGTAGCCAGGGCGGTTTCGGCCAGCCGGGCAACGGGCCGCGCCAGAACCCGCAGCAAGGTGGATTCGGTCAGCAAGGCGGCTTCGGCCAGCCGGGAAACGGACCACGCGGCAACAACGGTGGATGGCCGCAGGGGCCTTCCTTCGGAAATAACTAGTCCGAACCAGAACGCAAGCAGAACGCACAAGTTGAACACTTAAAGAGACATCCCGAAAGGTTTTAAGAGCAGATGAAGAAGTTCCTCGTAGTTGGCTGCGGTGGCTCCGGCGCCAAGACCTTGGCCTTTATCATGGACCAGCTCAAGGCGGAGCTGCGAACCATCGATCCAGACATCACCGAGCTGCCCAAGGCGTGGCAGTTTGTGAACATCGATGTGCCCCTCGAAGAGGAGGCCGGCCCGCAGAAGCTGCCGAACGTTACCCAAAGCGGCGGTCAGTATGTGGGGATCGGCTCACGCCAGCATTACAACCAGTTCGATGCTGGTATCTCTGAAACGTTGGGCCGCTCCGGCAAGCTGGGCGAGATCGCCACGTGGGCTTCGCGTACGCCGCAATCGAATGACACAAAGCTTGCCGACGGCGCCGGCCAGTACCGCGCCATCGGCCGCATCCTGACCCTGCGCCACCTGAAGGACATCCGCAGCGCATTGAACGCGGCGGTGTCTGAGATGTTTACCCAGGAAGCTATCCAGGAGCTCAACGAGCTCAATTACAAGCAGTCGAAGAAGCGCACAGATACTGGTTCCTCCGCGCCGGTTGTGCTGGTTGTTTCCTCCATGGCAGGCGGCGCAGGCGCTTCGATGTTCCTGGATGTCTGCCGCGTTCTGACCACCATCAAGAATCTCGATCCGACCAGCACGCTGGTCTTCATGTACACCCCGGAGATCTTCTCCGACAACAAGGCTGAAGACATGGCCGGCGCATGGCCCAACTCCCTGGCCATGTTCGGCGAGGTCGTTGCATCCCAGATGGGTAACTCCACTGCGCATGACCGCGCCATCTTCGAGGCCTTTGACATGGGCACCCCGCCAGAGGGCCCGACTTTTGGCCGAATCTTTCCCATCGGTTCCAAGATGGGCACCACCGGCTCCCGCTTTGGCGATGGCTCCGCGATGTCGATCTACCGAGGCCTAGGCCGCGCGCTGGCCGGTTTGATGGCCTCGACTCGTGCGTCTGACAACCTGGTCTCTTATGCGTTGACCAACACCCCATCCGGTGACGGCGGCCGCCGTTTCTTCGGTTGGGACCGTGATCAGTCCCAGGGCGGTACCCCGTGGGCTCGCCTGCCGTGGGGTTCGCTGGGTTATGCGCAGATTTCCATGGGCCGCGATCGCTTCGCCGAGTATTCCGCGCAGCGCCTGGCCCGTAGCTCCTTTGAGCGTCTGCTCAACGGACATCTCGATAAGGCCAACCCAGAGGCCGGCGAGATGCAGATTGCAAAGCGCCTTGATGAGCGCCTGCCGGGCCGCTTCCAAGACATGATGTTGGATCCGAGCTGGGCGATGGGCGGACCTATCGATCCGAACTCCGCGTATAACTGGCTGAACACCGTATTCGGCGGCATGGGCCAGCCAGCTGCCGAAAACGCAGCGCGCAGCCTGCGTAATTTCATCCCGGTAGGGGAAGGGCGCAACGTTAACGAGTGGCGCGCAGAGCTCATGCAGAACCTGAGCGATCCACAGAACCAGCAGTACATCGCGGGAATGCTCCAACAGGCGGCGTATGACACCACCTATCGCTTCGCTAACTTCTTCTCAGACAAGGTCTTGAGCACGGTCGAGGGCGAGTTGGCGGCAGTGGGCCTGCCTTATGTTCGCGAGATGCTCGATCGCGTCAAGGACGTCTTGGCCAGCGGCGACCGCCTGCAGCCGCAGCTTAATGAGTTCTCTAATTCCTTCCAGAACTTCGCCGTGCTTGCGCTTCCGCAAGGCGCGGAGCCGATCCTTAGCCCGCTGACCGGCAAGGGTCAGATGACGGATCCAACGCCGACTGTCAACGCTCTACTGGGCCTTTATCACCAGCAGTTCTATCACTACTTCCTGTTGGCTACGGCGCATATTCTGCAGGACGTTCTGCAGGATTACGTCGACGAGAACCTCTTCCATCTGCAGCGTGAGCTTGGCGACGCCCATAAGGTGCTCGAGAAGGCAGCACAGTCACGCCCGGAGACCAACAAGCTGGCAGACGTTCGCACCAACGAGGTCAACGCCTGGCCGGAGGAAGTAGACGAGGTCGTTGAGTCCCGCTTCAAGGGCGCGGAAAACGAAATCATGTTGACCGACGTCAACGCGTTTATCACCGACTACCAAACCCAGATGTTGCGCACCATTCAGGGCCAGCAGTCCACTGCCGATGTGCAACATTACGATCAGGCTTACCCATTCGCGGTGCGTGCGGTCATTCGCGGCGAGTGGGATTCGCTGGATGCCAACAAGGCACCGCGGGATACGCTGGCGCCGCAGAAGCGCACCAACGATGAATACAGCAACCGTGCAGGTTGGGTATCCAAGCACCTGTCGCAGCATCCGCAGACCGGGGAGCGTCGCGAGTCCCAGCGCGCACAGTACCGTTCGCGCATTCGCCCGGCAGATCTGCTGGAGCGCTCCCGTGCGTGGATTAACCGCCGCGACTATGAGTTCTACAAGTTCAACTCCGTGGATCTGCGCAGTTACCTGATGCTGACCCCGGATATCAACGAGGTGGAGCACTCCCAGCGCATTGACCGCTTCGTCAACGCCTTCCAGTTGGCGCTGAGCTACGCCCGCCCGTTGGCTGCCGTGTCCAGCGACATGGTCCAGCGCATCCACGGCAAGGACGTGCAGTACACCTACTCCTTCTCTGATATTCCTTTCGAGGCTTTGGGCAGCGAAGAAACCGGCATCGTTCCACGCCTGGGCGAGCTGCTTTCTACGCCTTCTATTGACGAGCCATCGCAGGTGGCGTTGCGTAACTCGCTGAACATGTCCGAGCAGGTACAGCACATCGAGATCTTCGGTTCCTACCCGAACTACTCGCCGATCGTATTTTCTTCCATGTTCGGCTACATCGCCGAGGACATCGATAAGCAAGAAAACTTCGATGGTTCCTACTGGTCGGAGCGTCGTACCCGTCCGCTCGCGGCGGCACTGCCGCTGACTGAGACCGAGCGTCAGGCCATGGTTGCAGGTTGGATCATCGGCCGCATTACCGGCCGCATCCACATCTCCAACCCGGATTCCGATAACGCCGCGGCACATATCTACGACGACACCGCCAATGGCGTAGGCGATTGGGTACCTTTCCCGAACCCGATGCTGATTTCCCCGCGCCGCATGGTTAAGAAGTCCGACTGGATGTCTTCCGTGCTTGAGTCCATCTTCATCGCGTACGCGAAGGTACAAAAGAATGGCGCATACGGCTTTGCCTCTTCCTTGTACCCGTACCAGTTGCTGCGCGGGCTTTACGACGACGGCCAGGACTTTGCGCACTCTGGTGCTTCGACGCACCCACTGGTCCACCGTCTGGCGGCCTTCCTGCGTGATGGCACCGTGCCGGGCCGCGGCGTCGTCGGCTCCAGCATCCAGGATCGTTATGAATCCTTCGTTGCGGAGCTCGATAAGTTCGTCCGCGGCGCTGATCACTTCATTCCGGGTGGTATGAATTCTCTGCCGGGCCAAGGCATGGATGACAAGCCATTTGCAAACATTCGCCGCCGCGACGTCGCCTCCGCTACGCCGTACTACCGCGACCTGGCGCCGGACGTCGTCGTCATGGCGCAGCGCATCCGCGATTTGCTGGGCCAGGCAAAGACTGTCGCTGAAACGCCCGATACTTTTGAGGCTCCCGCGAGCCGGGATTCTTCCAGCCAGACCCCGCGCTTTGAGCCTGAATTCAACCTCACCGACTTGGATGACACCTTCTAATGACTAACGTACTGTTCTTTGGACACGGCGCCACGGCCGATGAGATTCGTTCCCGCCTTTTCGACCTGCGAGCTGTTGGCTTGCTGCAGAACTTCATGTGGGTGGACTACACCCAACCGACGTCGGCAGCCGCAGTGCGCTTCTTCGACGCCGAGGGAAACCCACGTATTGCCACTCTCGACGAGTCTCTGCGCAACCACGAAGGCGATATGCTCCTCGTGGTCATCGATACGCTGGATGAAAGTGATTCCTTGCAGCCAGACGCTTTGTCGCGGTGGGCGGCGGCCGTGGATTCGCGCATCGTCCAGGCCTCGAACCAGCGCGTTCGCCTGTTGCTGACCACCTTGCCTTTGCAGCCGGCACACATTGAGCCGCTGCAGGTGTGGGAGAACCTGGTGCTTTCCCCAGAAGAGGGCGGCACTCCTTCCGCTTCGCATATTCGCCCCATCATGCGCAGCGAAGATGGCTTTGCCTTGGCACAGTTCGCAGCTCCTGCCGTGGCATCCATCTTCGGCCTGTGGCGCGGAATGCAGGAGGCAGCTGTATTCGAGGCCGAATCGGGCCGGCTGATGGAAACCGGCAACTGGGAAAACTTCCGTCTCGTGCGTGCTTTCCACCGCACTATCGATGCCAGCGAGGTCGAAAATGAGGTCAAGGACCGAGTATTCAATCCGAATAATCGCCTGCCGCGTACCCGCGTGAATAACACCAGCTACACCGAGCACGCTACCGATCCGAACGCGCTTACGCAGCACTACGCGGATACTCTCTTTCACGCTTTTGGTGGCAGCCTGATTTCCCAGGAAATCCCGCTGGAGACCCCGAAGACGCAGAAGATCGGCGCGTGGGCTGCGCTGCGCGATAACCTGCGCCTGTACTGGGCCACCGTCATCGGCAAGCCGCAGGATTGGGTCAACGACCGGCGCGGTGCCGTAAACAGCGCAACCGCCTCGTTCCTGCAGAATCTTCTCTATGGCCGCAATTCCAACATGGAGGTGGTTTTGGATGGCCATTCCGGCAAGGGCGAGAATGCTGTATCCATCGCACAGATGCAGCAGAAGAATAACCGGACGCTGAATGAAGCCCAGAAGGTCCAATTCGACGTTGGTGATACCCCGCAGCTGGCTGGCATGTGGGAGGCCTATCATGACTTTGCGCTGGGCTTAGTTGATGGCCAGTGGAAGGAAAACGCCAACTTCGCCCCGCCGAAGGGCAATAACCAGGACGTACTCATTGTCCAGCACGGCAAGCAGTCCGTGCCCGATGTCAGCCAATCCTTCCGTGGTTTCCACCCACTGATGAACCGCACGGTGGGCTATGAAAACGAGGCGCAGGCAACGATTGCACCTTTCGATCCACTCGCTGCGGAGAAGTTCGCGGCTGACCTGGAGTGGACTAGCCAGAGCACACAAAACACTGAGATCAACCGTAAAAAGCAGCAATTCGCGGCATGGCGTAACCAGCACCAGGAAACCTTCGCATGGAAGGTCGGCTCTGGTTTGGCCGCAAGCCTGCACTCCGCGCGCCAGCGCGAGGCGCACTTCGAGGACGTCGCCCGCCAGCTCAGCGAGGAAGCCAAGGGCTTTGCCGAGCGTGACTTCAACGCTGAAAACCGCAAGCTGACCACCAAGCTGCGCGCCATGTGGGGCGTGCTAGGCGCGATTTTGCTCGTGCTCATTTACCTGTGCATCTCGCATTACAACAGCGACTTGCGGATCTGGGATTCCATGCCCACCCTGGACTGGAAGTGGACCACCTTCGGCGTCATTGTTTCCATCGCCTTGTTCCTGGTTTGTTCCTGGCTTGCCTTCACCAAGGCGCAGCGCGAAATCTACGATTACGTGCAAAGGCAAAAGCTCAATCGCCAGAACCAGGAGATTGCCGCGCGCAACATCGTGCTCGCAGCGGGAGACATCGACCGCAACATCAATGCATACGGTCAGTTCCTGAGCTGGTCTTCAGTTCTGGGTCGCGCAATCTATGCGCCATTCGGCTTGAAGTCCACCACCAGCGACCACCTGCGCACCCCGGAATCCGGCTTGCCGGATAACGCGCGTATCGGCAAGGCAAAGGTCACCGACGATGAAACCAGCCGCATGGCCGAGGGAATTCGTTCCCACGTTTTCTCTGAGGCCTGGGCTCATAAGTCTTTGCGTGGGCTCGTGGATTACATGAATTCTGTCTTCGAGCGTCACCAGGTGGGCAACGGTTCTATCCAGCCGAGCGCCATGTGGGGCATGCGCGGCCAGTATTCGAAGTCGCCGCTGGACATGATCGCTCGCAACCTGGATCACCCAGCGATGGCGGATCGAGATTTGAAGCCGCAGGTCTGGCACAGTGCGATTACCAATCCACAAATGACGGGCAGCATGCAGCAGTTCCTGTCCAAGGTGACCTTCTTGGACGATAATCGCAGGCAGGAGCAATCCACCCAGCAGTTCATGGCGGGTATGAGCGAAGAAAAGGGCGCTATGCAGGCCTTCAGCAATGAATCGCTGACCACGTTGGGCGCTTCCGATGGATACACCGAGATCGATCCTTCCCGCACTCGCATCATCGAGGTCGATAGCAATACCGCGCTAACCAGCCAGCTTTCGCGTTCTTTGACCGTGGTGCAGTTCGGCCGCATCACCGATTTCAAATACTTGCTGCCAAAGGAAGCGCAGCCGGAGACGGAAGCTGCTTTACCTTCCTTCGCAGATGCGCTCAGTGGACTGGACGAAACCGACCACATGGACTCTTTCAACAATGCTTCGCAGGTGCAGCCGGGCCGCCACAGCGCCGGCGAGGGTTCCACCGGCTTTAGCTTTGGCCGCCACAGCCAGACGCCGTCGCTCGATGACTTGGACGAGACGTTCTAGGAGCAATCACCAAGATGACGCAATCACCCAAGATTACGGATATTCCGCTTTCGCAATTACTCCCGCTGCACGATTTGGAGCAGGTCTCGGCCGAGGACGTGCGTCGGCACATTGCACCGCAGTACGGCGAGTTTGCAGAACAAATCGCGGCGGTATTCAACGGCAGCGCCGTTGCGCATCCGGAACTTAACGCGGCCAATCTCAACCCGCAGCCGCCTGCTCCGGAGCCCCAAACGGGCGCCACCCTATCCTCCTTTGGAACTTCGGAGATCAAAGACATGAGTCCCAAAAAAGAAGACCCACAGTCGCCACAGCCTGGTAACAAGGACATCGACTGGGCAGCGGAGCTTGCCAAGCTCAAGGCCAAGGAGAACGTACGTACCCAGGTCAACGAGGACGATTACACCAACCTGCCGGCAGATGCATTCAGCGCGCCTTATAAGGGCAAGCAGCCAGAGGGTTGGGTAGTGCCTGAGATGCACGCTGTGGTTGAGGTCCCGGAAACCACCGATGCAGCGGCAGAAGCAGAAGAAGATCCTTATGGCTACGAGCAGCCGACAGAGGATAATTCGGACGTTCGCCACCCGGTGCGCATTTGGTGGGAGCCGGTTTCTGCGCAGCCGGGAGAACTGGTTTTCTACCGCGTCGTTGCCGATGACCGAGAGATGATTGCCTCGCCGGAAGCAGGCGAGACATTGATGATCACTCGCGGCACCGCTTACCGCGACATGGATCCGGGTGCGGCCGGTCTGCGCCACTATGCGGTGTGGGCTTATAAAGGAGCCGATCTGGGAGAAGCGATTAGCAGCCAGCCGCTGTTTATGGGCGAGACGGCAGTGGTCTTTCCGCCGGTCAACGTCAAGGTGACCACCATCAAGGGCGCAATCCAGGTCTCTTGGGACTTGCTGGAGGGCCATGAGGCCGCCGTCGTTTATGCATGCAAGGACACCGAGCGCGACTTGCTTTCCCCGCGGTTTGAGCAGGACATCGAAAGCAGTGGGCGTAAGGCCACCATCCGTGTGCAGGAGGCGGGCCAGACCATGGTTGTCTCCTTGCTCGGCCAGGCGCAGTTCCGAGATGGCAGGTTGACCAGCTCGAATGAGACGGTAGTGCAGCATTCGGTGAAGTTAGCCAGTGAGCTAGAGAAGATGTCGCTTACGCGCTGTGAGCGGGAGAATTCCGATGGCCACGACAACATCGAGATTGAGTGGAACTCGCCGAAGACGGGCGAAGTCAAGATTTATCTGACCCCGCACGCCCCACGTCCGGAGCTGCGCACCAAGGCCATCGATAAGTCTTATGTGGAAAACGCGTTTGCCGACGCCGTGACTGAAACGCGAGGCACAACCCCACCGGATTCCGTGCAGAACACCACGATGCCGTGGCCTTCTGATTGGTACGAGGTTTATGTCACCCCGGTCAACTTCAACGAGGCCGACGCATGGGTCGGTGAGTCGCGCGTTCTGCAGCGTGTGCTGCCCATCGGGGAGGATGAAGTGCGGCTTATCGAGCGCGTGGATAGTCAGTTGATTTCCTTCACCTGGCCGCGCGGCGCCACGATGGTGGAGTGCACGACCAACAGCGGCACTACCACGGTGCGCGAGGAGGAATACGAGTTGCAGGGCGGCATTCGCCTGAAACTCGAGCGCCACAGTGACGTCGTGCGCCTACGCCCGTTTGCCATGTTTGCGGGCGAAAGAACTGAGGCCCGCGAACAGGTCATTGAATACCCCGGCCTGCGCACGGTTACTTATGACTTCCGCTATGACTTCAACACCCGGCAGCTTGGCGTGTACCTGTCCAGCCTGGACATGGGCGATAGGCGCCCATTCTCTTGCCAGGTGATCTATAACCCGGTGCGTCTACCGCTGTTTGCGGAAGACGGCATGCCGTTGAAGCTGTCCGGCATGAACACGGACCGCTACACCAGCCAGGGCCTGCGCCAGGGCACTTTTGAGCAGCCTGATTTCATCGTGGACTTAGACCAGCGAACCTGGAACGGCGGCTATGTTCGCCTGTTTGCGGTCGAAGACTTTGCTACGGGTGCTTTTTCCGCGCAATCTTTCAACCCTGACTTCAGCCAAGACTTCAGCCTTGGCCAGCAGGGCAGCTTCGATTCTGATTCGGCGTCGCAGTTCAATGCCACTGATAAGACGGTCGTGGTAGAAAGCGGCGTCGCCCAGCGCCTGCGCTTTGATCCACTGCCTTCCCCGCAGGATGGTGCGCAGAACTTCCAGCAAGGAGGGCAGTACTAATGGCGGGTGCTTTTAGTTTTGCATCCTTCTCGCGCGGCAACGGTCGGGCAGGCGGCTGGGGAGTAGGCGCAGTAAGCGGGGATATTTCCCAGGAGCAGCTGCAGGAGCTGGTTAGTTTTGTCCCAACGAGCTTGAACAGCGGTGCACCTATCCCGGACTTTCCTTCGGCTCAGGAGCGCGCGGAGCTGGTGCGCCGCACTGCGGTATTCACGCTGACCGAGGAGGGCGAGCAATGGGTCACCATGGTCTCCGTTCCCGCCGGTATCGACGCCACGGGCCGCGGCGGCAACGTCTTTACCTACACCGCGGTTTCAGACGGGGGAGTGCCGCCCGCACCGGCGGACGTGCTGTATTCGCCGGATGTGCCGACGCCTTTTTCCATCTTTGAAGTGGACAAGGTGGAGATCCCGGAAAAAATTTCGCGCAAGGGTCCGCTTGCAAGTGACGCGCTTATCGACGACTTCTTGGCCGGCGAATTCCGCAGCCCTGCAACGTTGCCAGCGCCTTTCAAGTCCGTAGTGCCGCATAACGACGCCGCCTATAACGCGCGCTTGGTAGAAGCGATAGCGAAGGTGCTTTCTGCGAAGAAGAAAACTCTCGTCATCTTGGTGGCGCCCGAAAACCAAGCGGCCTTTTGGGTTGCTGCCGCAGCCCGCGAGGTAGGCGAGCTGGGATTCGGATTCTCTACCTTTGAAAAGCCAGCCGCTATAGCTGAGCTTCCACTGGGCACTTCGACCATGGTGGTGGTTCCTGAGTCCGAAAAGTTGCGCCTTGCAGAGCTGACCAAGGCCCGGGCTATTCCTGGCAATCCGGTGATCTTCGAACTGGGCGAGCCACTGCCGGACTTGAGCGCCTATGAGGGCGCCGGGGCAGTGGCGTCGGCGCCGACCCCAGCACCGGCAGCAGTAGAGCCAGAGACGGGCTCGCCTTTTGTTGACGAACCCGCACGATCTGTGGCCGAGCCATGGGCTGAGTCGCCGGCTGCAGCTGCCGCAGACTTGTCGGCTGCGTCGCAGGTAAACCCTTTCAGCGAAAGTGCGCAATCTGCGCCGCAGGGCGAGGTAAACGGGGCATCGCCAAGCATCGCGCAAACGGAACCTGCACCGACCGCAGCAGCTGCAGCGGCCCCTGCAGCGCCGGGTGCGAACGCCGTCCTTCCGGGGCTTACCTCAGATGAACTGGAACAGCTGCGAGACTTCGATCCAGCTTGGTGGATGGGTTACCTGAAGAAGCATCGGGGGCGTGCTATTCACTTTGCGCTGCTGCATCCTTCCTGCTTCCCCGAGGGAACGCGGGTCTTTGCGCTGGCGGCAGCATTGGCTTCTTGGGTGAAGTATTTTCCGGCCGATTATAACTTCCTAGTTTCGCAGGCTTTGGGCGGCATCGACACGGCGTCGCTGGATCAAGCGCGTGCACTCACTATCGAAAGATTTGCCCCTGTTATTCAGCCTGAGGAACGGCGGAGTGCGGCGACTGGTGAATTAGGACGTTACTTGAGCGAGATTTTTGCAGAAATAATTCGAGCACACGGTTTCACGGAAAGTTAAAGACAATGGCTAAATACACTTTGAAAGACGGGGAATCTCGTCACCTTACAATCACTGACACCATTCGCGTCGAGGCTTTCGAAATCGGTGCGGGTGGCGCGCAGGTTGAACTCGCTATCGTGCCCGAGGGTGTGGATTACACCCGCGTAGATGACCTGCTGCTCATCGTGCATGCGGTTACACAGGATGCGACGATCCAGGTGCGCCCGAAGGGCTTCGGCACCTTTGGTTTGCGCAGCGAGATTCGTTTGAATATCAGCAACGGTGAGGACACCGTGAGCTTCCCGCGCGTGCTTATCGACGGCGCGGAAGATAGCCCCGAGCGTCTCGCCGAGCTGCAGGTTGAGGACCAGCAGCTGCGTCTTTCGGCCTTTGGTTCTTCCGAGGGTGCAGGAATCACCGATTCGGCGCGCGAGGTCCGCTCTAAGATGCGCCGCGCGGCGCTTGATGACGCTGAGCTGGCCGATGCCATCGCGGTTATCGATAGCTCTGCTTCCATGCAGGTCAATACTTCCGATGGTGCTATCGAGCTGGCGGCGAAGTACATCAATGCCCTAGCGGATTCCTTCGCGAACTTCACCGCGACCGATGGGCAGGAACGTACCGCTGGCCATACCGTAAGCGAGCTGCAGAGCTTTATCACTGGTGTTATCGATGCCGGTGCTGACCGCGTGGGGCGCCGCCAGTGGAAGGGACATGACTTACATGAATCTTCCTCGCTGTTTATCTATGTAACCGACAGCCCTACTGCCGCGATGCTAAGCGGTGAAAAGCCCGCCGTGGTGATTGTGGTTAGCCCGATTGCCGAGCAGGAAGTTGAACTCGCTCGCGCAAGTGCAGGCGAGCACCCGGTGGCTTTCGTGGTGATTGACCGAGACGACGTCGATAAGCAGCGCAGCGCATTCAACAGCGATCTTGCGCGCCTATCCGATGAAGTGGCAGCGATGCTCAAGGAGGAGTACTAATGACCAGCACCGCCGCATGCCCGTGGACTTTCCGTCCACTGGAAAAGGGCGCTACCGAAAGCCCATATAACAACCGCGAGCTGTTGCCGGACTGGACGGAATCCGTGACCCACTGCGTGGCCATGGCCGGCGCGCGTAACTCCGGCAAGTCGCTGTATACCGCAGTGATGGTCAAGCAGCTCAAGCAGCTTGCGCACAAGCACGATCACTCCGTGCTGGCGGCCGATGAATCCACGGCGCAGCGCTATGCGGAAAAGTACGAAAATCCGCTCTTTAAGGAAATGCAGAGCATGGAGCCCACCCCGAGCGCCGTGGCCACCGATGCTTATCAGCGTGACCCGCTGATCTTTGATCTGGGCCGTTGGCCAGATGCCGAAGGCGTAATGCGTACCAATTATCTCGTCTTCCGCGACGTTGCCGGCGAGGACCTGGAGAACCTGCCGGAGCGGGAAGAAGACCGCGAGGCGCTGTCCTTCTTCAAGTACGCCGACCT
This sequence comes from Corynebacterium sp. HMSC036D03, assembly GCF_001836185.1. NCBI lineage: Bacteria > Bacillati > Actinomycetota > Actinomycetes > Mycobacteriales > Corynebacteriaceae > Corynebacterium > Corynebacterium sp. HMSC036D03. Next base: position 47,345 of record NZ_KV827769.1, read on the forward strand.
GGTTATCTTCCTGTTTGACCCGCTGCGTGAGCGACAAATCCGGGACTACCTGCACGGACTTGTTCCGGACTTTGGTGAGCTCGGTGCCGAGCCCACGCAGGTGCTGGAAAACCTCATCACGCTGATGGGAACGGAGTGCCCGCCGCCGCTGGCAGTTACCATCTCCAAGTTCGATACGCTGCAGAAACTGGAGCATAACCCGAATACGCCGTGGGCCAAGATCATGGGCAACGCGGGCGCTGCCTTCCGCCGCGATACCGGCTGGAACTTCCACTTCGACGATTCCTACGTCCTGCACCAGGAAGTGGACTCCTTGCTGCGCTACCTGGAAGCCTTCGACCTCATCAACATGGTCGCCAACGTCAGCAAGAACGGATACCGGTACTTCGCGGTCTCCGCTCTAGGCGAGGCGCCGACAGGCCGGCACCTAGCACGCAGTGGCATCGCACCTTTCCGCGTGCTGGACCCAATCCGTACGCTGCTTAGCGGCTACGGCGTATTTGGAAAGGATGTCCAGTGACCTTCGGTACGCCCAACGGAAACCAGCAATTTGGGGTTCCTTCCCAAAGCGGTGCTGGCGGAGCACAGTTTGGTTCCCCAGCGATGCCGGTCAGTGACTACCGCTATGGGCAGGTTGCAGACCAACAGAAGGCGGCGCGCCGGGCCGCCGATATGTCCGCCTGGCGGGCGCCGTGGGCGCTACAGATCGCTGCGCTTTTTGTGCTGGGAATCTCGGCCTACATCGTCTACTACGTATTCGAGCTCGTGGCCTCCGAGCGCGTTCCCGAACACTTGAACCGCATCGAGCGCCTAGCCACTGAGCTGGGCGTGGGGCTTTCACTCGTGGTGCTCGCGCTGTGCGTGCTCATGGTCTATACGCTGCATGCCCAGCACAAAGCGCGAATCTGGCTGACGGTCATCCTTGCCATTGTGGTGTTGATGCTCGTGTTGCCACATGTCTGGCCCATTTCCTTGGCAGCAATGGTAACCATCGTGCTGCTGTGGCTACCAGGCAACAAGGAATGGTTCGGCTTTAAGCCTTCTTAGCCAATGCCGCGAGTGCCTCCTGATTGTTCGCCGTATTAAACAGCTCATAGGCCACGCGGTACTTCTCACGTGCGGTGACAGTATCGTTCGCGGAGGTATAGCGATCCCCCAAGAGCTCAACGACTTCAGCCAAGGCGTTGAAATCTAGGGGGCTGCGCGCCGAGGCGATGGGGTGGCGGCTTAGAAAGTCCATCAGGACCTGGGTGGACTTAAACATGTTTTCTGCCTCCGTGCGCAGCGTCTCGGAGAACAAGACGGTCCAGCGTGCGGCGATGGGCAGCTCCGTGTACTTGAGTGCGTTGACGTACCGTGAAGCCAAGATGTCGTGCGCTTCATCGCGGTCATTGTCGATGAGGAAGACCTCGACCTTGCGCAGCAGCATTTCTAGCTCGCGGGCTTCATTGCCGTTGCGGGAGTATTCCTTAGCCGCAAGGCCGTAGAAATCAGCTGCGGTTTCGCCCGTGGTATCGGTATTGTTTCCGGCCGCATCAGCGTAAAAGCGTGCCAGCATTCCCGCAGGCAGCGTGGCATATTCGGGGCTGAGGTGGTACTTGCGCAGGATCTCGTTGCTCTTGTTCGCCACGTGGCTGCGCGTCGCAAAGGAAGGGCACGCCCACAGCGCGCCGACAGCGGATTCGAGGAGGATAGACAGCGCCTTCGCGAGGGCGGAGTTTGGGTTCGGCACCGCGCTGACCGGGGAAGCCGGAAGCGAGTCTTCCTCGCTGAACGCAGCGAGCTGGACTTGGCGGTTGATGTCGACGAATTCCTCGCTGTGCTCTTTGACGTTCTCACGCTTGGCAATCTCGAGGCGGTCACGCAGCTCGTTTAGCTGCTCTTCGAGGGTGCCGGTTCGCTCGCGCTCTTCCGGTTCTTCTGGCTCTAGCTCTGCTGTTTCTTCTGCTTCGGCTGCTTGTGCTTGCTGGGCGGCTAATGCTTCCTCGGCGGCGCGCTCTTGCTCGGCGATGTTCTGCAGCTTTATCAGTTGGGCGTCGTCTCCTGCCTGGGCAGCTTTCTTGGCGTATGCCCATGCCTTCTCGGAGTCTTGCAGAGCATCGTAGTAACGGGACGCGAGCCTAAAGCCGCGGCTGGTGATGGTCGGATTACCAGCTAAGGCGCCGAGGCTTGCGATGTGCAGCGCGGACTGGGCCGCTGCGGGAGAGGACGGGTCCTGCCAGATAAGCAGGAGCATGAATGCATTGAGCAGGTCAGCGGTAGGCGTTACGTCCTCAGCTGAGCCCACGAATTTATCGTCACCGATGACTTGGCTTAAAAGTGCGCCGATTTCCTTTAATTCCGCTGCGGGAAAAGCGGTGTCGTTGTCGTAGCTTTTCGCAATATCCAAAAGCGCGGTGGCACGTTGAGCATCGAGAATAGGGTAAGTCACATCGGTAGGCATGGGGCAGATTTTAGTGCAGGAACATATAAATTTCGCTCGTACACTAGATTCCATGGATTCTCACACCCACGCTGGACGCTACGCCCCGAGCCCTTCGGGGGATCTCCACTTCGGAAACCTCCGCACAGCCCTTCTGGCATGGCTTTTTGCGCGTTCTTCAGGGCGGCGCTTTGTGGTGCGAATCGAGGACATCGATAAGCAGCGCTCCTCGCTTGATGCAGCGCAGCGCCAATTGGAAGATCTGGCCACGCTCGGAATCGACTGGGATGGCGAGGTCATCTACCAGCAGGATAGGGAAGCCGCCTACAGCGCGGCCTTGGAGAAGCTGCCGTACTATGAGTGCTTCTGTTCGCGCAAAGACATTCAGGAAGCCGCGCGCGCCCCGCATGCCATCCCCGGGCAGTATCCGGGCACCTGCCGCTATCTTGATGAGGGAACCAAAGCGCAAAAACGCGGCGAGCTTGCCGCGCAAAGCCGCGTGCCATCGCTGCGGCTGCGTGCGGAAACAAATCAGTTCACCATCCAGGACAAGCTGCATGGCAATTACACAGGCGACGTCGACGATTTCATCTTGCGGCGCGGCGGCCAGGTTACCGATATTGATAATCCAAAGACGGACTGGGCTTATAACTTGGCGGTGGTGGTAGACGATATCTACCAAGGAGTCGACCAGGTAGTCCGCGGCGATGATTTGTTGAGCTCCGCCCCGCGGCAGGCTTATCTCGCGAGCTTGCTGGGCCAGCCGGCGCCAGAGTTTGTTCACGTTCCCTTGGTTCTCAACGCGGAAGGCAAGCGCTTGTCCAAACGGGATGGTGCGGTAACGCTGCGCCAGTTGCTGGAGTTTTATACCCCGGAGCAGGTGGTGGGGCAGATGGCGCATTCGCTGGGCTATACGGCAGCAAGCGCTCACGAGCTACTGGAAAAGTTTCAGCCGGAGGCGCTGAGCACTCAGCCTTATGAGTGGAGCGATGGGTGCCGAGGTGCCGCACAGGACTAATACCGGCCAGACTATTGTTTAAAGGGTAAAGCTACAAGGGGCAGAGTCGGCGCGTATGTGGAGTGAGTTTTGTGGAAGTACTGCTAGTACTCATTGGTTTGATGTTGTTGACCGTGATTGTGGTGGCAGTCGGGGATAAGACCGGGCTTCCCTGGCCGGCTTTGCTTTCCATTCTGGCGGCCTTGTCCATGTTCATTCCGAGGCTGCCGGACTTTGAGATTCCAACCGATCTCATCCTGCCCGTCTTCCTGCCGCCTTTGCTGTGGGCACTGGCGCGTAGAACTTCCTGGGGTGTAATCCGCGAGCAATGGGTGACTATCTTGAGCTTGTCCGTGCTCTTGGTGGTTGCCACCACGCTGACTGTGGGCATGACTGCCTATGCCTTCTTGCCTGGAGTCAGCCTGGCGGGTGCGATTCTCATCGGCGCTGCTATCGCGCCGCCTGACCCAGTTGCGGTGGAAGCAGTGGCTGAGCCCGCGGGTATCCCGCGCCGCATTATTTCCACGCTGCAGACTGAAGGCCTGTTCAACGACGCGGCATCGATTGTGGCTTTCCACCTCGCACTCGTGGCGGTGACCGATGATTCCACCATGACCTGGGGGAATGCTATCTTGAACTTCCTCTACTCGGCAGCAGTGGCGGGTGTGCTGGGCTGGGGCAGCGGACGCCTTGCCTCCATGTTCATCGCGCGAGTTCATGAAGTGGTTGCCCGCAATGCGCTTACCTGGGTGATTCCCTTCGCCGTCTATGTAGTTGCGGAAGAACTCCATGCTTCTGGCGTTATCGCAGTCGTTATCGCCGCGGTGGAGCTGCATTCGCGCGCGCCGATTCAGGCCGAAGACCGTCTTTCCGGCCAATCCTTCTGGGAGACCATCGAGCTGCTGTTTACGGGCGTGGCCTTTGGCCTTATCGGCATGACCGTTAACAGTGCGGTACACGAGGCGGGCACCAACCTGGGGCATTCGATCATCGTTGGCGTGCTGCTTTCCCTCGTGGCCTTTGTAGTTCGGCTGCTATGGATGTGGCTTTTCTACCGCATCAATCTGCGGCGCGGAAAGCCACGCCTTGCACCGCTGCGCTTACAGGAAGTGCTGCTTATGGCTTGGTCAGGCATGCGTGGCCTGGTCACCCTCGCGCTGGTTTTGTCCATACCGAGCGATGCCATTGCCTATAGTGATGAACTTTCCGTTATCGCGCTGACCGTTCTGGTGATGACCATGGTGCTGCCAGGTCTCCTGCTGCCGTGGCTCATGCGTCAGCTGGATCTGACCACGTATTCACAGGCAGCTTCTGACAAAATGCGCGCGGAAATCACCAAGCGTGCGCGCAAAGCTGGCGTGGCTTCGATGCGGAGGAAATACAAAGAATTGGACCCAGAGATTGCCGCCAATATCTCGCAGTGGTTTGAGGATCGCCTTGGTGAAGACGAGGACGGCGACGATGCCAGCACCCGTCTGCAAAAGGCGATCAAAGCTCGCGACGTCGCGCTGGCGGCGCGCCGGGTTGCCTTGGCAGGCGCCCAACAGGAGCTGCTTCGCCTGCGCCGTGACCGCAACTTCAACCCGATGATCGTGGATGAAGTACTCGAGGAAGTAGACCGCATGACCCTGGGAACCAAGGCCCACTAGGCTGGGGCCGCAAGGAGTAAAAACATGAATGCACTCGAATATGCCCAGCTGGAAGACAGTATGGATTATCTGTACGACTTCTTCGACGAGGACCTAGAAGCCCGCGTGCGCGCCGAGCGTGAATACCTGCCGGAGTCTCTGCAGGACTTGCTGGGGGATCACAGTGTGCTGGACTATATCTGGCTGTGGATTAAGGAGCCGGGCAAAAACGGTTTCAAGGCCTATCTGCGCGATGGCGGCTACTCGGAAGCAGAAGTAGAAGAGGCTTTTGTGTGGACCCGCAATGAGTGGGGCCACAACACCCCACCTCATATTGAATGGTTAAAGGCCGATGGCTACGAGCCACCGGCCTTCTAACGAGCGCTTTTAAGAAGCTTCTTATTGCGTGGGCTGAGAGTCCACGGCCACGATCTGCTTGTCCGGCTTGGAGCCGTCAGCAGGGAATGCCTTGGCGATTGCCTTGGAGAAGTACTCCGCGCGCTTCTCGTTGCCACCGGTGTTGTAGTGGACGTCATCGCCCTCCAAGAACCACTCGGCCCGGGCATCGGCAGCCCAGTCATAGACCACCAAGTTCGGGTAACGGTCACGCGCTTTGAGCAGGGCCTCGTTGAAAGGCGCCATGTTGGCGTTGGCGTAAGCACCGGAATCCAGGTTGGTCTTGGCAGTCGGCCACATTACGGGGGCTTTGCCAAGCACCTGCATGATTTGGTCCACGCGCCAGTCTTCCTCGCCGGAACCGCCCACGGCGCGGTTTGCGGCGTCGTTCACACCAGCGCCGATGACCCAGCAATCGTCCTCGCCGTAGCCCTGCTGCAACAGCTGATTAACGGAATCGAGGATGGTTGGATCCCCCTCGAGGGCCTCAACGGTGGAGCGGGCGCCGGTGACGTCTGCGACGACTTCTTGAGCGCCGACGTTCTTGTAGGTCACCTGGGCATTGAGTGAAGGATCGGAGACGTAGTCATCGGAGAACATGCCGATGGAGGTGGAGTCACCGACGTGGATGATGGTGGTGCAGCGCGTCTTGCCCTTCTGGTTCGGATCTGGGGCAGCGGAACTTGGGGCCGCGCTAGAAGAGGCATTAGGTGCTGGCGCCGCAGCCGCGGTGTCCTTCTTGGGGCCGCCTCCACCGACCTTCAAGCCCATCTGCTGCGAGCCTGGGGTTTCCTCCTGGCCCAGTGCATCGTTCCATGCGGCCGGAATGCCCATTGCAACCACGGCCGCCATAAGCGTGGCTGGAACGGTAAGGCCAAGGCGCGGCATGCCGATGCTCTTGCGCTTCGCCCACCAATTCTTCACCGGCTCGACGACGCCGTTGCGGCGGATCGGGTCCTCAACTAGCGCCCAAGAAATGGCCGCGAGGAGGATGGAGATCACGGTGACCAAGATGGGGTGCGCTACGGACCAATCTGGAATGAACACGATGGCAGGCAGGTGCCAGAGGTAGATACCGTAGGAACGCTCACCGATCCAGCGCAGTGGTGCCAGCGCGAAGAAGCGGGAGAGAAGGCTGCGCTGATCCAAGGCCGCGGCGATGACCGCGACGGTGGCGATGGAAAGAGCGATAAGGCCCCAGTTGTATAGGTGCGGCGAATAGTCCGGCAGCAACCAGAAGAGCAGGCCAATACCAACCAGACCGAGAATGGAAGCCGGGATGGTAAGTGCCCGCGGCGGGATACGGTAGCCACGCTGCTTGGTCAGTGCGATAGCGAGGGCAGCGCCAAGCAGAATCCCGCCGGCACGGGTATCGGTGCCCTCGTAGACGCGGGTGGCATCGGCGCCGGTGTTGAACAGGAAGGCCATCCACCCGAAGGACAGTGCGGCAAGCACCAGCGTGGAAATAAGAAGCGGCTTGCGCTTGCCACGGGTGAGTTTGAGCAGCACAAACAACACGAGCGGCCAGAATAGGTAGAACTGCTCTTCCACCGACAGCGACCACATGTGGTCCAGCGGTGCGTGGCCGGCAAAGCGGTCAAAGTAGGACTGGCCCTCCAAGATGACATGCCAGTTGTTGACGTAGAACAGCGCGCTGAGCGCATGGCCGCTGGTCTCGCCGAGCTTGGGGAGATCGAAGAAGATCGTCAGCAATACTACGGCGACCAGCATGAGCACGACTGCCGGCACGAGGCGACGGAAGCGGCGCAGCCAGAAGGTAGGCAGGCCAAGGCCCTTGCCGCGCAGGTGGCTGCGCATAAGGTTGGCAGTAATGAGGTAGCCAGAGAGCGTAAAGAACATACCGACGCCCAAGTAGCCGCCGGGCAGCCAGGCCGGGTCTAGGTGATACGCCACGACGCTGAGCACAGCGATGGTACGCAGGCCGTCGATTGCGGGCACGTAAGAGGTATGTGAATCAACCGGTCTTGGCATCCGGAATTCTCCTATAGGGAAACATCAATCAAGGGGGCGGAAACGGACATCTCTCGCGCTGCTTTAAAAATGAAGGCCAGTCACAGCGCAAAGCTCCACTTACTCTAAACCCTTGTCTCGACATGTTTGGCTCTTGGGGGAGAATATTCCCCACGGTGTGGGGGTTGCGGGGGTGAGTAAAAGTTTTATGTAGTTCTTTAGGCCTCGTATATACGGTGAGTGACATATTTAACAAAGTGGTTTAAAGGTGGTCTATAGATCGCGGTGTTGAAAGGCTGTGCCTTTTGCGTGCTAAGGCGAGTCTCGAAAGCGTAAGTGATAGTGCGGGTTCCGTTTAGGCCGAGAAGCTCGGGAAATAACTCCGATGTCCCAAGTTTGCTCAAGCCCTCGTCCGGGGAAGGAAAGCTGTATAAAACCGTCGGCCCGCAGCTTGAAATGAATAGTTTCTAAAATGAACTACTTTCGTTCGTTGAACAATAAAGGTGCTGGTTAACGCCATGTCCGAAAGCTTAAGTAGTGTGTTCAGCGTGCGTTATGCTTGGCAAATTTTTCTAAGAGATATTGCCCGTCTTGGGCGCACCAAGAAGTCGTGGATCATTCTCATCGGTTTGGTCATTACGCCCGCGCTTTATTCGTGGGTCAATATCGCGGCCTTCTGGGACCCATATGGAGCAACCGAAAATATTAAGGTCGCCGTTGTCAATGAGGACAAGGGCGGATCTTCTGATGTCACCGGTCATATCGACGTCGGCAAGCAAGTCACGGAGCAGCTGCATGACAATCACCAGCTGGGCTGGCAATTCCTTGACGCTGAAGAAGCCGAGCGCTCCTTGGAGCGCGGGGAGACCTTCGCCACGGTGACCATCCCGGAGAATTTCAGCTCGGATCTTCTAGGCGCGCTGCATGGCCAATATGCGCAGCCAACGTTGGAGTACCGCGTCAATGAGAAGGCCAGCGCAATCGCGCCCAAGATCACCGACAGTGCCGCATCTAGCTTGGACGAGCAGATCACCTCTGCATTCAAGCAGCAGGTGGCGGAGGCAGCGGCCTCCTCGGTGCGCGATGAGGGCAATAAGTTCGAAGACCGGCTGCAGCGCTCTCGCCAGAGTTCGGAGGGTGCCTTCGACAAGGCGGCTAATAACATCGAGTCCGCGCGTGCGGATTTGCGTGAGGTTGGCGATAAGCTTGGCAACTCGCAGGTCAAGATGCAAAATGCCAAGCAGACGGTGCGCGATGTTGAGCAGGCTATGACGGATGCACAAGCCGCACTTGGCGACGTCCAGAATGTCATCGCCAGCGCACAAGGCGACGTCACCGGCTATACCGATTCCCTGACCTCGGCTTTCGTCGAGGGGTCAACCGGCGTCGCGCAAGGCACCGCGCGCGCCCAGGAATCCGTCGCGGATATTACTGCGCAGCTCGACCAAGCAAACTCCCGTTTTAACTCCGCGACCCAGCAAACCAACGACGCTATTGCCGCCGGGGATGAATCCATCCGGCAGCTGCGTGATGTCGTTAATTCGCCCGCCGTAGCTCCGGGTGTGGCGGGCCCGCTCAATGATGCAATTGCCACTTTGGAGGAGGGCAACGCTGCGAATAAGCAGCTGCTGGGTAATCTCCAAGCACTCAGCAATGACAGCAATGAGACCGCCAAGTCCGTGAAGTCCACGGCGGATGCGGTCAATCAGGCGGCGCAGGATACGAAGAAGACCTCCCAGGTTCTCTCGGACACCGTCGATAAGTCTGTGCCGGAGATTAATCGCGCGATGAGCAACCTAAGCTCCAAGGTCGGTGCGTTCTCGGCTTCGCTGGACACCCAAAAGGCGACGATGGAGGAAGCACAGAACTTGCTGGACGGCGTCGGCAAGCAGCTCGGCGCAACCCAGGACGCACTTGGTTCCTTCGATTCAGATCTTGCCTCCCTGGAAGATGGTGTGGAGGGCGCGCGTGACGACGTCCGCGCCATCACCGCTCACTCGCGGACCAAGGAACTGCAGACCATCACCGGCCTGAACTCCGATGAGATTGGTTCCTTCTTCGCTGATCCCGTTGAGGTGAAGAGCGCGCCAGTCTATCCGGTGGGCTCCTACGGTTCCGCGATGGCCTCGCTGTTTACGAACCTCTCGCTGTGGATCGGTGCCTTCGTGCTCGTGGTCATCTTCCGCGTGGAGGTGGATCTCGAAGGCTTTAAGCGGCTCACGGTGGGCCAGGCTTATCTAGGCCGTTTCCTGCTCATGGCCGTGATGGCGATGGTGCAGGCCGTAATTGTCACCGTGGGTGACTTGGCCGTGGGCGTACAGACGGTAAATCCAGTCGCATTCGTTGCCACCGGCACGCTCATCGCGCTGGCTTATCTCAGCATCATCTACGCGCTGTCGACGGCCCTTGGTCACGTGGGCCGTGGCCTTGCAGTGGTGCTGGTCATCGTACAGATTCCGGGTGCCTCCGGCCTGTACCCGATTGAGCTGATGCCGAACTTCTTCCGTTCCATCTACCCGCTTCTGCCATTCTCATATGGCATCGACGCCATGCGCGAGACCATCGGCGGCTTCTATGGTCTGCACTATCTCAAGTTCATGTCCGTGCTGGCCTTGATGTTCGTAGTGGCTTTCGCCTTGGGCTTGTTGGGGCGTCGCAGCTTCGCGCACTTTAACTTGCTCTTTAACCGCGAGCTGGCCAAGACCGATCTCATCGCGGCAGAAAACGTCCAGATCGTCGGCGATGGTTACCGCTTCGCCGATGTCCTGAAGGCACTGCAAGGCCGTGAGGAATTCGCAGCTGATTTGGAAAAACGCAAGCACGATTACAGGCACTGGATCCGCGTGGCTGCAGTACTTGGCGTTGTGGGCATGGTGGTGCTCGGCATCGTGGCTGCGCTTGTGCCTTCGCAGAAACCATTGTTGTTGGGCATTTGGACGCTGTGGTGCCTGCTTATCTTGGGCATCGTGGTCACCCTCGAGTACCTGCGCAAGAGCCTCGCGCAGTCCACCGAGTTGGTGGACTTCAACGAGGAAGAGCTCCGGCACTCCGTTGCCGCCCGCGGTGAAGGTGTGCATTCGGCTTCGGCTGAGGAGGCGCAGTACCAAGACGGCGTCTTGCACAATGAAGGCACTCTCGACGAAAAAGGCGAGGAGAAATAATGAAAAAGATCGGTGGAATTTTCCTGGATGATCTTCGCCGTGCCACTAGCAACGTCATGGCATCAGTCATCCTCTTTGGCCTCGTCGTTATTCCTTTGCTGTTTACTTGGTTCAACGTGTTGGCCAGCTGGGATCCTTTCTCCAACACGGGCCAGCTGAAGGTAGCCGTGGCCAGTGAGGATACCGGCTATAAAAGCGACATCTTCCCGGTTCCGGTCAACGTAGGCGAGAAGGTGCTCTCGGAGCTGCGTGCAAATGACAAGTTGGATTGGGTCATCACCGACGCTGAAGACGCCATCGACGGCACGAAATCTGGCGAGTATTACGCCTCCATCGTGCTGCCGGAGCATTTCAGCTCGGACATGATGACCTTCTATGCGGAAGGCTCCAAGCCGACCGAAATCTCGCTGTACACCAACGAGAAGAAGAACGCGCTGGCGCCGAAAATTACGAATAAGGGCGCAGAGGGCGTTTCCTCCCAGATCGCGGAGTCCTTCACACACACGCTTGGCGACGTCTCCCTAGGCCTGATTTCCTCCCTCGACGAATACCTCAACGAGTCCGACGCAAAGGCAACGTTGAAGCGCATTGAAGCTCGTGCCGATGGCATCGAAACACAGCTGCACACCGGCGCGCGTACGGCCCGTTCGATGGGCAGCCTGGTGGATTCTTCAGTGCCGCTAGTAGAAAGCGCACAACGCATCGCCAATGCGCCGCGTCCTTCGCTGTCGGGCCCAACTGGAGATCTGAACCTGTCTACGGAGTCCCTCGACGCGGCGCTTTCGCAGACCGCCGATAGCTACGATGTAGTACGCCAGCGCATCGACGAACTATACGATTCAGCAGATACCTCGCGCGCCTCGATGCAGGCCACCTTGAATACGCTGGCAGGCCAGGTGCAAGGCCAGATTGATGCCTACAAAGGCCTGCGGGATCGCGTAAATAGCGATGTGAAGCCAGTGCTGCCGGCTGAGGCCGCGCAGCTGACCAGCAACCTCGACGAGGCCATTGCGGCACAGGAGGCCGTACACTCCCGCTTGGTGGCCGCAGCGAATGCGCCGGGTGCGCAGAAGCCGGACTTTTCTTCCATCGACCGCGCCCAGCAAGCGATCGAGTCTAGCCGCGACTCGCAGCTGCGCACCTCTGTGGGCAAGCTCCAAGACTCCCTGCAGCGCATCGGCAGTGACATCGACTCGCAGGGCTCCAGTATCAGCTTGGACACCGAGTCTCTGACTGGCGCCCGGGATGCACTGAGCACCCTTGCTCAGGAGCTGGACTCGGATGCGGACCGCTTCGGCGAGCTAAAAGATGAGCTCGACCGCGCACGCGATACCGGCGATCTCTCGCGCCTAGCCAAGGTGGTGGGCAATAACCCGGATGCCCTGGCAAGCTTTATCGCCTCGCCGGTTTCAGTGGACCGCCAACCGGTCTATCCGGTGGCGTCCTTTGGCGCGGGCATGGCGCCGCTGTATACCACCCTGGCGCTGTGGGTAGGTAGCCTTCTTACGGCCGTCACGTTGCGTACTGACGTCAGCAACCGCGACTCTTATACCGTGGTGCAGCGCTTCTTTGGCCGCTTCGGCATCTTCGCGCTGATTGGCTTCTTCCAGTCCACGCTGCTTTCGCTTGGCCTTATCTTCTTCGTGCAGCTAGAACCGGCACATCCGGTGCTGCTGTGGTTGGCGGCCTGGGTCTCTTCGACCGTATTCATGATGATCATCTATACGCTCGTGGTCTCCTTCGCCAACGCGGGTAAGGCTTTGGGCGTGCTTTTGTTGGTCATTCAGGTCTCCAGTGCCGGCGGCGCGTATCCGCTGCAGCTTTTGCCGGAGTGGTTCCAGAACATCAGCCCGTGGTTGCCGGCGACGTACACGATTCGTGCCTTCCGTGCGGCAATCGGCGGCGTCTATCACGCTGATTACTGGCTCTCGCTGCTGGTGCTGCTGGTCTTCCTGCTGCCGATGTTCTTCCTCGGCATCGTCTTGCACAAGCCACTGCATGCTTATACCTCGAAGCTGGATGCAGCACTCGCTGAGACCAAGCTGATGTAATACCGAACTAGAATCGCCGGCATGGCATTTACACCCCGCTCAGTTACTTATCGTTACGTCGACTCGCCTGTGGGCGAACTCCTCGTGGCGGCGACTGAGCGGGGTGTGGTCTATCTGGCCTTCGCGTGCGAAGAGTCCGCGGAAGTCTTGGCGCTCCTTAACAACAAGATCGGTCCGGCAACCATGGGTACAAGTCCGGTGCCGACTCTTGCTGCCGCACAGCTAGACGAGTACTTCGCAGGCGCGCGCCGCACCTTCAGCGTGCCCATTGATGAGGCCCTCACCTCGGGCTTTCGCCAGCGCGTCCAAAGGCTACTGACGGACATTCCGTACGGTGCGACCACCTCCTACGCCCAGCTTGCCGACGCCGCCGCAAACCCCAAGGCTGTCCGCGCCGTGGGCAGCGCCTGCGCGCGTAACCCCGTGCCGATTATCGTGCCGTGCCACCGCGTATTGCGCAGCGACGGCAGTCTCGGCGGCTACCGCGGCGGCGTGGAGGCGAAGGAGATGCTGCTGCGCCTAGAAAGTGGCGCTCGAACGCCTTAGTCCTCGTCCCCCTAGCTCCGCCTTTGCTCTGCCAACCCAGCCGGACTCAAGAAAACGCAAATGGTCCCAACTCCGAAGAGCTGGGACCCGTGGCGGAGGATAGGGGATTTGAACCCCTGAGGGATGTGACTCCCGCACGCGTTCCAGGCGTGTGACATAGGCCGCTAGTCGAATCCTCCGTTGGAAAACATTATCAGCCTTGTCTAGAGCGGCAAAATCCGCAGGTCAATAGCGGAAAGGTGGCCTGCAAATCGCGCAGGTCGTCCGCGAGCCACGCGGGCCGAGCGCAAACTATTCGGGCCGAGCATGAATCGCGCGGCCTGAGTGCAATCCGTGCGGGCGCCGCCTCCAAATGGTGAGGTCACGTCCAAATGGTGAGGTCGACCCTTTGCGGATGGTGGTGCTGTTAACTGGTGGGGTTGCTGAATGGTGAACTCACCATCTGCACCTCACCATTTGGCCCTTTCGTGCCGCCGCGGAGTACTGATCTCCGTTTGAATGGCAGGCCGCGTTCCTAAATGGTCAAGCCTTGTCGCAATCGCTGATGTGGAAGTGGAACAGTAGGGCAGGTGGTGCGTGGATTTACCATCCTCGTTTGCCGTCTGGGTATTTGCGGTGCCTTGGGGATGTCGGGGGGATGTCGGGCGAAAGAAGCTGGGGGAGGGTGTCGGGCAGTGGCGCCGGACCTAAGAAAACGTAACCCAAGAAAATGCAAATGGTCCCAACTCCGAAGAGCTGGGACCCGTGGCGGAGGATAGGGGATTTGAACCCCTGAGGGATGTGACTCCCGCACGCGTTCCAGGCGTGTGACATAGGCCGCTAGTCGAATCCTCCGTTGGAAGACTCTACACGAGCAGGCCCCAAGGAAAAATTCGTACTGCGCACTCCGGGTAGGCCGACCTGCGTCCGGCGCTAGTGGAGTAGCCGTAACAGCGGCCGCAGCGATGGGAAGGAGCGGGGCCGCGGCGATTGGGGGCAATAACGGTTTGCCGCAGGGGTAGCAGGCGCGCTAGGCTTATCGGCAGGATTCCGCGTGGCGTCCATCCTCTGAACTCCCCCAGGGCAGGAATGCAGCAAGGGTCAGGAGGCTCTGACGGGTGCGCGGGGTCCCTTTTAAGTTTTCTGGGTGATAAACATTACAAAAGCTGCACGCAAGCGTTAGTATTGGTTGCCATATATTCGCAACTACCCGCAACTAACCCGGAAGGTGGACAGGAATGTCCCTGCTCAATCTCGAAAAGTCTGAGCTCGACGAACTCGCAGCGAAGGTTCGTAAGGACTACGAGGAGCTGAAGGCTATGGGCCTGAAGCTGGATTTGACCCGCGGCAAGCCCGCAAAGGCGCAATTGAGCCTGTCCAACGATCTGCTCGAGCTGCCAGGCGCGGGCAACTATTCCGACGCCGCAGGCAACGACCTTCGCAACTACGGCAACCTTGAGGGCATCAAGGAACTGCGTGAGCTGTGGGGCAAGCTGACCAACATCGACCCAGAGCTGCTGTTGGCTGGAGATTCCTCCTCCTTGAACATCATGTTCGACCTCATCTCTTGGGCTTATGCTTTCGGTACCAATGAGTCCGAGCGTCCGTGGTCCCAGGAAGAGACCGTCAAGTGGATCTGCCCGGTTCCGGGTTATGACCGCCACTTCGCTATCACGGAGCACTTCGGCTTCGAGCTGATTTCGGTCCCTATGCTTTCCGACGGCCCCGATCTCGGCGCCGTCAAGGAATTGGTCAAGGACCCGCAGGTCAAGGGCATGTGGACCGTTCCGATGTTCGGTAACCCAACTGGCGTGACCATCTCCGAAGAGATCGCCCAAGAGTTGGCCTCCATGGAAGCCGCAGCGCCAGACTTCCGCATCATCTGGGACAACGCTTACGCGGTCCATACTCTCACCGATGAGTTCCCGGAGATCCTGCCGATTCTCGACATTGCAGCTAAGGCAGGCAACCCGAACCGTTTCTGGGCTATGTCTTCTACCTCCAAGATCACCTTCGCCGGAGCTGGCGTTGCGTTCTTCGCGTCCTCCCGCGAGAACTTGGATTGGTACCTCTCCCACGCGAAGATTCGCGGCATTGGGCCGAATAAAATCAACCAGCTTGCTCACTACCAGTTCTTCGGTTCCGCCGAAGGCGTGCGTGCGGTCATGCGCCGCCACGCGGCGCTGTTGGCTCCGAAGTTCAACGCTGTCCTGCGCATCCTTCAGTCCCGCCTGGGCGAGTACGAGGTCGCGCAGTGGACCGAGCCGAAGGGCGGCTACTTCATCTCCCTCGACGTCGTCGATGGCACCGCCACCCGCGTCTGGGAGCTGGCGAAGGACGCCGGCATCGTGCTGACCAAGGCTGGCTCTGCCTTCCCGCACGGCGAGGACCCGAATGACCGCAACATCCGCTTGGCACCTTCGCTGCCACCGCAGGAAGAGGTCGAGGCTGCAATGGACGGCGTCGCAACCTGCGTGCTGCTCGCCGCTTTGGAGAAGTTGGGGGCTTAAGCCATCAATTCCGACGAGACTTCGTACTGGCTAAGCCAGGTCATTCCCGTTCCGCTGGAGTTTAAAAACGTGGAAGGCCGCCGGCTTGGTTTAGCCGCGCTTGACGACGCCCAGTCCCTCGCCGTTACCACCACCTTCGGCGAGGTAGACACGGGGCTCAAGCATGCGGAGCAGGGCGTCGATGTGCGTTGCGAGCTGCTGACCGTAGCGCGCGCGACGCAGCCGGAGGTAGCTGCTGCGGTTACTGCGGCTGCAGAAAAGCTGATCAAGGCCCGAGGCATGCTGCCGGCCCAGCCGGGCATCATGCTGCCGGAGATACTTTCGGAAGATTCGCTCAACGTGCACCATGGTCTGCTGATCGCGCCTTATTTGTGGGGCGGTAGCACCCCTCAGCTGCCGGAGGACGGCCGGCTGACTTTGGTCTGTCAGCTGCTGATGCTTACCGATTCAGAATATGCCTATGCGGTGGAAGAGGGCGTCGCCAAGCTGCAGGAAGCAGTAGCTGAACAGGGCGTCGATATCCTCGATTGGAAGCGCGCCGGCTAGCTTGCTCCGCCCGCTGCGGGGGAGAGTGTCGGGCACAGAATGTAGACTGACTAACCGTGGCTCTATACCGGAAATATCGTCCAGCAACGTTCGCGGAAGTGGTCGGCCAAGAGCAGGTCACCAAGCCTTTATCCGCTGCCCTCGACGCAGGGCGTATCAATCATGCCTACCTGTTTTCCGGTCCGCGCGGCTGCGGCAAGACCTCTTCAGCGCGCATTATGGCCCGCTCGCTCAACTGTGAGCAGGGGCCTACGTCTACCCCGTGTGGCGTGTGCGAGTCTTGTGTTTCGCTGGCACCAGGTGGCCCGGGCAATCTGGATGTAACTGAGCTTGACGCGGCTTCCCACAACGGTGTGGAGGACATGCGTGAGCTGCGTGACCGCGCGTACTATGCACCTGCTGAGTCGCGCTATCGCATCTTCATTATCGACGAGGCACATATGATTTCCGCCTCGGGCGCCAACGCGCTTCTGAAGGTGGTGGAGGAACCACCGGAGCACGTGATCTTCATTTTTGCCACCACCGAGCCGGAAAAGATCATCGGCACCATTCGTTCGCGTACCCACCATTACCCGTTCCGCCTGCTGACCCCGCCGGCCATGAAGGGCCTGTTGGAGCGCACTGTGGCTTCGGAGGGCGTGCACGTCGATGATTCCGTGTATCCCATGGTCATCCAGGCCGGTGGCGGTTCCCCGCGTGATACTTTGTCTATTCTGGATCAGCTCTTGGCTGGTGCGGGGCCTGACGGTCTGACCTATGACATTGCGCGTCCGCTGCTGGGCGTGACTGACCTAGGTCTGTTGGATAAGACCATTGAGGCGCTTGCCGAGCAAGACAAGGCAGCCTTGTTCATGATCGTCGACGACGTCATTGAAGCCGGCCACGAGCCACGTCGCTTTACCATCGACCTTTTGGATCGCCTTCGTGATCTCATGATTCTGCAAGCAGTGCCGGGTGCTTTGGAGGCCGGCTTGGTCTCGGCCCCGACCGACCGCGGCGAAATCCTTTTGGCCCAAGCCCAGCGTTTCACCGGCCCACAGTTGGCTTACCTGGCAGAGACCGTCAACAGCCGCATCTCTTCGCTGCGTGGCGCTACTTCGCCGCGCCTGCTTCTGGAGATCCTGTGTGCTCACCTCTTGGTTGGCTCTGCGCCTGCAGCAGCCGCCGCGGGCCAGACTGCTGCGCTGCCACAGGGCATGCCCGCTGGCTCACCGCAAGGCGCTTCCGATGGAACGCCTGCTGCCGGCCACGCAAATACCGCAGTTTCCAACCAACCTGCACCCGCTACTGCCCAAGCTCAAGACCCTGCAGCCGCGGCGGCTGCCATCATCGCTGCTCGCCGTAACCGTCAAGCTCAACAGCAGGCACAACAGCAACAGGCCCAGGCGCCGCAGGCTCAGCCGGAGCAATCGGCATCTGCACAGCAGCCGCAGCAGTCCGAGGAACAGCCAGCTGAGCGCGCCGAACAGGCGCCTCAGCAGCGAACCGAGACTCAACCTGTACAGGAGTCTGCTCAGGAACCAGCCAAGGAACCGGCACAGCGGTCTGCTCAGGAACCAGCGCAGGAACATGCAGTTGATGTCGCGGAGCAAGTGCGTTCGCAGTGGTCGAACCTTCGCGCGGCCGTGGGACGTCGCAACAAGGTTGCAGAGATCATGCTCGCTGAGGCGCGCGTGCTTGGCTTCCGTGATGACACATTGATTTTGGGACACACCACTGGTGCCCTTGCGGAGCGAATCAATTCGCCGTCCAACAACGATGTAATCGTGGCAGTTCTTAAGGAAGAGCTGCGCCGTGACATCAAGGTCAACTGCATTATCGGCACCAACCCGAAGGCAGCAGGCTTTAGCGAAAGCACTCCGCGGCAGCAGCCAACGTGGAACCCAAACCAGCAACAGCGCGAGTCCGCTGAGTCAGAACAGGAGTCTGAGAGGCCTAGCCCGCAGACTGAACCCGAGCAGCAATCGGAGCAGTCTGCCAGCGCATCTGCGTCTGCATCTGATGATCCGTGGGGAGCACCGCGACCTATCGGCACGCAGAACAACGAGCCTGCTCGCGAAGAGAGCCCCGGGCCAGTGACACCGGCTGCGGCATCGGCGGCTGCGGCGGCCGCCACAGCGGCGGCAAGCGCGCATCAACCTGCACCGCAAGCTACTCCGCCTGCGCAGGTGCAGGCCCCGCGTCAGCAAGCAGCGAAGCCGGCACAGCAGTCATCCCAGCAGGGTGGTGACTGGCGTTCGCGAATTGCGCAGGCTTCACAGGTGGCACAGAAGCGTGACGAGGAATTCAACAAGATTCCGCAGTTCGGCAACGGTGTACCGCTGCCGCCCGAACCAGCGCCGGAAGACGATTTTGAGGCACCACCAGAGGAGTACTATCCAGCTGACCCGCAGCCCAGCCAACCGGGGCTGGGGCAGCAGAACCAGGAGATGGGGGCGTCGGCAAGCACTGCGCAACCACCGCAACAGGCCTACTCCCGCGATGAACAAGAACGCGAAATGATGGAGGAAGCCCAAAACGCCGGCGAGATGGACCACCGCAGCTCCACGGAAGTTGCGATGGAACTGCTCACCAAGGAGCTAGGTGCACGGCGCTTGTAGTTAAGCGTCTGTACACTTGACGGGTAGCGAAAATCTTAAAGAAATTTACGTTGAAAGGACTTTCCATGACTGACCCAATGTCCCAGGCAAATGACATGAACGACCTGCTCGCACAGGCTGCCCGCGTGCAGGCTGAGCTGCAGAAGGCACAGGAAGAAATCCTGGCCGCACACGTTGAAGGCACCGCAGGCAACGGCCTGGTTAAGGTTGTCATGACCGGCGGCGCAGAGCTCGTCGACCTCCAGATCGATAAGTCCGTTGTGGACCCTGAGGACGTTGACACCCTCCAGGACCTCGTCATCGGCGCTTTCAAGGAAGCACACGCTGCCGCTGGCAAGCTGGCTCAGGAAAAGATTGGCCCGCTGTCCCAGGGCATGGGCCAGTCCCAGCAGGGCTACGATGGACCTTCCTTCCAGGATGTCTTCGGCGGCAACCAGTAGTCGCGCGTTAAACTAAAAGGCCGTTATTCCCCGCAGTGGGGGAAGCGGCCTTTTTGCATTTCATAGATAGGGAGAATCGTGTTCGAAGGACCTCTGCAGGATCTCATCGACGAGTTTTCGCGCCTTCCGGGTGTCGGGCCGAAGTCGGCGCAGCGTATCGCTTTTCACGTGCTGCACATGGATCCGGAGGACGTCGACCGCCTGCAAAACGCGCTCGGCGCGGTACGTGATGGCGTGACTTTCTGCCGTATCTGTTGCAACATCTCGCGCGAAGAAGTCTGCCGAATCTGCGTGAACTCGCAGCGCGATGCATCCACTATTTGTGTTGTAGAAGAGCCTAAGGACATCCAGGTCATCGAGCGCACCGGTGAGTATGAGGGGCGCTACCACGTTCTAGGCGGCGCTTTGGACCCGCTGGCGAACGTGGGCCCGAAGGACCTCAACATCTCCGTGCTCTTGCAGCGCATCGGTGGTGTGTTGCCTGACCGCGAGCTGGCGGATTCCACCCCGGACGCGCCGTTGTATGACACGACGCCGGAGATCAAAGAGGTTATCCTCGCAACCGATCCGAATACGGAAGGCGAGGCTACCGCGGCCTACCTGGTGAGGTTGTTGCGTGACTTCCCGGATCTGAAGATCACCCGCCTCGCATCAGGCATGCCGCTGGGCGGCGACCTTGAGTTCGTGGATGAACTGACACTGTCCCGCGCGCTGTCGGGTCGTTTGACGGTGTAGCTGTCTTAGCAGCCGCCCTAATTGCCGGATTGTGGCGCCAAGTTGCGCGAAAATGGCGACGATTTGGCATTTAGGGCGGCTAAGGCAAGCCGGGCTAAGGCAAGCCGCGAGCGTCAGCTGAGCGCCCCGCAGTTGCGTGTCTAGAGCTGCGAGCGCGGCGGCTTTGATGCGTTGAGGCGCTCGGTGCGCAGCTTGTCCACGGCCGGGATGTCGAGCGGTTCTAGGTCTGTGAGCGCAACGCCCATGGCCTTGGCCAGCAGGAGGTCAGCCAGCTGCGGGTTGCGCGCCAGTGCCGGGCCGTGCATGTAGGTGGCGATGACGCTTCCCTGGACGGCGCCTTCGGCAATGCGCTGCTCGGCGGCGTCGGAAAGATCGGCGGTGGCTGCGGTATCGGCGTTGCCCTGGCCGCGAATGAGCTTGCCCAGCGGCTGTGCGGCGGGGCCCAAGATGGTGGCGCCCATGTGGTTCTCGAAGCCGGTGAGGGTTTCGGTCAGCTCCGCGGTGATACCAGCGCCGGTCGGCTGAGAGGAGACCTCGCCGATGGCACGCTCAGCCATGGAGGCCGTGGTGGCGTCGATGAGACCGACACCGTCAATAATCTGGCCAGAGGCACGGAAGGACTCGCCTAAAACCTGCAGGCCAGCACAAATTGAAAGGATCGGGCGGCCAGCCTCAGCCGCGCGGGTCAGGCCGCCGTCTTTGATGAGGTGCTCCGCCGCGAGAATCTGCGCGGTGTCCTCACCACCGCCGAGTGTGTAGACGTCGAGGGAGTCAGGGACTGCCTCGCCTAGCTTGATCGGAACGATCTCAGCCGAAAGACCGCGCATGCGGGCGCGCTGGCGCAGGACAAGGGCGTTACCGTCGTCGCCGTAGGTGCCAAGCACGTCGGGCAGAATGAGGCCGATTTGCAACTGCGTCTTAGCCATTGGCGTTCTCCTTTACTTTGCGCTCAAGCGCCTTCTTCAAATCACGGAAAGCGGTGTAGTTAGCCAGCACCTCGATGCGGCCCGGTGGGCAGGACTCGATGGCTTTGACTGGATCCGGGATGAGCTCGTGAGAGATATCGGCGTAGACCAAGCGCACAGCAAGGTCGGTGCCGCGCTCGCCGGCGGCCTTGACCGCGAGGTTTTCAAAGTCCTCGAAGCGTACGTCCCACAGCCAGGACATATCGATGCCGTCTGCCACGTGGCCGTTGGTGGCAATGACTAGGCCGTCGGCAGAGCGATCCACCATGGACAGGGCCTCCTGCCAGCCGGCTGGGTTTTTAGCCAGCAGCAGGCGAATTTCACGGTCACCCAAGGTGATGGTGGAGTAACGGCCGGCCACGTCGTTGACGGATTCGGTGGCGGCGATGGCCTTGGCCTCGTCCACGCCGAAGCCTTCCACTGCGGCGGCGATGGCCTGGGCGGCATTGCCACGGTTGGCGCGTCCAGGCAGGGAGAGGCTCAGCTCCTTGTCACCCTGCGGAGTGTGCAAACCATCTTGGTCTACGCGCCAGGTTGGGGTGGGGCGGCGGAACTCGCGGCCGTCGGGAAGCGGCTTGACCGCACGCCAATCATCCTCATCACGCACGATGTGGCCGCCGGTGCGTGGGCACGTCACGGACTCGCCGAGCCATCCAGCGCCGGCGGAGACCCAGATGACGTTCTTGGCGTCGTAGGCCACGGAAGTCATGAGGACATCGTCGCAGTTGGCGATGACCAGCATGTCTGGGTGGGCTTCGACGGCGCCGCGCAGAGCGCGCTCGATCTTATTGATCTCACCGACGCGGTCGAGCTGGTCACGGGAGAGGTTCAGCAGCACCAGCGCCTGCGGATTCAGGTTGTCTGCCACGTGCGGAACGTGCAGCTCGTCTACCTCCAACACGAGGTGGGAGGCGTCTTTGCCCGCCATGAGCGCGGAGATGATGCCAGCATCCATGTTGTCGCCGCCGTCATTGGTAGCGACTTTGTGCTCGCTGCGTACAGCGGCGGCCAGCATGCGGGTGGTGGTGGACTTGCCGTTGGTGCCGGTAACCAGCACCGCAGGGCGGCCACCGCCGAGGTTAGCCATGATCTGTGGATCAATCGCGCCAGCGATAAGGCCACCGATCATTCCGCCGGCGCCTCGTCCGGTTGCGCGGGAGGCGGTGGTGGCCAGCTTGGCAGCGGTCGTGGCGGCGTTGGTACGCAATGAACGCAACGTGCCGGAAAGGTTAAAACTCATGCCCCTAGGGTAGTCGCGTCAGCCCGCGGGGCGGGTACTTGCGCGCCTAGTTTTGGCCGGAGTTTTTATTCTTGGCAGACCCATTTGCCCCGGAGCTGTTCTTTCCGGAGCTGGTTTGGCCCTTGTTGCCCTGCGAGTTTCCGCCCTTGGGCTTGCCACCACGCCGGCCACGGCCACCGCGGCCGCCACGGCGCCGCCGCCGTTTGTTGCCACCCGAGTTCCCAGAGCCGGATTTCTCCTCGTTCTTCGGATTGCCGCCGGGCTTGGCGTTGGAAGAATTGGGATTTTCGTTTGTTTGCTGACTATTGTTCTTCTGCTGGTTGCGGCCGGAGGATTTGCCCGAGCCCGACTTACGGCGCGAGCGCCGCCTATTAGCGCTGCCGGAGCGGCGATTATTGCTGTTCGGCACGTGTGCCTGACCGCGATTATCGGAATCCTTCTCTGGCTCCGGCTCGATTGCTTCTTGGATGCGCTCGAGCGCTGCAAGGAAAGCAGTGTCAGACATCAGCGGGATGCCCTTGCGGTGGGCGTGCATGGGCTTGCCCACGAAATCGGTGGTGATGTTGCAAACCACCAGCGAGGATTCGCGCGTGAGCTTTTCCGAATAGTTGAGCTCTTCACGTGCGATAGCCGCGATGATGGTGTCTGGATCTTCCATGATCTCTGGCGCGACCACGATCTCCATGCCGCGGTGCAGCTCCTTGCCAGGAACATATTTGCCCGGATTGTGGTGCTGACGTGGGGATTCTGCGGCGTCGACACGCACGTGCGAGCGCTGCAAACCAAAGCGATCCGCGCGCAGCTCATCTGGCGCGTATGCACTACGCGTGCCGGTTGCTTGATGCTGATAGAGGCGGTACAGCAGCTGGGTTTGCTCGCGGGAGGTGGCGGCCTCGCTGCGTTGGGCACGTTCAACGGTTGCGGTGGGTGGAGCTACATCAAGGCCGCTGCGCTTGGCGACGGCCGCGAGGCGGACATCGTTATCCCACACCCCCTGGCGGCGGGCAGTGGCCAAAGTATCGACGATGCTGACCGGGGTAGGAACGTGGCCGACCTTCTGGCGGCGGCGCCTGCCCTTATTACGGTTGCGGTTTCGCGAGCGATTCTGGCGCGCGGCGGCCATCATGGCGCGACGCGCCTCGGAGACAATGAAACCCCAGGTAAATGGGGTATCGTGCACGATCAAGGTGCGGCCGTCAATTAGCCGATCAAGTGGCTTGAGCAGCCGCGAGAAAGACTGGCCTTCTGTTACTTCCTCAATGCTAAGCCCATGCAGGTGCCGTGGGCCCGGGTTGGTACCAGGGTTGATGACGGCGTGGAATTCTTGGCCTACCTCGTTCTTTTCGTTATAAGTCAGGGCATCGATGGCAACGAGGCGCCCAGTAGAAGGATGAATGCCGGTGGTCTGCACCGTGAGTGCGACGAAAGGGTAGGCGGCAACGGCCTCGGCCTGCGCTATTTCTTGCGCGCTTGGCTGCTTGCTTTCTTTGTCGGTACTAGCCCGGCCGGGATTGTGCGGGCGGCCAGCAGCCAGCGCGGCCGGTGAAGGCGCGGGGGCTGAATCGGGGCCGGGGGTGGTGCTCATTGTTTTAAGTGTAGTACCCCGGCTGGACACGTTGGCTCAACGGGCGAGCGTGTGACCTAGCCGCGGATGATGATGGTTCCTGGCGTGATGGGCTTCCGGGTCGTTGTCGTTGGGGAGGCCGGACGCGTGGTCGAGTTAGGAGTCGTGGACTCCTCGGTAGTGCATGCTTCCGTAGTTTCGGTGGTGCTTGCTTCCTTAGTTGGGGTAGGAGAGGAGGAAGTCGAGCTCGGCTCCGATGTCGTCGGCGTGGTGGAGGTTGCCGGTGATTTCGGGATGGTTGTATCCGTGCGGGTAGGAGAAGGTACAGTTCGCGTTGGCTCGGTTGTACTACGCGGTTGGGTAGAAGGTTCCGTCGTTGGGGTGGCCGGCGGAAGCGTCGGGACCGGCAGTGGCGCTGGAAGGTTCTGGTCGTCACCAGAAGTATGGCGCGGCGACGTTGGGCGGGAAGGACCGCGTGGGTTTTCCTTGTTGCCCTCGAGCGTGGTCTGCGCATCTGGCGCAGCGAGGACGTGTTCGGCGGAATCCCGGGAGCTTTCGTCTGTGTTGGGTTCTGCGGTGGGTTCGACGGCGTCGGAAGTCTGCTTCCGTGTAGCTACAGCACTGCGGTCTTTGGTGCCTTCGCGGGAATCCTCGCGAGACGTGGTGCGTGAGCCAGGCTCTGCCGTGGCTTTTTGGGCGCTGGAAGTGCCGAAAATGTCCCGGTAGGGCGAAAGACCGCGTGGGAAGACTGAGTCCTCATAGGAGCGGCTTTGTGCTTCGGTAGCTTCTTCGCGAGCCTGCTCATCCACGGAAAAGATGGAGGCCGCGAGGTTTGCGCCACCGCCGACGATGATCGCTGCGCTGGCAGCGGCCACGAGTTTTAGTCCGGCACTGCCGCCGACGAGAGGCATGGAGGAGGTCTGCGAAGACATCAGCGCCAGCGACGCCAGCGACAACGGCACGCTTGTCATCAGACTGCTCATCGGCATAAACGACAAGGCGAGGCTTGCCCTCATCCATGCAGTAATAGGCGCGTGCTACGGCGAGCAGGCCACTGTTTTGGTAGCTCGAAACGGTATCGGCCAAACGGTGGGCGTCATCATGGCTAAGCGAGGCGATCTGCACACCATCGACCGCCACGTTGACGCTGCGGCGGCCAAAGAAACGGCGCGCATGCAGGGTGACCAAGAAGTGCTCGGCGGATTCCGGGAAGACGTCCATCTTGGACTGGAACTGAGTGATTGCCGCAGCCGTAGTGCCAGGCAGCATGGCCCAGCGCTCTGCCGGCGGGTTATTGACCGGAACACACAGGCCAGGGGCCGGTAGCTCGACATCGAAAGAAGGCCATTCCTCGCCATCAAACTCCACCATGGTTACGCGTGCGGTAACCAGAGGACGCAAACCTGCATCGATGATCCAATCAAGCTCGGTATAAGCCGCAGCTTCTTCCCGTTCGAGGTAGCCGATGGTGGTGTCTTCGTAGCGGACACGGAAGCCTTCGTCAGAAGAGCCCGTGAGGTTGACCTCCACTGCAGGCTGTTCAGAACCAGATTCTTCCATTAGCTCGACGAGGAAATCTGGGCTTACTTCTTGGATGGGAATTTGATTTACATCGCCAAAACCATGGTTAGGGACCATGTAGTTTGTCGATTTCATCTGTATTCGCTTTCGTAGGGTGCGGGGAAGAAGTTTGGGAGTAGGGATGCGAGCTATAAGGAGACAGACTTAGAGGGTCTGCTGCGCCTAGAGCGCGCTAACCCTCTAAAAGAAACTAAATCCACCCTACCGACTCGTAGCTTTGAACTCAAACGTATAAGCGGCATTTGAGCAGGTCGAAAGGTTGCCGTGCGCTGACTGAGTTGGGCAATGAGCGTGCAATTAAAGGGCAATCAACACTGCGATCAAAACGGCGATGCAAACAATCACGAGGGCGAAGATGAGCCAGCTCTTATTGTTCTTCTTTGTCGGGGTGGAATCCGCTGTGGCCTTTTGCGGGAGCCGGTCGATACGGGACAAGTCTTCATCGGTGATGGCCTTGAAACTGGCGGTCTCAAAAGTGGCCGCAGCAGAGCTTGCGCTACGGGTGTTTTCCGCCAGTAGGCGTTCCTGGCCGGAGCCGTCGCGGGTTTCCTGTTCTATCTGCTTGCCAGCATAAATGTTGAGCACTCGTCCGCCTTGGCGAGGGAAGTGGTAGGCATGGGCGAGCGTGCTTAGCCCCTGCTTGGCATGCTGGACGAGCAGGTCCGGAAGATAGTCCGGGTAGCTATCCAGCGTGCCGATGAATTGTGGGCCAAGATAAGCGCTGATGCGCTGCGGATCGGATTCGGCCGCGCGCAAGGTAACCAGCAGATGGATTCGCCCAAACTGCGGAATGTCGACCTCGTCTGGGATAACCGTGATGCTTATCGCTGGGGCAAAAGAAAGCAGCGCCCACGGGCTGGACGGCGGATTATTCGCGGGCAGGCACAGGCCCGGACGCGGCAGCAACACCGTGGGCTGGGGGCTTTGGCGAAGCGTTACTGCTGGAGTCAGCTGGGCGTCGAAAAGCAGCTCTATCTCTGGGTACTCAGCCGCATCCTGAGGCGCAATCAGACCTACGACGCCGGCGGCGGTCGCCACCTGCCAGGTGCCGTCGGGCTGCCTGGACAAAGTGGCGTTGACCTCTCGCTGTTTTGCTTCCGCAGAAGGCGAATTCTGGGATGCCGATGCGGGGTGCACGGGCAATTCCTGCACCGCGCCGAGCCCCAAGTGGGGGATGGGATAGAGCGATAAAGTCATGCCTCGACTTCTACCACCTTTAGCCCAGCGCGCGGTTGACCGCCGAATTGATGGCGAAAATCGAAGCACGCGTGGTGGAGCCGGCAATGCCAGCGCCCCACACTTTGGTGCCGTTGACGTCGGCGGCAATGTAGCAGGCAGCTTCGGCGTCGTCGCCAGCGCTACGCGATTGCTGTGCGTACTCGATTACCTCGAAATCAATTCCCAACGCTTCGAGGGCATTGGCGTAGGCCGCAATCGGACCGTTGCCGTGGCCGGAAACCACAGACTCCGCCTCGTTGTAGATGACTGTCGCGGTGACCTTGGCTTCGGCGTCGTCGCCTACCGCGTTATCGATCTGGAAGTTCTTGTGCGCAAGCGGCGCCTCGCGGTCTAGGAACTCGGTGGCGAAGATATCCCACATGCCCTTGGAACCGACCTCGCCGCCTTCGGCATCCGTGACTTCTTGGACCACGGCGGAAAATTCTGCCTGCATCGCGCGCGGCATATGAATGCCGTGATCGGTCTTCATGATGTAGGCAACGCCGCCCTTGCCAGACTGGGAGTTCACGCGGATAACTGCCTCGTAGTCGCGCCCCACGTCCTTCGGATCGATTGGCAGGTAAGGCACCTCCCATTCGGTCTCGCGCAGCTCTTCCCACGAGACGTCCGTGTTGATGGCGCCGGGGCGTACCTCGTTGGCCAGGGCGTCGAGGCCCTTGTTGATGGCGTCCTGGTGGGAACCGGAAAAAGCGGTAAAGACCAGCTCGCCGCCGTAGGGGTGGCGCTCAGGAACGCGCAGCTGATTGCAGTACTCCACGGTATCGCGGATAGTGGGCAGGTCGCTGAAATCAATTTGTGGATCGACGCCTTGGGTGAGCATGTTCAGGCCCAGCGCCACCAGATCCACATTGCCGGTGCGCTCGCCGTTGCCGAACAGGCAGCCCTCGATGCGGTCCGCGCCCGCCAGATAACCCAGCTCGGCAGCCGCGATGCCGGCACCGCGGTCGTTGTGTGGGTGCAGCGACAGGATGATGCTTTCTCGCTTGGCCAGGTTGCGGTGCATCCATTCGATGGAATCCGCGTAGACGTTCGGCGTAATCATCTCCACCGTGGAAGGCAGGTTGATGATCATTGGGTGCTCGGGCGTGGGCTCCATGATTTCAACCACGGCGTCGCATACCTCTCGGGCAAATTCTAGCTCCGTGCCGGTGAAAGACTCCGGGGAGTATTGCCAGCGCCAGTTCGTGTCGGGGTAGTCCTGGGCTACTTCTTTGATGAGCGCTGCGGCGTCGCAAGCCAGCTTCTTGATCGCAGGGCGGTCTTTGCGGAAGACCACGCGGCGCTGCAGCTTCGAGGTGGAATTGTAGAAGTGCACGATGACGTTCTTGGCGCCCGCGCAGGCCTCAAAGGTGCGCCGGATTAAGTGCTCGCGTGCTTGCACCAGGACCTGGATGGTGACGTCTTCAGGGATCTTGTTCTGCTCGATGATCTCGCGCACGAAGTTGAAGTCGGTCTGAGATGCGGAAGGAAAACCTACCTCGATTTCCTTGTACCCCATCTTGACCAGCAGGTCGAACATGCGGTGCTTGCGCTGCGGGCTCATGGGGTCGATCAGCGCTTGGTTGCCATCGCGCAGATCGACCGCGCACCACTGTGGAGCGCAAGTGATTTTCTTATCCGGCCAGGTGCGGTCCGGCAGCTGAATGTCTTCTACTTCTTGGGCAAAGCTGCGGTAACGGTGGGTGGGCATTGCGGAACCGCGCTGCTTATTCCAGGCGGGCTGGTTCTTGCCAAAGTCGCCGTTAGGGGTAGTGATTTCGCGTGGGGCGGTGATAAAAGAATCGTTGGGAGCCATGATTTGTCCTTGCTGCTTCGTTAAGGAAGCGGATAAAGAGGTACCGTTTAGCCAGCAGCGGCGGGGGTGGGAAGGCGCAGTTTGGATGCGCATCGTGAAAACCCGCGACGGGGGCGCTGGCCGGTGGGTTTGAAAGGCCTAAATCCCGCCGCGGCAAATAAGGAGGAGGCTCTGCCGCATAGTCATGTGAATCACACTAGCGCGCTTCTCACGATGTGGCAAGAGTTCTCACATATTGGGATCTCCTTTTGTTGGGGTGGGAGAATTCCACGTAAATCGAGGTGGGGTCTGAAGCATGCCGATAACATTGCATAACGTGCACGAAGTCAAGAATGCGGCCGGCGCAGAAGTAGCGCATAGCGCGGCCCCTCGTCTCGGTAGGCAGGATTGGATTGCCGCGAGTCTAATTGCTGTGCTGGGCAACCTCCTGCGGATTGGGGTGCTCGCCATTTTTGCGCAGGCTAACGAAGATAACTTAGGCGGCCTGCTGACCAAATGGGACGCGAAATACTACACGGAGATTGCCCGTGCTGGTTACTTCGGTGCTGACGTTGCCGCAGATGGAAACGTCAATGAAGTAACGATGGCCTTCTTCCCGGGCTTTCCGCTCGTTATCAAGGTGGGCAGCTTCTTTGTTGCGAATGAAGCTGCCGTCGCGATTGTTTTCAATTTCTTTTTCACTTTCCTCATGGCTGTGGGCGTCATGGCCATCGCGCAGCGCATGGGGGCCGGTTTTAAGGCCCGCGCGGTTGCCGCCATCGCCGTGAGCAGCGCTCCGATGTCCATCGTGTTTGCCATGCCTTATACCGAGGCGCTCTTCGGCGCGCTGGTGATGTGGATGCTCGTTGCCTTGCTGGATGAAAAGTGGTGGCTGGCCGGCCTTTTTGGCTTTGCGCTTTCCGCCGTGCGGCTGACTTCAATCGACGTCCTCGTGGTCTTTGCCCTCATCGTATTGTGCAAGGCCGTCCGCGAGTGGAAGGCCTGGTTGAGCCTTATCTTCGCCGCGATTCCCCTGTTTGGTTATCTGACGTGGGCGAATAGCTATCTCGGGCAGGCAGGAGGCTACTTTGGCATCCAAGAAAAACACTGGAACTCCCATTTCGATTTCGGTGCGGCAACGCTCAAGTGGATATGGTCCACGCTTTTGAACTCTGACAACGTGGGCTATCTGCTTTCCGCGCTCGTAATCGTCGGCGCGCCCATCCTGTTGCTCTTGGGTTGGCGGCGCTTGCCAGCGCCGGTTTGGCTTTTCGCCGCCGCGCTCATAGCGAATGTGTTGTTCTCTGATGGCATCATGCATTCGCGCCCACGCCTGCTTTTGCCCGCGGCGGTCTTGTTTATTCCATGGGCAATCAAGCTGGCTGATTCCGCGAGCACCCGCAGCACCGCAGCGCTATGCGGCGCCTATGTTCTCTTCGGTGCGTGGTTTTCGGCGCACATGCTTGCCGTATTCGAGTGGGCTATTTAGCTTTGGATCTGCCGCGTGGAGGAGCCCACTGGGCGGCGCGACAAGATGACCGTGCCTAGGATCATCACGGCTAGAGCTAAGGACATGAGCGTCCAGCCCGCCAGCGAATCAACCTGGAATTGCTCGCCCAAGACCACGTAGCCCAAGCCAAAAGCAACGATGGGCTCCATGATGGTCATAGCTGGCAGGGATTGCTTTAGCGCACCGGCGTGGAAAGAATATTGCTGGAGCACGGTTCCGCCGCCGGCGAGGGCGATTAAGCCCCAAAACTGCCAGGACACCAGGAGCTGGCCAAGGCCCTCGTGGGAGAAGATATCCACCACAGACTTAGATAGCAGCGCCACATAGCCGTAGAGGATGCCGCAGGAAGTTCCCAAGGCCAAGGCGCGCCGAGCGGGGAAGCGCCACGCTAGGACGCCGAGCAGCGCCAAGCCCAGTGCGCCGCACAGCAGCGGCGGCCACCATTGCGAAAGGGAGGGGCGCGGATCGCCGGCAACGGGGCGGCCGTAGACCACCAAGATGCCCACTGCGATGGTCAGCGCGCTGCACCAGAAGATTTCATGAAAAGACAGCGGCCGCTTGGAGTACCAGGCAGAAAGCGGCAAGGTGAACATCAGCGAGAGCACCAAGATGGGCTGAACTACCAGCAGGGTGCCAAAGCCTAGGGCGACAATCTGCAGGCCATAAGCCACAATGGCGGCAAGTGTGCCGACCCACCACACGGGATTGCGCATCGCGGTGCGCATGACCGAGCCGGAGGCTTCAAGTGCGATCCGGTGACGGACTACCGTGCCCCAGGCCACGGTGAGCGCGGAGGCGAGGGCAAAGAAAACCGCCAAGAGATTGCTGAACACCCCCACCACCGTAGTAGGTAGTCGCCCTTTTTAACGAATACTGCTCACGGGTGAAAATAAATGTTCCTAAGTCGTTAAGTTTGCCTCTTTTGGTGCGGTGAATAAAAACACTTTGATCCCCTTCACATATTGTGAAAGGAAGTACCTCGTCGGGGTAGCATGGACAACTGACTAATGCACGACAGGTATAGCGGGGCTTATCGGCCCTGTGGCTATAGACTGTCGCGGGAAACGCACAGTGAAAGGTGGATATCCCAACGTGGCCTTAATCGTTCAAAAATACGGAGGTTCCTCCCTCGAAACCGCGGATCGCATCCGCGCCGTCGCCGAGCGCATTGTGGCTACCAAGAAGGCGGGCAACGACGTGGTTGTTGTCTGCTCCGCCATGGGGGACACCACTGATGAACTCCTCGACCTTGCTGCCCAGGTCAACCCAGTGCCGCCGCAGCGTGAAATGGACATGCTGCTTACCGCCGGCGAGCGCATTTCTAACTCCCTGGTTGCCATGGCGGTCGAGTCCTTCGGCGCCGAGGCGCAGTCTTTCACTGGCTCTCAGGCCGGCGTGCTTACCACGGAGCGCCACGGCAACGCGCGCATCGTGGACGTCACGCCGGGCCGCATCACCGAGGCCCTGGGCCAAGGCAAGATCTGCATCGTCGCTGGTTTCCAGGGTGTTAATAAGGAAAGCCGCGACGTCACCACCTTGGGCCGCGGCGGTTCCGACACCACTGCGGTAGCCCTGGCCGCTGCGCTGCACGCCGATGTTTGCGAGATCTATTCCGACGTCGACGGTGTCTACACCGCGGACCCACGCATCGTGCCGAACGCGCAGAAGCTCGAGAAGCTTTCCTTCGAGGAGATGCTGGAGATGGCAGCCGTCGGCTGCAAGATTCTGGTTCTGCGTAGTGTGGAATACGCCCGCGCATTCGATCTGCCCCTGCGAGTTCGCTCGTCTTATTCAAACGACCCCGGCACTCTGGTGGCCGGTTCAATGGAGGATATCCCTGTGGAAGAAGCAGTACTGACTGGTATCGCGACCGATACCTCTGAAGCAAAGGTCACCGTTCTGGGCATTCCGGATCGTCCAGGGGAGGCCGCCAAGATCTTCCGCGCCATCGCGGAGGCGGAGATCAACATCGATATGGTCCTGCAAAACGTCTCCTCCTTGGAATCCGGAACCACCGACATCACCTTTACCTGCCCGCGTGCGGATGGCCCGCGTGCCATGGAGATTTTGACCAAGCTCAAGAATGAGGGCCACTGGGCAAACGTGCTTTACGACGACCAGGTGGGCAAGGTTTCCTTGGTCGGTGCCGGAATGAAGTCGCACCCAGGGGTTACCGCAGACTTCACCGAGGCGCTTCGCGACGCCGAGGTAAACATGGAGCTCATCTCCACTTCTGAGATCCGCATCTCCGTGCTGGTGCGAGAGCTGGAACTGAACAAGGCGGCCATTGCGCTCCACGAGCGCTTCCAGCTCGGTGGCGAGGAAGAAGCTACCGTTTACGCTGGCACGGGCCGTTAATTTAGGAAGAAGGAATTTTTCATGACCACCGTTGCAGTTGTTGGTGCTACCGGCCAGGTGGGACGCGTCATGCGTTCCATCTTGGAGGAGCGGAATTTCCCAGCTGACAAGGTTCGTTTCTTTGCCTCGCCGCGTTCTGCTGGCCAGGAACTGGTGTTCCGTGGCGAGAAGGTTGTGGTTGAGGATCTCTCGCAGGTAACCGAGGAGTCCGTCGCTGACGTCGACATTGCTTTGTTCTCTGCCGGCGGCGCTACTTCGCTCGATTGGGCCCCGGTCTTTGCCGCTGCAGGCGCGACCGTGGTGGATAATTCCTCCGCATACCGCAAGGATCCCGAAGTTCCGCTCATTGTCTCTGAGGTAAACCCTGAGCAGGCGAAGAACCTCCCGAAGGGCATCATTGCTAACCCGAATTGCACCACCATGGCCGCAATGCCGGTTCTTAAGGTCTTGCACGATGCTGCCGGTCTGAACCGTTTGCACGTGTCTTCTTATCAGGCAGTTTCTGGCTCTGGCTTGGCTGGTGTTGAGGCCTTGACCAAGCAGGCCGCCGAGATCGGAGATCGCAACGTAGAGCTCGTCCATGATGGCTCCGTTCTCGAGGTCTCTGAGGAAGAGCTTGGCCCATACGTTGCTCCGATTGCTTTCAACGCGCTGCCTTTTGCTGGCAAGTTGGTTGACGATGGCTCCGAGGAAACCGATGAGGAGCAGAAGTTGCGCAACGAGTCGCGCAAGATCCTGGGTATTCCTGAGCTTAAGGTTGCTGGCACCTGCGTGCGGATTCCGGTATTCACCGGCCACACCCTGACCATCCACGCGGAGTTCGACAAGGCAATCACCCCAGACGAGGCACGCCGCCTGCTTGGCGACGCCCCCGGTGTCAAGCTCGTCGACGTTCCGACCCCGCTTGCTGCCGCAGGCGTGGACGAGTCCTTGGTGGGCCGCATCCGTCAGGATCAGTCAGTTGATGACAACAAGGGCCTCGTGCTGGTTGTCTCCGGCGATAATCTGCGCAAGGGCGCAGCTTTGAACACGATTCAGATTGCTGAGTTGTTGGTCTAGCGCGCGGACCTAAAACAAAGCCATAAAGCGCAGAAAGGAGCTTGTACATCCAATAAAAGGACGTACGAGCTCCTTTTTAGTTATTTACTTCGGATTCCTACTTTGGTACTTCCGGCTTGGTGTGCTCCACGAAGACCACGGAAGGATCTGGGTCCTCGCGGTCATACTCGAGTTCTTGGTCTGCTTCGAGATCTTCGTGGATTTCTTCTTCGACGGCATCGACAAACTCCGCAGTTTCCATGTTGGAGGCCGTGGCCAAGGTGCGCAGTTCCTTCTCATTCTTCTTGGTAAAGTGCTCACGCGGATCAAGGCGACGCTGCACCAGCGTACGAGCACGCATACGGCGGCCTGATTCCTTTACCATCTTGCCGCGATTCTTAACCCAGCCAAAGAGCATGATAGCGATGACCACCAAGCCGCCATAGCCGAGAATTGGATAAATCAGTCCGACGAGGTCCTTGAAATCAGCGAAGGACAACGCAAAGCCAAAGAGGCAGGTAATGAGGTAAACGGGGTAAAAGCGCTTCTCATGGCCGCGCGTCAGGCGTTTAGCCAGCGCGTAGAACATGCCCACTGCGGTGTTGAAGATCATGCCGTAAATGACAAAAGTCATTCCGTAACCCAGCGCCGGGTGGATGGTGTTGATCAACGCTAGGACAGGCATTGCCTGGCCATTTACCTGCGGCGCGGCAAAGAATAGGGCGCAGACCAGCAACGCCAGCATGAACAGGAAAATAGCGCCACCAATAACACCGCCTAGGCCGACGGTCTTGTTATCTAAGAAGTTTCCGCCAATCACAATGGCCATGGAATGAAGCGTCCTGGGTTTAGTTCCTACCTCAGCTAAGGAAGGATTGAACTATGCCTAGAAAGTATTCCGTCGAGTTCAAGGACAAGGCGGTCCATCAGATCATCGAAATGGTCCGCCTGGAATCTTGCTCACTGCAACGCGCCTACACGGAGGTCGGCGAGCTCCTTGGAGTATCTCACCACACGTTGCGGGCTTGGTACCGTGACAGCGCTTCAGCACGTGATGACTCTGACGCGTCTGGCGGCGAAACAATGGAAGAAGAGCTCAAGCGTC